>DATFJP010000277.1:0-44597 GCA_035269105.1 Desulfuromonadales bacterium
GTCGATAGTCGCCGGGACTCTTATTACGAAACTGGTCGAGGGAGATCCCGGTGGAAAAATGCTTGCCGGCGGCGTTGATCACGACCACCGTGATCTCGTCGTCATTTTCCATATCCCACAGGGCCCGGTCCAGTTGCGTTGAAAATTCGGGGATGAAGGTATTCTTGGCTTCGGGTCGGTTCAAGGTGATGAAGCCGATGCGGTTTTCCTTGCGCGTCAAAATGACCTGGTCTGACATTTCTCTCTCCTCTCAAAAAATAGAACGGCGTTTTCATTCTATCTGAAAACCCGCTTGCCGCAAAACCTTTTCTCAGGGCAAGCGGGAATCCGGGGTTTCGGAAAAACTGGCCAAGCCGCTCGGCTTCCTCTACAATCGGACCATGAGATGGTGTTCGCCGGCGGAGAGCCGATCCGTACATGGCCGCCGAGAGAGATCCGGCCTGCACGCCGATTTTTTCGTCGCCGAAAATTTAATCGAGGACGAGGCATGCTAAGAAACGACCAGCAGATCACCGATCCCGCTGCCATCGAGGCCGTTATTGGCCAGGCCGTGGTCTGCCGTCTGGCCATGTGCGACGGCGACCGACCCTACCTGGTTCCGCTCTGTTTCGGTTACCGGAACAATACGCTCTTTTTCCATTCCGCGCCTGACGGACAAAAAATCCGTCTGCTGCGCCGGAACAACCGGGTCTGTTTCGAGTTTGACGTCGACAGCCAGGTTGTCAAATCCGGCGATGTCTGCAAGTGGAGCGTCCGCTACCGCAGCGTGATCGGTACCGGCCGCGCGTTTTTTATCGAAAAGCCCGCCGACAAGCGGCGGGCTTTGGAGATCATCGTCGCCCAGTACGGCGGTGACGGTTCCCGAATTCCGCAAACCGCGGTCGAGGGCACTTCGGTCTTTGCCGTGGGAATCGATACGCTGACCGGCAAACAGTCGGCAGACTGAACACCCTTCGTCCAGCCTTGTCAGGAGATCACCATGTCCAGTGCCAGACCTTTTCAGGTCAACCTCAACCTGAATGTCCGGGGCCTGCCGGTATCCGCAACTCTCGGCATCAATGAATTGAGCAACCAGCTGCTTAAAGAAGGCCGCAAGATCTACAAGTTCGGATTGGGGCAGTCGCCCTTCCCCGTTCCGCAGCCGGTGGTCGAAGCCCTGCAGGCCAACGCCCACCAGAAGGACTACCTGCCGGTACGGGGCCTGCCCGACCTGCAGCAGGCTGTGGCGGACTATTACCAGCGGACCCAGAACCTGCATTTCCGTCCGGAGCATATCCTGGTCGGTCCCGGCTCAAAGGAACTGATGTTCATCATGCAGCTGGCCTACTATGGCGACCTGGTCATTCCAACTCCGAGTTGGGTCTCCTATGCGCCGCAGGCACATATCATCGGCCATCATGTCCATTGGCTGCGCACCACCGGCGAGAACCGCTGGCTGCTGACCCCGGACGAACTCGAAAAGCTCTGCCGGCAGGACCCGACCAAACCCTTTATCGTCATTCTCAATTATCCGAACAATCCGACCGGCTGCAGTTACAATGATGATGAACTCGCGGCGCTGGCCGAGGTCGCCAGGAAGTACCATATCGTGCTGCTCTCCGATGAAATCTACGGCGAACTGAACTTCGCCGGCACCCACACCTCCATTGCCCGACATTATCCGGAAGGGACGATTATCAGCGGCGGCCTGAGCAAGTGGTGCGGCGCCGGCGGCTGGCGCCTCGGCACCTTTGCTTTTCCGGAAAGCCTGGAGTGGCTGCTCGAGGCGATGGCGGTGGTGGCCAGCGAGACCTTTACCGCAACCAGCGCGCCCATCCAGTATGCCGCCGTCCGGGCTTTCCGCGGCGGCATCCGCATCGAGGAGTATCTGGAGCAGTCGCGCCGAATCCTGTACACCCTCAGCGAGCATATCTGCGGCCGGCTCGAAGCCTGCGGCGCTCATCTGGCGACTCCGCAGGGGGCCTTCTACCTGTTCCCCGACTTTTCACCGCTGAAGGAAAAGCTGCACCGGCGCGGCATCCGCACCTCGGCCGAGATGTGCCAAATGCTGCTGGCGGAGACCGGGGTCGCTATCCTGCCCGGCAGCGCCTTCGGTCGACCTGAAGAAGAACTGACGGCGCGCCTGGCCTTCGTCGATTTCGACGGCGCCAAGGCCCTGGCGATGGCCGGCAGACATCCGGGAGACGGTCGACTCCCCGAGGATTTCCTGGACACCTGCTGCTTCAAGATCGTCGAGGGCATCGACCGGTTGTGCCGATGGTTTGAGCAGTAAAGAAACCAAGATTAAAACAAAAGGGCCCGGCGCAATGGCCGGGCCCTTTTGTTTTGCCGTCATCTCGTCTTATTGACCGAGATTCACAATTGTGCGCCCGCGCAACTGGCCATTGAGGATCCGGGAAATTCTTTCATCCAGATCATCCAGGCTGCATTCGGTGGCGAGCTCTTCGAGTTGTGGTACTTTCCAGTCACTTGCCAATTTTTCCCAGACTTTATGGCGCGGCTCCATCGGGCATTGGACCGAGTCGATGCCAAGCAGGCTGACACCTCGCAAGATAAAGGGAAAAACATTGAGATTCAACTCGGTGGACCCGACCAGACCACAACAGGTGACCGTACCGCCGTATTGGGTCGATTTTATGGCCGCGGCCAGCGTGTCGCCACCAACGCAATCGATCACTCCGGCCCAGCGTTCTTTCATCATTGGCCGGTCAGCACCGACCAGCACTTCATCCGCGGAGATGATTTCCGAGGCGCCGAGGTCTTCCAAAAAAGCTTTTTCACTTCCTTTTAAGGTGGAGCCAACCACCCGGTAACCGGCTTTGGCAAGGATTGCCGTCGTTACGCTGCCGACCCCGCCGGTCGCACCGGTGACCAGAATATTGCCGTCCTCCGGTTTAACACCATTTTTGGTCATTTTCCATACGGACAGGGCGGCGGTAAATCCTGCCGTCCCGATAATCATACTTTCCCGGAGACTCAATCCATCGGGCAGGGGGACAGCCCACTCGGCGGGGATACGAATCAGCTGACCAAAACCTCCGTCGGTCTCCATGCCGAGGTCGAACCCGGTCACCAGAACCTGCTCTCCCGGCTGGAACCGTCCGCTTGCATCGGAGACAACGCTGCCGGCGGCATCAATCCCCGGGGTGTGCGGGAAATTGCGGGTTACGCCGGGATGGCCGGTGGCCGAGAGGGCATCCTTGTAGTTCAAAGACGACCAGGCAACACGAATGACCAGATCTCCTTCGGGGAGATCGTCCAGAGAGCGGGTCACAATGGATCTGGTGAAGTGTTTTTTTTCAGGCTGCTCGACGAAAAAGGCCTTGAACTGCTCTGACATTTTTGTCTCCTTTTGAAAAGCGGGATTCAAGAATGGGCGATTTTTTGATTGCAGGTTGCACCGCAAACGTCAATAGTGCTAATTTATACTCAACCAACATAAAGAGCAAGTACCAACATTTTTGTATGGTACTTACCAAATGGAAACTATAAGGGAAAATTATGGGGAATGAAGCCTATCAGTGCGGAGTCGCTTCAACTCTTGAAATGATTGGCGGGAAATGGAAAGGGATCATTCTCTGGCATCTCTTGCAGAAAACCCTGCGCTTCAGCCAACTGCAGCGGAGAATCCCGACAGTCACCCAAAAGATGCTGACACAACAACTCCGGGAACTGGAACGCGATGGTCTGATTCATCGCAAGGTGTACGCAGAAGTTCCTCCCCGGGTTGAATATTTTCTCACCGCCAAGGGTGAGAGTTTAGGAGACATCCTGAATTTAATGTGTCAATGGGGCAAAGAAAAAGCCCCCGGGGTCAATCTTGATGAGGGGGCTGCTTGAAAGCATAAGCAGCCGAATCCTTTGCACCATACAGGTATCGGCGGCCCTTGGGAAACGGTGGTCAAAAGACCAGCCATCCTACAAAAATAGGCGAGAGTATCCTTTTTAGCGATTGCATCGGGAGGCCGAAAGTGAGTGCAACGAATGATGATGGCAAAACCATTCCATCCCGCCTCGAACAGTTGCCCGACTGGCGATATCTCCTGCGCGAATTCTATAATCTCTACCGCTTCAGCTCCGCCGGCGGCAGTTCACATATTCGTTCCCATCAAAAAGAAGTTCGCCACCGGCTATCGCGGCTGTTGCATGCTGACCCGCCGATTGACGGATTTCAGGCATCGGCAAAGCCTGTCTGCGCTCATCTGTCAAGGGCCCTGGAACTTGGCATGCCGCATTGCACGGCGCCACTATCGCGAGCCATTGAGCGGGTTCGAGACCAGTTTTTTTGGGAGTTTGGCTATGGCAAACTGCCGCCTGGTTTAAAAAATAAATACGCTTTCGCAGAAATTGCGGGTCCCAAAGGACCTGTTGTCTCGGCAGAGCTGATACTGGGACTGGTGTTGTTCGCGCCCGGAACAACCTATCCGACCCACAGTCATCAAGGCATTACCGAATCATATTTCTGTCTGAGCGGCGCCATTTCAGAAAATGATGCCGGAGTTTATGCCCCGGGTTCCTTGATCCTCAATCCTCCGCAGCATCCCCACAGGATAACAACCAGCAACCTTGAACCTTCTCTGCTTGCCTACGCGTGGGTCGGCCCAGCCGAAAAGCTGGCCAACCAGAAAATGGTTTTCAGTCGACAGCGGTCCTAGAGGCCTGTCGGCAACAACAAATTGAAATCTCTCAGTCATTCTTGAATAACGATCCGACCGGGAAAACCTCAACTATTGCCTTGACAAGACCAAAGAATTCAAGTTGAAAGTAATTGTGAGAAAATTGTGAGTGTTTGCATGTATCCTCTATGAACGTAAAAAACTTTCTTAAACAGGAGTTTTTACGCACGGGCTGAGATCAGTAATGAAAATTCAGAGTTCCTCTCTTTCACCGCTGCCAGGTCGTATTTTTCGTATGAACTTGGTTTTTCCTGTGGGAACTGTGTGACCGAAGTTTTGCACGACAAAAATCCATTGCGAACCAGTTTTCAGGATAGCGCTGACCAGTGGTTTATTGCGTTCCGGGACATTATGACATGAAGACCAAAGAAACCCTGTACATGTATTCGAAGAAAATCCTGGTTGTTGACGACACCCCACTGTTCATCAAACTGGCCAAAGACTTCTTCCGACGGGAGCAGGTTGAGATTTTGACTGCGGAGGATGGCGACCAGGCAGTGGCCATCGTCAAACAGGAAAAACCCGACCTGGTTTTCATGGATTTGTATATGCCGAAACTGAACGGAGACGAAGCCTGCCGGCAGATCAAGAGTGATTTCGAGGTGGGGGCGACACCGATCGTCATCGTGACCAGCAGCAGTCAACAACACGATCTGGAGCGCTGTCTGGCTGCCGGTTGCAACGATATTGTGCACAAACCCCTGACCCGCGAGGATTGCCTGAACACCAGTCGGAAGTTCATTACCTTTCCGAAATGGTCCGGACAAAGGGGCAAAATCAATGTTCTGGCAATGTTTGCACAAGAAAGCGCCGAGGCGATGCAGGGGACCTTGCGCGACATTTCCGTTGGCGGAGTTTTCCTGGAAACACCAATAGAACTCCCCGTAGACACCACTGTCTCTCTCGCTTTTCGGCTGCGCGCCGACTCAACCCTTATTAACTGCCGGGGGCGTGTTGCCTGGCTCAACAGGAAATTCAACCTGAGGAAAGATTATGGGGTGCCCGGTCTCGGGATCGAGTTCATCGACATCAAAAAAATGGATCTGTTCAATATCCAGACTTGGATAAAGAAACAGGCAACTCCTTCAAAATGACCTTAGTTTGTCGCACGGACAACTCTCTCGGGGGCATGAATGAACTATCCAACCAGCGCTCTTGTCATTGAAAAAAGCCAGACCTTCTCGATGTATCTGCACTTGCTGCTTCAACGCATGGGGCTCAAAGCCTTACGACTCAAAGAACCGGAGGCGGCCAGGCTCGTTATCGAGCGCGGATTTACCGATGTCGTCATCGTCGGCGATCAGGAGGGCTCGCAGCCGCTTCATGAGGTCGTCAAAATGCTGGCTTCCTATAGCGCCGAGAATCCGCTACCAATCATCGCCGTCAGCAAACAGGACGATCCTGTCGAACGCCGGGCTTGCTACGAAGCCGGCTGCCAGGCTTTTCTGCTCAAGCCGGTTCAGCCTGCAGAGCTTCAGGATGCCCTGTATGCCAGGGTCAGTCCTGAAACGGAGCGCCGCAAGAATCTGCGCTGCACGATGGACATCACTGCCGAAGTTTCCATCAACCAGAAGAAGCTGGAATCTTTGCAGGTCTTGAGCCTTTCATCGGGCGGTGCTCTGGTTGGTTATGGGACGTCAGTGCCGATTGGAACCGAGGTCTTCATGCATCTGCCATTTAATGACATGGTTATCAAGCTGGCAGGAAAAGTCATCTACAATGTGGCCAACTATGATGGAAAAGGAAGGCGCGCATTCGGGGTTGTTTTTCAAAATGTTTTTCAAGAGAAGGCTGATTTGATAAATGATTCTTTGGAACGGATGCTCCAGCAGGATCAACTCGCGCCGGAACAGTCCGAAAATTAAACAAGGGTTGAACAATATGTTTCAAATGAAGTGCCCGGAGTGTGAAAAAATCATAAGGTCGCCTCTTCTTATCGAACTAGAAATGATTGATTGTCCCCATTGCCGCAAAAAGGTCAATATCGAAAATATCATCGTAGCGACCAAAAGCTTTTCCATCCATCGTCAGGATCTTCTGGGCAGGATTCCTCTTTATAAAAAGCTTCTCAAGGAGGTTGAAATAGAGCTTGGGACCATGAGAAAAGACGAATCGGCCTCAGAGCGTTCGAAAAAGAGCATGGAAGACTTCCGGGCTCTGCTAAAAGACCTGCTGCTTGGTGCGAGAGGAAGTTTCCGCATGGGCCTGCAGCAGGATTTTTATATCGAAGTCCACTTCAGGAGCCAGAAGCGGATGGCCCTGTTAAATAATCTGAGTTTAAAGGGGGCCGGGCTTGAGTTTGTCGGGCAGGATGGGCTCCCCGGCCTCAAATCCGATGTGACCATTCACCTGCCCTTGCCTGGCCATGAGGAACCCATGTCGATATTAGGCACTATCGTCTGGACTGCCGAGAAGCGGATGGACCGCCACCAGGATAAATTTGAGATGGGCCTCAAGTTCAAAAATCTGACTCCGGAAACCCAGAATATTTTGAAAAATTTCATTGTCAATGCCGTGGCCCCGTGAATATCAACAATCAGGTTTTTTCAGGGACCGAGTGAAGGCATGGAAATCGGGAGGGAAAAACCAAAGTAATCATGAGATGTCCCCCGCCTACTCTTTCAGCCCCACTTCCCGGTAATATTTCAGAGCCCCCGGGTGAAGCGGCGCACTCAAGCCCTGCAGCATGCTTTCTTTGGTCAGGCTCCGGAAGGCGGGATGGAGTTTCTTGAACTCGTCGAGATTCTCGAAAGTTTCGCGCGTCACGGCGTAGACGATGTCGTCGGCGAGCCGGGCTGTGGTCACCAGGGTGGCCTTGACGCCAATAGTCGGCACGTCTTTCTCGTTGGCAACTTCCAGATAAGGTGCGATCGGAATCGTGTCCTGAGCATAATAAGGGAATTGGGCGACCAGAGCCTCGACCAGCGCATCTTCCACCGGTACGAACCTGACCCTGCGAGGTCCGGCAACCGCTTCCTTGATGGACCCGTTGGGATGACCGACCGTATAGAAAAAAGCATCGATGGTGCCGTTCTGCAGCATGGCCGGCGCTTGGGCGGCTTTTATGCCCACGGCCTGCATTTCGGTCTCGTAATTGATATCGACTGCATCCAGAAGGTGGAGGGCATTGCCGCGTTGACCTGACCCCGGATTGCCGATATTCACCCGCTTGCCTCTGAGATCGGCGACCTTCTCAATGCCGGTGTCGACGGCGGCGACCAGGGTGACCGTTTCCGGGTGGATCGAGAAGACCGAGCGCAGCTCTTTCTGCGGCGCACCCAGCCAGTCCGCCGTGCCATTGTAGGCCTGGAACTGACGGTCGGACTGCACAATCCCGAACTGCAGGTCGCCGGACATGACGGCGTTGACATTAAAGACCGATCCCGGCGTTGACTCGACGGTGGTGCGCAGATTGTACTGCCTGCGCTTGGCATTGACGATCTGACTGATGGCACCGCCGGTCGGATAATAAACCCCGGAAACCCCGCCGGTGCCGATCGTGACATAGGTCACTGCTGGCGGAGCTGTTCTGGCTTCGGCCTTTTTCACGGCCGGCTCCGGTCGGGGTTGTTTCTCCTCGGCGTTGCAGCCCGCCATCAGCAGCATGACTGAGAGAAGGGCAACCAGCATGCGCATGTCAGATTCTCCATTTTCTGGAGCGTCCCCAACTCCATTTTTTTTTGGGAAAACCTCGCGGAAATTGAACCCTGTTGTCCCTGGTCCTATTCAAAATCCTGCACATCGATGCTCCCTCGGCTTTGCCGCCCTGCCACCTTCTCTGGTTCAGAAGGAATTCAGCCGGCGGATAAACGCCTTCAACAGGCCGTAATTGCTTCGATTGAAAGGAAAGACCAACCGCGGCAGGTCCAGCAGGTCCGGTTGGTCATATTCCTCGGGCAAAGCTTTGGTGATTTCCAGAGTTCCTTTTGGATCAATGATTTCGCTGAACTCCTCAGCCAGAACGGCAATCTGCTCCTTGTTCAACATCTTGTTGAGCCGAATCACCAGCGAGGTATTTACCCAGCGGCTGGAGTGGTAGACCTGATAGAAATCATTGATGATCTGGGCTGCCTCCAGCGGGTCCTGGGTAATCGAGAACAGGCTCATGTCAAGACCGGAAATCATCCCTTGGTTGAGCATGGTCGATTTGATGAATTCGAGCCACGGCTCCCAGTAGGATCCCTGATCGTCATCGATCAGCACCAGTGGAATTGGCGGATTTTTCCCGGTCTGCATCAGGGTCAGGGTTTCCATCGCCTCGTCGAGGGTGCCGAACCCTCCCGGGAACAGAGCCACCGCATCGGCTTCCTTGAGAAAGGCCACTTTCCGGTTGAAAAAATACTTGTAGGTAATCACGTTCGGGCTGTTCTGCATGACCGGGTTGGTCTCCTGCTCGAAGGGCAGGCGGATATTGACCGCAAAGGAGTTTTCGGCCCCGGCGCCTTCGTTGCCGGCCTGCATGATGCCGGGACCGCCGCCGGTGATCACCATGTAGCCGAGCCTCACCAGCTGCCGGGAGAAGGCGATACATTTCTGGTAAACCGGATCGGCAGGGTCGGTGCGGGCCGAACCGAATATGGTGACCTTCTTGCGCTCGCGGTGAGCGCCGAACAGCTTGCTGGTGTAGCGCATCTCCTTCATGGTCGAGCGCAGCATTTTCAGATCGGCCAGGTAATCGGTCTCCTGGCCGGCTTTAAGAGCGGTAATGATCATCTCCCGGATGATTTCCGGATGGTGGACCTCACAGAGCTCCAGGATCTGGTCGATCAGATCGTCGAGTTCCCCATTGGTCCGCTTGAAGCTGATTTGCATGGAAATCCCTTCCGGAAAATTGTTCAGGATGTCAGTTTACTGCCAAGCGCCGAAGGCCGCAAGAGGGGACGATCGCCGTTTCGCTCCTCGGCGATCAGCAGGCCGCGCAGACTGGCCGCCGGATAGCGCGCGGCAATGGCTTCGTACTCTCTGCGCAGGAGTTCGTCCAGCCGGTAGAACGCCTTCCGGTCGCGGGCTTCGAGCTGCCCTTCGACGTCGCCGCAGATAAATGAGATGCAATTGTAGGGCCGCTGTGCGGCGGCCAGGCGACAGCCTTGCCGGCCAAGATAGGGGCAGGTTTGTCGATAATCCGGGGAAGGCAGGTCGAGTGCCTCCACCAAGCTCAAGAGCAGATTGGTGAGGGTGAAATGATGCCGACCACAGCCGCAGCAGCAATCGGGGCAGGCAACGCACAGTTCCGGTCCGCCGGCCTGCCTGAACAGGCGGTCCATTGCGATCTGCAGATTGCGAATGACCGTCAGGCGCGCTTCGAGCCAGTATCGGTCATCCGCTGGGAGCCCGGCCAACTCCGCAGAGGCCCGGGCCACGGTTTTCTCCCAGCGACCGGTCGTAAAAAAGAGCGAGCGAGGCATCGAAATAACGGCTGGGCTTTCGGGGAGCGTTGAAAAACGTGGCCGGAGAAAATCGTAAGCCGGGTTCTGTTCCCTGTCGGGGTTGCCCCCGCCAGGGCGGTGATCATTCCTCTAGGACTGCCGTTGCCGACAGCCTCAAGCGACCTGACCCGGGGACTTCGGGCGGGCCGCCCTCAATCGTCCCCCTATTTGGTCTTGCACCGGGTGGGGTTTGCCGAGCTGCCGACGTCGCCGTCGGCACTGGTGAGCTCTTACCTCACCGTTTCACCCTTATCCGCCTTCGCCAAGGCTTCGGCGGACGGTCTGCTTTCTGTGGCACTTTCCCTGGGGTCGCCCCCGGTCCCCGTTAGGGACCACCCTGCCCTGTGGAGCCCGGACTTTCCTCCCCCCGCCTTCGCCAAGGCTACGGCGGGCATGCCCGCTGGAGCCCAACCGTGAAGGTGGGCGGCGATCACCTGATTTTCTCCGACCACGAAAACTCGATCTAGTCCTGCTCGGCAATGAACAACAGGCGGTTGCATTGGGGGCAGGATTGCACTTCGCTGGCCGTATACAGGCTGTTGAACTGCTGGGGCGGCAACTGCATATTACAACCGAGACAGGCACCGTCTCTGGCTTCGACGACTGCAATTCCGTCCCGTCGCTCAAGAAGGAGATTATACCGCTTGCGGAGACTTTTAGGCAATTTCTCGAGAAACGCGTTGCGTTCATCGGTCATGCTTGCAAGGCGCTCATCCACTTCGGCCAGTTTGGCTCCGATTTCGGCACGGCGGGTTGCCACTTCCTGGTTGAGTTCCGCCAACTCCTTGTCTTTTTCCTGTTTTTCCTCCCCGAGCCCGGCCAGCGACTTATCCTTGTCGGCGATCTTTTCACTCAGTTCCTTGAGCAGTTTTTTCGCAGTGTCGATTTCTTTGAGGACCGCAACGTACTCCTTCTGGGTTTTGATCTGCGGCAACCGGCTTTCCGAACGCTCGACATTCTCTTCTTCGATCGTCAGGGCCCGGGCCAGTTCGCGGCGCTCTTCATTCAGCCCATCCATCTCTTCCGCCAGGCTGTCGACCATACCCTGGATCCGGTCCACCTCAGTCTGCAGCACGTCCTGTTCATCAACAAACTTCTGGCGTTGCTGGAGAAGAGATTGCCGGTCGGCGTCCAATGCCTGCAATTCTTTCAGCAACTGCAATTTTTCCTGCACGATGATGCCTCCCTTTCCTGATCTTTGCGTGAATCCTTGGTCCTGCGTGAAAAAACCTGTTTTGTTTGCCGTCAAATCGTCCGGAAAGGCTCCCGCTCGCCGGCAAAAACTTCGAATGAAACCTCCCAGCCCCGCTCTGCCGCGGACTGGTTCAAGATCCGGGTCAATTCCTTCGTCATCAACTGTTCCGTGGCAAAATGTCCCGCATCGATCACCGCGATACCGAGCGCCTGTGCGGACAATACCTCGTGATACTTGATATCGCCGGTAACGATCACGTCCGCCCCCTGACGACGGGCCGCGCGGATCAAACTTGCGCCGCTGCCGCCGCAGACCGCCACTTTGGCAATCGCCATTCCGGGACGGCCGGACACGCGAAGCGCCGCGCAGCCGAGAGCATCCTTGGCCCGTTGGGCATAGGTTTCGAGGGAGCAGGGTTCGGCAAGCCGACCGATCCTCCCCATTCCGGCTTGCGGGTCTTGATTGCCGAGGGGGATCAGGTCGTAGGCCACTTCTTCATAGGGATGTGCCTTGAACAGGCGTTCCAGGACGCGAGCGAGGCGACTCTGGCGCACGACGACTTCGAGCCGGTACTCCCGGACCTCTTCGCGATGACCCTGGTTGCCGATGAAAGGCGAAGACCCTTCACCGGGACGGAAGGTCCCGACACCCGGCAGCCGGAATGAACACTGATCGTAATCTCCCACATGGCCGGCGCCGGCAGCGAACAGCGCCTCGGCGACCGGCTCGGTATGTTCCCGGGGAACGTAGACCACAAGTTTGACAAGATTTCCCGGCGCCCGGCTCAGCGGTTCGGTTTGCCGCAGGCCCAGGCGATCGGCGAGCCAGGTGTTGAGCCCGGGCTGCGCGGAGTCGAGATTGGTGTGGACGCTGACGATCGAAATGCCGTGTTGCACTGCGGGCCAGATAATGCGGCCGATTTCGTCATCGGCAGTCAGCTGTCTGCAGGTGCGGAAAAACAGGGGATGATGGGTGATCAAGGCCTGCGCGCCAGCGTCGCGGGCGGCCGAAACGGCCTCGACGCTGGGGTCGAGAGCAATCAGTCCCTTGGTCAGAACCTTGTCCGGTTCCCCGACCTGCAGTCCCACGTTGTCCCATTCCTCCGCAAGTTCAGGCGGGAAATGGCTATTGAGAAGACCGACGAGATCGTGGATGCGGGGTTGGTTCTTAGCCATAGCGACAGCGAAAAAAAGAGTGCAACACATTTATCGGGTTGCACTCGGGATCTGGTTGATGGTCTGTTCTGATACGTGTCATGCGCCCATCCGGAAGCTGGTGGGTGGTGGGCCCACCAGGATTCGAACCTGGGACCGACCGGTTATGAGCCGGTGGCTCTGCCAGCTGAGCTATGGGCCCGAAAAACGCTAAGCAGTCAGTGTATGCCTGGAGGTTCTGACTGTCAATCACTTTAAGTCTGTTCAACAAAACTCTTGAGTCGCTTGGCCCGGCTTGGATGGCGCAGCTTGCGGAGGGCCTTGGCTTCAATCTGCCGGATGCGCTCCCTGGTCACTGCGAAATCCTGGCCGACCTCCTCCAGCGTGTGGTCCGATTTCTCGCCAATGCCGAATCGCATGCGCAACACCCGCTCTTCGCGGGGGGTCAGGGTGGCCAGAACCTTGGACGTCTGATCGGACAGATTGCCCTTGATCACCGCCTCAAGCGGTGAAACCACGCCTTTATCCTCGATAAAATCGCCCAACGAGGAATCTTCTTCCTCGCCGATCGGGGTTTCCAGACTGATCGGCTCCTTGGCGATTTTCAAAACGCGCCGCACTTTTTCCAATGGCAGTTCCATACGTTCCGAGATCTCTTCCGGGGTCGGCTCGCGGCCGATCTCCTGGACCAGTTGGCGACTGGTGCGAATCAGTTTGTTGATCGTCTCGATCATGTGCACCGGAATACGGATCGTGCGGGCCTGGTCGGCGATCGCCCGGGTAATTGCCTGGCGAATCCACCAGGTCGCGTATGTCGAAAACTTGTAGCCGCGCTGGTATTCGAACTTATCGACTGCCTTCATCAAACCGATATTGCCCTCCTGAATCAGATCCAGGAACTGCAGGCCGCGGTTGGTGTATTTTTTAGCGATGGAAACGACCAGGCGCAGGTTAGCTTCCACCAGCTCTGACTTGGCCTGTTTGGCCTTCCATTCTCCCTGGTTGACTTCCTTAAGGGACTCCAGCAGCTCATCGGGCGCGAAACCGGATTCCTCCTCGACCTTGTTGAATTTGCGATCGATGCCCTTTAGCCGCTTTTCCACCACCAGCAGGGAGTCGATGGGGCGGTCCAGCTTTTCCGCTACCTTGCGGGCGCTTTCTTCGCTTTTACGCATCTGTCGCAAGAGCTTGCTAATTTCCTCGTAAGGCTGCCCCAGCTCCTTTTCGCAGGCCTTCATCTCGTGCCTGCCTCGTTTGACCTGCTGGGCCAACTCTTTCAGCCGATCAACGATTTTGGCGATCTGGTAATCCTTGAGGCGGATCTGGTTGATCAGGTCGCCGATTTCCGCCTTGAGGGAAACAATCTCCTTGTCGATGCTCTTGCGGGCCGTCTTGGTCGTTGCGGCTGCGGCGATTTCCCGCTGTTCCATAAACCGGGCGTAGCGGTCGCGAATCTGGCCGATCAGGTCCATGACCCTTTCGTGATGGGTATGTTCGACTTCGCTGCCTTCTTCCTCGTCGTAGTCCTTGGTGATTTCGGCAACGCTGATGTGGCCTTTGGCGAGACGGTCGCCAAGGCCGATCACTTCCTTGAAGGCAATCGGCGTCTTGACGATCACCCGCGCAACCAAGGCCTCCCCTTCCTCAATACGCTTGGCGATCTCCACCTCTCCTTCACGGGTCAGCAGGGAGACCTGTCCCATTTCACGCAGGTACATGCGCACCGGATCGCTGGTCCGACCAGCGATATCGGTTTCGAACTCGGCTTCTTCGTCCCCTTTGCCCTTGTCGAGATCGTCCGCGTCATCCGGCTTGCGGGCGCTGCCTTTGCGCTCCGCCTCAACCACCTCGATGTCCATTTCCCCGAACATGCTCATAACATCGTCGAGCTGCTCCGAAGACACCATGTCGGCGGGAAGGATGTCATTGACTTCGTCGTAGGTCAGGTACCCTTTTTCCTTGCCGAGATCGATCAGCTGCTGAACTTCTTCGATACTGGTTTTCTTGGTCATTCGATTTCCCTCGGGGTTTCACTCGTGCCAGAGAAAGATGACACGCTCCGGACAATCCGGACATTATACATGTAAATCACTCTTTTTCAAGGACTTTTTTGATCTCCTGGTTAATTTCCATCCTTTCGCGGAGACATTGGTTCTCCGCTGCCTCATCTCCCCTCTGACGCGCCTCCTCCTGAAGCCGGTCGAGTTCCCTCAACCGCTGCCTGAGCCGCTCCCGCTGCACCGACCGGCGGCAGCCGGCGAATATCTGCCCGGCGGCATCGGCCATCCAGGAGGCGTCTTCCTCAAGCATCAGGTTGACCAGAATCGACTGCAGTTCCGGATCTCTGGTCGTTTCGGCCAGGTTTTCCGGCAATCCGCCGTCAGACTGTTGCAGGGACAAAAGGTGCGCCGCTGATCGATGGTAGACTTCGTCCAGGAACAGACTGTCGAGACCTTCGTCTGCCACCCGCTGGCGCATGTTTCGGCTGGCCAGCATCAGGCGCAGCAGATAGCCCTGGGTCCTTTCTATCTGAGCCGATGTTGTCGTTGCCGATGCCGGCTGTACAGCCCGCCGGGAAGCCGGTTGCCGTTCCGCTGGAATGCTTTGGCTGCGGCCACGCACAAGGTCTTCGGACAAGCCGGTTTTCGCAACCAGTTTCTGGACGTAAAGATCTCTCTCCAACTCGCCGGGAAGCCGCCGCAACTGTCTTAAAACCTCCTCCGCGGCCTTGGCCAGCCCCTCCACATCCTGTCCCGCCGCAGCCAGGCGATCTTCCATGAAGACCTCGAGAGCAGGTCGTGCAGAGTCGACGATGGTGCCGAATGCAGATTCTCCCCGTTCCTGAAGAAAGGAATCGGGGTCGGCCCCGGCCGGAAGTTCCGCCATCTGCACCGTCAACCCTGCCGGCAGGAGTGCCTCCATGGCCCGAAAACTGGCCTGCCGACCCGCCTTATCCTCATCAAAGACCAGCAAAACCTTTTCCGCATAACGTTTCAACAGCCGGGCATGGTCGGCCGTCAATGCCGTTCCGCAGGTCGCGACGACGTTGTTATAGCCGCAACGACTCAGGGCCAGAAGGTCAAAATAGCCCTCGACCACCAGAACCTGCCGGGAGCGGCGTATGGCATCGCGGGCCTGGCACAGGCCATAGAGGGTTTTCCCTTTCTGGTAGACCGGGGTCTCCGGTGAATTAATATACTTGGGCAGGCTTTCATCCAAGACCCTGCCGCCGAAGGCAACCACCCGTTCCTGCAGATCGAAAATCGGGAAAATCAACCGATTGCGAAACACATCGTAGGGACTGCGGCCTTCCTTGCCGGGCTTGGCCAGGCCTGCCTCGATCAGATCCTTTCCGGAAAAACCTTTTTTGCCGAGATGGCTGACCAAAGACTCCCAGGCGTCCGGGGCGAAACCAAGACGGAATTCGCGCACCGTGTCACCGTCATAGCCGCGCTGGCGCAGATAGCGACGGCCAGTCCCACCGGCCGCATCCTCGAGCAGCATCTGATGGAAAAAGACACAGGCCGCTGCATTGATTTTCCAGAGTTGTTCATGCTGTTCACGCCGCTGGATTTCCGCCGGACTATCGGCCGTCTCCTCGACTTCAATACCGACCTTCTCGCCCAGGCGCTTGACAGCTTCCGGAAAAGGCAGTCCCTCCATGCGCATCAGAAAGGAGAAGACATCGCCGCCGACGCCGCAGCCGAAGCAGTGAAAGATCTGCCGGGGCTCGTTGACGTTGAAGGAGGGGGTCTTTTCCTGATGAAAAGGGCAGAGCCCCAAATGGTTGGCGCCGGACCGCTTGAGCGGCAGGTAGCTGCCCACGACTTCGACGATATCGACGCGCTGGCGAATATCCTGAATTGTTTCTTCCGCGATGATACTCATCAGCACCGCAACTCCACGATGGTGACATTATCGCCACCCTGATCAGCGGCCGCCGCATGCAACCTGACCACATCCCGGCGTTCGGCAAGAGCTTCCCGAACGGCCCGACGCAAGACACCCTGGCCGGCACCGTGGACGATTTCCAGGTCGGCCCGCTCGTGCAGCAGAGCCTCGTCGAGAAACTGGTCGAGTAGATGCAGAGCTTCGTCGACCCGTTTGCCCACCAGCAGCAACCGCGGCTGGAAGCCTTTGCGCTCCACCCGGTCCCGGATGCGCGGTGCGGCCTTGGCTTTTTCGGCAAAGCGCCGGGGTCGGTACTGGCGGAGCGCCTTGAGCGGCTGACGCAGCGTCTTGCCGCCCGCGGCGAGTTCCGCCCGGCCATCCTCGGCCCGAACCACTTCGGCGTCGATGCCGAGGGAGGGGACGAACAGCAATTCGCCAGGTTCGGCCGTCGTCGGCGGTTCGCCGGGGGGCTCGACCGTGGTTTCGGGGAGTTCACCCTTGATCTCGCGAACTGCGCGGGTCAGGCGGGCCTGCTCCTTCGGCTGTCCCGTGGCCCCGCGCGCCTGACGGAAAAGTTCCCGCAGCTTTTCTTCGGCATCGGTCAGGATGCGCTGCCCCTTCTGCCGGGTTTCCGTGAGGATGGCCTGCTGCCTGTCCTGAAGTTCGCGATGCAGCTGCTGCCGCAGTTCTTTTTCCTGCTCGGCCTCGCGGCGCAGCGCATCGGCAGCGTCCAGCTCCTCCTGCAGGCTGGCACGCAGGGACTGCAGGCGCTCGACCACCATCAGGCTTTCGCGCTCGTCGCCGCCGAGATATTCGCCTGCGCGCTGCAAAAGAGACTCCGGCAGCCCCAAGCGACGGGCGATCGTAAAGGCATGGCTGGCACCCGGGATGCCGTAATGCAGTCGATAGGTCGGGGTGAGGGTCTCTTCGTCGAATTCAACGGCGACATTGTCAACGGCATCTTCGAGATGCGCATATCCTTTGACCGCATGCAGGTGGGTGGTGGCAATCGTCCGGGCGCCCGCCTGGCGCAGATGATCGAGGATGGCCAGGGCAAGGGCGGCGCCTTCGCTCGGGTCGGTCCCGGTGCCCAGTTCATCCAGCAATACCAGAGTGCCCCTGCCCGCCCGGGCGAGGATGCCGCGCAGCCGGACCAGGTGACCCGAAAACGTCGAGAGGCTCTGCTCGAGACTCTGGTCGTCGCCGATATTGGCGAGAACCTCGGGGAAGGGGTAGACCTGGCTGGCCGGCGCGCAGGGCAGCGGCAGGCCCGCCCGCGCCATCAGGACCAGCAGGCCGGCGGTTTTCAGCATCACCGTCTTGCCGCCGGTATTGGGCCCGCTGACAATCAGGGTCTCCCGTTCCCTGGCCAGCCGGATATCCACAGGGACCACGGGATTCTGCCGGTCATCCTGACGGGCAGCCAGAACCAGCAGGGGGTGTCTGGCTGCCGCCAGGGCCAGCATCGGCTCCCGGGCCAGTTCCGGGATGCAGCCGTCCAGGTCCCTGGTCAGGCGCGCTGTGGCCTGGCGCAAATCAAGCCGGGTCAGGATCGTCTGGTTGCCGGCCAGGGCCTGCCGGGCGGCCCGGACCCCCGCCGTCAAGCGGGCCAGCACACGATCCTCCTCATGCTGGATATCCCGCAGCAGCTTCTGCACCTGGTTGTTGCCTTCCAGTGCGGCGGCCGGTTCAAGATAAAGGGTCTGACCGCTGGCCGAGACATCCTGAACAAAACCTTTGATGCGGCCGCTATGGTCGGCCCGGACCGGCAGGACATAGCGGCCGTTGCGGTCGGTGATCAACTGTTCCTGAAAGACTCCCTGCAGCCGGTCGTCCTCGAGCAGGCCGGCCAGCTGCCGCTTGATGCGGTTGCGGGTGGCTTGAACCTGGCGGCGCAGGTCCTCAAGCTGAAACGAGGCTGAATCAAGGATCTCCCCGCGGACGCCAATGCTGCGCCGAATGTCGGCGGCCAAATCCGAGAGCGGAGTCAGCTCACGGCCCATATCCCGCAGCAGAGGGGCCTCGCCCCGGTCCAGCAGGCGCTGGCGGCAGGCGTGGGCGGATTCGATGGCCCGCAGGACCTCGAAAAGCGTTTCCGGTTCCAGCCGTCTGCCCTCGACCCGCAGGCTCTCAAGCGCTGGGGTGAGATCTTCGCCATTCCCGACCGGCAGCGGACCGTTTTCCGCCAGCAGCTGCAAGGCTTCGCCTGCCTCGGCCAGAGCGGTTTCGATTTCATGACGGCTCTGCAATGGGGTCAGCCGACGGGCGGCTTCGCCGCCATAGGCCGTTTGGGTCCGGCCGGCCAGAGCATTGACCACCTTGTCGAATTCCAGCAGCCGCAGACTTTCATTCGCAAGGGAAGCCGACCATGTCGAAGCCGGACCGTTCATCGCAGCACCTCCCGGCTGCCCTGCAGAATCGCATCGCCCAGGTCAACGAAGGGCGGCGCCAATTGGGATGTTTCGGTCAGGCGATCGATCCACGGCAAGGGACGCAAAGACAAAGCGAACAGCACCACGGCCAACAGCAGCGCGCCCTGAGCCAGTCCGAAGAAACCGCCGATGAGCCGGTTGAAGCCGCCGAGGAATAACAGCTTGACGAAACGGGAAAGCAGGAATCCGAGCGCCAGGAAGAACAGCATGGCGCACAGGAAAAGCGCCGTGAAGGTGATGGCGATGGCGACCGCCACCGGCAGGTCGATCTGCTCCATCAAGCGCTCGGCCAAAGGGCCATGATAACGGAAAGCGAGGAAAGTGCCGACAAAAAGACCTGCCAGGGAACAGACTTCCTTGAGCAGGCCGCGCAGCACTCCCTTGACCGCAAAACCGGCCAGGATGACAAGGATGGCGATATCAAGTCCATTCATCGTGACGGGTTGCGACTTTCTCCAAATTCGGTCATGCCCCACTCAATTTCTGGCGGACCAGGGTACTGACCTGTTTGCCATCAGCCCTGCCGACCGTGCGCCGGGTAACCTGCTTCATCACCGGCCCCATGTCGCGCATGCCCGTAGCACCGAGTTCGGCGATGACCTGATCGACGATAACGGCAACCTCTTCCGCCGTCAGCGGTTGCGGCAGAAACTCCTGCAGCACAGCCAGTTCCTGCTCCTCTTTGTCGGCAAGTTCCGGCCTGCTGGCGCGATAGGCTTCGGCGGCCTCGCGGCGCTGTTTGACAAGGGTGGACAGGACCCGGATGGCCGCTTGGTCATCGAGTTCTGCGCGGGCCTCGATCTCGGCATTCTTGAGCGCGGTTCGCGCCATGCGAATGGCGCTCAGGCGGGCGGCGTCCCGACTTTTCATGGCCTCTTTCATGGCTTCGGTCAAACGTTCCTGAATCGTCATAGGCTCTATTTCTCCCGGCCTGTTCAAGTTGGTTTCCAGCTCGAAAACTGCACTGTGTCCGCCCGGAGTTTCCGGATGGACACACGTTAATCACGATTGGCTTTCTCGACAAGCCCCGACAGCCCAAATCGTCGGGACAGCTCAGCATAAACACGCTCCGGCGGCAGATCGTACCAGGCCATCAGGACCAGGGTATGAAACCACAGATCGGCCAGTTCCGAGACCAGTTCCCCGGCGTCCCCGCCCTTGCCGGCGATCGCCACTTCGGTCGCCTCTTCGCCGACCTTGCCAAGGATCTTGTCCAGGCCCTTGGCATACAGGGACGCCACATAGGAATGATCCGGCGACTCTTTTTTACGCTCCTGTACCACCTGGTAAAGAGCTTCGATGATCTGCTGCTGGTTCGGTTCTGCCATGGGTCACCTGCTCGGGCAAAGGGCCTCCGGCGGGGCCGGGACTCCTGGAAAATCCACTTGCCGTCCTAGAGTGGGCGGACAGCCACGCCGGCGTTCTGCAGAAAGTCCTTGCACTCGGCGATGGTGTATTCCCGGAAATGGAAAATGCTCGCCGCCAGAGCGGCATTCGCTCCGCCTTCGACCAGTCCTTCCCGGATATGTTCGAGGTTGCCGACCCCGCCCGATGCGATCACCGGGATACCGACCCGGTCACTGACCGCGCGGGTCAAAGGAATATCATAACCATCCCTGGTGCCGTCGCAATCCATCGAGGTCAGCAGAATTTCTCCGGCCCCCAGATTCTCCATGCGCTCCGCCCACTCCAGGGCGTCGATGCCGGTCGGATTGCGGCCGCCATGGGTATAGACCTCCCAGGCCATGGGATCGGCATCCGGCACCCGCCGCGCATCAATGGCGACGACGATGCACTGGGAGCCGAACCGCTCGGCCGCCTCACGGACGAATTCCGGCCGGTGAACCGCCGCAGTATTGATCGAGACCTTGTCGGCGCCCGCGTTGAGCAGGTTGCGGATGTCGGCGATCTCGCGCACTCCGCCGCCGACCGTGAGGGGCATGAACACCCGCTCCGCGGTTTTGCCGACCACCTCCAGGATGATGTTGCGCTTGTCGCTGGAGGCGGTGATGTCCAGAAAAGTCAGTTCGTCGGCCCCCTGGGCATCATAGGCTTCGGCCGCCTCCACCGGGTCCCCGGCGTCGCGCAACTCCAGAAACTGGACGCCCTTGACGACCCGGCCGTCTTTAACATCGAGACAGGGAATGATTCTTTTCGTCAGCATAGTATTTATTTGCCGCCAAGTCCGGTCAATGGAGAAAAGAGCCCAACCATGCTCGATCTGTTGCTGGTCGCCTGGCGGTGTTATCCTTTGGTTATTTGGTGAGCGCCACTGCCTCGCGCAAGTCCAGGGAGCCGCTATAAATGGCTTTGCCCGTGATGACGCCGGCCACGCCGGCGGCCTCGACGGCCAGCAGCCGGCGAATATCTTCCAGGGAGGAAACCCCGCCCGAGGCGATCACCGGGATGGAGACGGCTTCGGCCAACGCCCTGGTCGCCTCGATGTTCGGTCCCTGCAGCATGCCGTCGCGGGCGATGTCGGTATAGATAAGTGCTGCGACGCCCAGGCCCTCCATCTCCCGCGCCAGGTCGACGGCCTTTTTTTCGGTCATCTCGGCCCAGCCACGCACCGCCACCAGGCCATCCCTGGCGTCGATGCCGACTACAATCCGCCCCGGGAACCGGCGGCAGGCTTCTTCGACCAGCGCCGGGTTCTCCTTGGCGACGGTGCCCAGAATCACGCGATCGATGCCCAGGTCCAGATAAGCCGCGACCGTTTGCAGATCGCGGATGCCGCCGCCGAGCTCGGTCGGGATATCCACTGCCTCGACGATCGCCTGGATCGCGGTCCGGTTCTTCGGCACTCCGGCAAAGGCGCCGTCGAGGTCGACCAGATGCAGCAGCTCGCCGCCTTCTTCCTGCCAGTGCAGAGCCATGGCGGCCGGGTCGTCGGAGTAGATGGTGTCCTTCTCCATCAGGCCCTGTTCCAGCCGCACGCATTTGCCGTCTTTCAAATCAATCGCGGGAATAATAATCATGTGACAACAAAAATCCTCAGGTCAAAATCTTGTTTAACGCGGAGACGCAGAGGCGCAGAGGCGTTGCAATTCATAATGCTCTAAAGTTTTTGTTTTTTTCTCTGCGCCTTTGCGTCTCTGCGTTAACATTGTTTTTTTATACCAATTTCTATCCTCAGAGTTTCCCGAAGTTCTCGAAAATTTTCAACCCGACGGCCTGGCTCTTCTCCGGATGGAACTGGGTCGCCATCAGGTTGTCGCGCCAGAGCGCGGCACAGAAGGTCACATCGCCGTAGCGGCAGCTGGCGGCGACATGCTCGGGATGATCGGCCGCGCAGTAATAGGAATGCACAAAGTAAACATAGCTACCGTCTGCAAAGCCCTGAAAGATCGGCGCCGGCCTTTGGATACGGATGCTGTTCCAGCCCATGTGCGGGACTTTGAGACGTTCACCCGCTTCCTGCATGCCGTCCGGAAAACGTACGACCCGCCCCGGAATCAGGCCGAGGCCCTGGTGCAGACCGAATTCCTCGCTTTCGTCGAACAGCATCTGCATGCCGACACAAATGCCGAGCATCGGCCGGCCGGCCTCGATATGCGCCAGCAGGGGCTCGACGAAGCCGCCCTGTCGCAGGTTCTGGATGCAATCACGAAAGGCGCCGACGCCGGGCAGAACGATCTTGTCCGTATCACGCAGGTCTTTGGGGTCAGCGCTGATGCGGGCTGCAAAACCGAGGTTTTCGAACGCCTTGGCGACGCTGCGCAGGTTGCCCATCTCGTAATCAATGATCGTGATCATCGGTGTGTCCTATTCGAGCCTGCCCTTGGAAGACAGGACCCCCTGGACCCGGGGGTCGAATCCGGTGGCCTCGTCCAGCGCCCGGGCCAGGGCCTTGAAAACGGCTTCAACGATATGATGCAGATTGTCGCCATAGGCCAGGTTGACGTGCAGGTTCAGGCCGCCGTGATTGCAGAACGCGGTCAAAAACTCCTCGACCAGCTCGAGATCGAAATTGCCGACCTGGGTCTTGGGCAGGGGCACATTATAGACCAGATAGGGGCGTCCGGAAAAATCGAGGACAACTGCGGCCAGGGCCTCATGCATCGGCATGGTGGCCCGGCCGAAGCGCCGGATTCCGGATTTGTCGCCGAGCGCCTTCCGGAACGCCTCGCCCAGGCAGATACCCAGATCTTCGACCGTGTGGTGGGCGTCGATCTGCAGATCCCCCTGCGCCTCGATCTCCAGGTCGAAAAAGCCGTGTCGGGCAATCTGGGTCAGCATGTGGTCGAAAAAGGGCACGCCGGTCGCAATGCTGTGCGCGCCGCTGCCGTCGAGATTCAGGCTGAGCCGGATCGCCGTTTCGCTGGTGGTGCGTTCGATCTGCGCGGTACGAGACATCGGTCTTCCTCCAGATTAAATAAAACGGCCAAAGTTTAACGCAAAGGCGCAGAGACACAGAGAAAATTTTGATTACGCGAAAGCCGTTTCTGCCCTGACCTCTGTTTTCCGATCGATGACTTTTCCAGCAAGCCACCAAACGGCAAACTCAGGTTTATTCCTTTTCAATCTTTTCTTTCCTGTTGAGTGTCTCTGCGTCATTGCGCCTCTGCGTTAAAGAATTGTTTTATCCTTTTTTCAACCGGATCGAAACCGACTTCGCATGCGCCTCCAAACCCTCCAGTTCGGCGATGGTAATGATCGACTTGCCGAGACGTTCCAGGCCTTCCCGGGTGAAGGAGACCAGGCTCGATTTCTTGACGAAATCCTCGGTGCCGAGCGGCGAAAAGAAGCGGGCCGTGCCGCCGGTCGGCAAGGTGTGATTGGGGCCGGCCAGGTAGTCGCCGGCCGCCTCCGGAGTGTGATGCCCCAGGAAGATCGCACCGGCGTGGCGGATCTGCGGCAGCAGGTCCAGCGGTTCGGCAACGGCCAGTTCCAGATGCTCCGGCGCGATCCGGTTGCTGAAAGCCGCCGCTTCGGCCAGGTCGCGGGCCAGAATAATGGCGCCGTAGCGATCGATCGACTGGCGGGCGATCGCGGTGCGTCTGAGTTCAGCCAGCTGCTGTTCCAGGGCCTGCGCGACTTGCCGACCGAAGTCCTCATCGGTGGTGATCAGAATCGAGGAGGCCAGTTCGTCATGTTCGGCCTGCGACAAAAGATCCGCCGCGATATGCGCCGGCACGCCGGTGCCGTCGTTGATCACCAGGATTTCGCTGGGTCCGGCGATCATATCGATGTCGACCCGGCCGAACACCATGCGTTTGGCGGTCGCCACATAGATATTGCCCGGGCCGGTGATCTTGTCCACCCGGGGGATGCAGGCCGTGCCGTAGGCCAGGGCGGCCACGGCCTGAGCGCCGCCGACTTTGAAGATCCGGTCGACCCCGGCGATTTCCGCCGCCGCCAGGACATAGGGATTGATATCGCCGTCCGGCATCGGCACGGTCATGACGATTTCGCCGACCCCGGCCACCCTGGCGGGGATGGCGTTCATCAGCACCGACGAGGGATAGGTCGCCTTGCCCCCCGGCACGTAGATGCCGACCCGGTCGAGCGGCCGTACCATCTGGCCGAGCTGCACATCCGGCTCGTCGTCGGTCAGCCAGGTCTCTTCCAACTGCCGGCGATGGAAGGCGGCAATCCGCTCCGCAGCCAACCGCAGCGCCTCCAGTGCCTCGCCCCGGACCTGCCCCAGGGCCTGCTCGATTTCGCTGCGGCTGACCTGGAGCGTCTCCGCGGTCAGGGTCAGCCGGTCGAAACGCTCGGTGTATTCGAACAGAGCCTGGTCGCCGCGGCTGCGGACCGCGGCGATGATCTCGGCGACGGTCTGTTCAACACCGGCCGGCGCCGCCTCGGCCCGTTCCAGGATCTGGCGAAAAACTTTTTCGAAATCGGTATCGGAAAAACGCAGGAATCGAATCATCGTCTTGCTCTCCAGCCGAGCGGCGAAACGGGTGTTACGAAATGCGGGGACCTTCTTCGACTACGCCTTCCAGATCCTCCAGCAGGCGGCTGATGCGCCGGTGCTTGGTCTTCAGGCTGGCTCGATTGACGATCAGGCGGCTGGTCACTTCGGCAATGGTTTCGACCTCCACCAGGCCGTTGTCGCGCATGGTGGCGCCAGTCGATACCAGATCGACGATCCGCTCGGCAAGGCCGACGATCGGCGCCAGTTCGATCGAGCCGTACAACTTGATCAGTTCGACCTGAACCCCCTTGCCGGCAAAAAAACGTTCCGTGATATTCGGATACTTGGTGGCCACGCGGATGTTCGACCACCCGGCCGGGTCATCGTCCCGGCTCAGCTCCGCCGGTTCGGCGACCACCAGCCGGCAATAACCGAACTGCAAATCGAGAGGTTCGTAAAGGTCCCGGTTCTGTTCAAGCAGGGTGTCCTTGCCGACAACCCCGATATCCGCGCAGCCGTATTCAACATAAGTCGGTACGTCCTGGGCTCGCACGGCCATGAACCGGAAACCATCGGCGCGGTTTTCAAAGACCAGCTTGCGGCTGTCCTTCTCCATTTCGGGGCAGGTGATGCCGATTTTACCGAACAGGCTCATGGAGTCCTGCATAATGCGACCTTTGGGCAGGGCGAATGTCAAAAAATTATTCATCGTTTCCCACTTCTCCCTGAATCAGGATCCGGCCGGCACCCGCCGGATATCGGCACCCAGACTGCGGAACTTTTCCTCAAGAGCTTCGTAGCCCCGGTCCAGATGGTAAACTCTTGAAATTTCAGTGGAATTTTCAGCAGCCAGTCCGGCCAGCACCAGGCAGGCGCTGGCCCGCAAGTCGGTGGCCATCACCGGTGCCCCCAGCAGGCCGGGTACGCCCTTGATCGTGGCGGTATGCCCTTCAATGCTGATCTCCGCCCCCATCCGCTGCAACTCGCAGACATGCATGAACCGGTTTTCAAAAACCGTCTCGGTAATCATACTCGAACCGGAGCATAAGGTCATCAAGGTCATGAACTGGGCCTGCATGTCGGTCGGGAAACCCGGATAAGGCTGGGTCTTGATATCCACCGGCAGGATCTTCCCGGGCCCGGTCACCTGGATGCCGGTTTCGGCGACCACGCATTCCGTCCCCGCTTCCTCCAGTTTGCTCAACAACGCTTCCATATGGCCGGCCCGGGCGTTCGTAACACGGACGCAGCCACCGGTCAGCGCCGCGGCAATCAGGTAAGTCCCTGCCTCGATCCGGTCGGGCATCACCTGGTAGTCCATGCCCCCCAACTGTGCGACTCCCTCGATGGTCACCGTGTCCGAACCCGCACCCTCGATCCGGGCTCCCATGGTCCCGAGGGCTGCGGCCAGGTCGCAGATTTCCGGCTCTCGTGCGGCATTTTCGATGATCGTTGTGCCTTCGGCAAGAGTGGCCGCCATCATCAGATTTTCCGTGCCGCCGACCGTCGGCGTGTCCAGGTGGATGCGGGCGCCGCGCAGACGTTCGGTCCGGGCCTCCACATAGCCATGATCGAGAGTGATCCGGGCGCCCATTGCCTCGAGCCCCTTGAGGTGCAGGTTGATCGGTCGGGCACCGATGGCGCAGCCGCCCGGCAGGCTGACTCGGGCGTGTCCGCATCGAGCCAGCAGGGGGCCGAGCACCAGGACCGAGGCCCGCATGGTACGCACCAGATCGTAAGGCGCTTCCTGCCCGCTCAGGGAATCGGTCGTCACCTCCAGAGTGCCGTTTTCGCTGTGTACCTGGGCACCGAGCCCGGTCAGTAGCCGCTCGGCGGTATGGATGTCCCGCAACCGGGGCAGGTTCCGCAGCCGATGTGGCCCCGGCGCCAGCAGGGTTGCAAAAATCAGCGGCAGAGCAGCGTTTTTGGCACCGCTGGCAGAAACAGTCCCCTGCAGCCGGCGACCGCCATGAATGATGATCTTGTCCACTTGCTTACTCCGGTTGTTTTTCCAGCCTACCGAAAACCACGCGCGGGATGCCGGCATAATCATCCCGCACGCCGCAGGCGTTCAGACCGGCCTCCTTGAACAGCGTCAGAACCGTGGCCGCCTGGGTCGCACCGACTTCGACCAGCATCCAGCCGCCCGGCCTCACGACTCTGCGGACCTGCCCGGCCAGATGACGGTAAGCCTGCAGGCCGTCATCACCGCCGCAGAGGGCGGTCCGCGGCTCATGGTCACGAACTTCGGGCATCAGCGAATCCCATTCCGAAGTGGCTACATAGGGCGGATTGCTGACGACCAGGTCATAGGCTTCATCAGGCAGCCCGGCCAGATCAGCCTCCCGGAAGCGGATGCGGTCGATCAGGCCATGCCGCTCGGCATTGCGGCGCGCTACCTGCAGTGCAGCCGCGCTGCTGTCGATGGCCGTCACTTGGACGTCGGGCTTCTCACTGGCAACGGCTATGGCTATGGCTCCACTGCCGGTCCCCACATCGAGCAGTTCAGCGCCAGCCGGCAGCCGTGGTAAAATCTCCTCGACCAGTATTTCCGTGTCCGGCCTGGGGATCAAAACGTCCGGACCGACCTCCAGCACCAGGGACCAGAATTCGGTCTCGCCTAATATGTACTGGAGCGGTTCATGACTGGCGCGGCGGCGAACCCGGGCGCGGAAGGCCGCGAGTTCATCCGGACTCAGGGGACGATCGAAATGCAGGTAGAGACCGACCCGGTCGAGCGACAGGGTGTCGGCCAGCAGCAGTTCCGCATCCAGCCGGGCCGCATCGATGCCCTTGTCCCGGAAATAGTCGGCGGTCCAACGGAGAATCTCGAGGACGGTCCAGCGGTCAGCCAAACTCACGCCTCCTGGGTCGCCAGCTGCTCGGCCTGGAAATAGGTCGTCAAAGCGCTGATAAGTTCATCCAGGTCTCCCTGCATGATGGCATCCAGCTTGTAAAGGGTCAGGCCGATGCGATGGTCGGTGCAGCGCCCCTGCGGGAAATTGTAGGTCCGGATCCGCTCGGAACGATCGCCGCTGCCGACCTGGCTCTTGCGCTCGGCCGCCATTTTTTCGTCCTGTTCAGCCTGCATACTGTCCAGCAGCCGGGAGCGCAGGACTTTCATGGCTTTCGCTTTGTTCTTGTGCTGGGATTTCTCATCTTGACAGGAAACCACCACCCCGGTCGGGATATGCGTGATGCGAACCGCGGATTCGGTTTTGTTGACATGCTGACCGCCGGCACCGGAAGCCCGGTAAAGGTCGATGCGCAGATCGGAAGAGTCGATCTCGACATCGACATCCTCTGCTTCCGGCAGGACGGCCACGGTACAGGCCGAGGTATGGATCCGGCCCTGAGCCTCGGTTTCCGGAACCCGTTGGACACGATGCGTGCCGCTTTCGTACTTGAAACGGGAATAGGCGCCTTTGCCGCTGATCAGGGCGATCACTTCCTTGAAGCCGCCGGCTTCGGATTCCGCGGCGCTCAGCAGTTCGACTTGCCAGCCTTGGTTCTCGGCATAACGGCTGTACATCCGGAAGAGGTCGCCGGCGAACAGAGCGGCCTCGTCGCCGCCGGTGCCGGCCCGCACCTCCAGCACGACATTGCGGGTATCATTGGGATCCTTGGGAATCAGCAGCTGCTTCAGTTGCTGCTCCAATTCCTCCTGCTGCTGCTCCAAGCCTTCGATTTCGCCCTGCGCCATCTCGCGGACATCCGGATCAGGATCCTGCAGGAGCTCCCGGCTGCCGGTGATTTCCTCTCTCATCCGGCAAAAGCGGTCATAAATGCCGACGATTTCGGCCAGTTCGGCGTGCTCCTTGGTCAGGCTCCGGTAGCGCGCCTGATCCTGGATGATCTGCGGGTCGGCCAGCAGCCCCTCCACCTCGTGGAACCGGTCGGCAATATCCTCCAGCTTAGTGATCATGGCGATATCGTCCAAATGGGAAAATCTGAAATGCGGCTGCCGGACATCCTCTGCGGAGGCCGGTTGGCTGAGAACTGGGACGGACATGATTGTCAGGGGGCCGCAGCGTCGCCCCCGGAACCGCAGGGCAATGGGTCCGCAAGCCTGGCGGCCCGTGCCGCGAGGGCGTGTGGACAGACCGGCAAACGTGCAGGGTCCTCGGAATCAATGCGGCCCGCATACCGGGCCGCCGCCCTGGCACACCACCATGCTGAACTGAACAGAGCAAGAGGCGTTGCAGGGATGAATGCCCAAAAAAGACGGCCCCGCAGGGCCGTCGGGGAAGTTATTCTTTCTTAGCGTACTTCTTGCGGAAACGTTCGATGCGGCCGGCGGTGTCGACCAGCTTCTGTTTGCCGGTGAAGAACGGGTGGCAGGCCGAACAGATCTCGGTGGTGATCTCCCCGTCTCTGGTGGAACGCGTTTCGAAAGTATTACCGCAATGACATTTTACGGTGGTGGCGTTGTACTTCGGGTGAATGCCCTCTTTCATTGCTTGACTCCTGTATGGTCTGGCTCTGTACAGACCCGGGATAACGGATTGCTTCGCAAAAGGGTTGAATTAATATCATTTTTCCTGGCTGATTGCAAGCCCTGTCTGCAGCGGCCTAGGAGTCTGTCGGACTATACGGACTGAAGCGAAAATTCGAGGCTTCGAGCACAGATTTCAGCTCGTTTGCAGGCGCATAGCCATCGCTATGGGCCAAAAAGGAGCTGAAATATGGGCCGAAGAATCGGATTTGCAGCCAGTTCATGGATAGTCCGACAGCCTCCTAAATCGCCGAATTCCAACCTCAGCGATTCATGCTATCGAGGAACTCCTGGTTGGTTTTGGTCTCGCCGAGCTTGTCGAGCAAAAACTCCATGCTGTCGACCACGTTCATGGAGGACAACACCTTGCGCAGCAGCCAGATCCGCTGCAGGCTGACCTCGTCGATCAGCAGTTCCTCACGGCGAGTGCCCGATCGGTTGATGTCGATGGCCGGGAAGATCCGCTTGTCGACCAGCCGGCGGTCGAGCATGAGTTCCATGTTGCCGGTGCCCTTGAATTCCTCAAAGATGACCTCGTCCATCTTGCTGCCGGTGTCCACCAGGGCGGTGGCGATGATGGTCAGGCTGCCGCCCTCCTCGATATTCCGGGCCGCACCGAAAAACCGCTTGGGTTTGTGCAGGGCGTTGGAATCCACGCCGCCGGAAAGGATCTTGCCGGACGGCGGGACGACGGTGTTATAGGCTCGGGCCAGCCGGGTGATCGAATCGAGCAGAATGACCACATCACGCTTGTGCTCGACCAGTCGGCGGGCTTTTTCAATGACCATTTCCGCGACCTGGACGTGCCGGGTCGCAGGCTCGTCGAAGGTCGAGGAGATGACCTCGCCGTCGACGGTGCGCTGCATGTCGGTCACCTCTTCGGGGCGTTCGTCGATCAGCAGGACAATCAAATAGACCTCGGGATGATTGTCCGTAATCGAATTGGCGATATTCTGCAGCAGAATGGTCTTGCCGGTCCGCGGGGGCGCAACGATCAGCGCGCGCTGACCCTTGCCGATCGGTGAGACCATATCAACGACTCGCATGCCGAGTTTGTCGGGCGTGGTCTCGAGAAAAATCCGCTCGTCCGGATAGAGCGGCGTCAGGTTGTCGAAAAGCGTCTTCTCCTTGGCCACTGCGGGACTTTCGAAGTTGACCTCGGCAACCTTGAGCAGGGCGAAATAGCGCTCTCCCTCCTTGGGGGGCCGGATCTGGCCGGAAACGGTATCCCCGGTCTTCAGGTTGAACCGGCGGATCTGCGAGGGTGAGACATAGATATCGTCGGGACCCGGCAGGTAATTGGCATCCGGAGCTCTCAGGAAGCCGAAACCGTCCGGCAGAATCTCCAGCACGCCTTCACCGGAGATGGAACCGTTCTTCGCGGAAGTCGCGTTCAGAACCGCAAAGATCAGGTCCTGTTTGCGCATCCCGGCAGCGCCCTCGACTCCCAACTCCTTGGCAAGCCCGGCCAGTTCGGTAATTTTCTTCTCTTTGAGTTCCTTCAGATTCATCGTATCTCCTTGCACGTCGGACTTTGGGCATTGGAGCCGGCCGACGCACGTCTGCTGTTTTTCCCGGATTCAGGTTCTCTTGTCTAACGTTTTCAGATCAGCTCCAGGCCTCCTCGCGGAATGCCATGGAACTTACAGGGTAGGCTTTTCTCCCCGGTAGGCAAAGGCGCACAACGCCAATCCGTGCAGGTCAAAAGAATCCATCAATTCTTCAATTCAATGTATGCGCTAAGTAATTAGTATTCGTACAGATCAGAAATCAGTCTTATAGGTCAGTTGTCTGGCGTGATTGCGCGCTATTCTAATAGATTATTAAATCTGAAAGGAGATGAACGGTATCAGGTCGTTCAGGCAGGTCCTCGTCGCTATTGGCAAATACTTACCGGGTTTTTCCGGTGCTGTCAATGGCTATTTTGCAAATTTCCGGGGAATCTTGCCTGCGGGCAGATCCCGACCGGGAACCCGAGACATTTCGAAATGCTGTCCGGCCCATTGCAGAACCTCACCCGGCGGCATCCCATGACCCCCAAAAGGAGGCGCCTGCCCCAGGCAACGAAGGATCTTGCAGAGCAGCTCGCCTTCCCGGCCGGGTCGAACCCTCTCCACAACGCCGTGCCGCTTGCTCATTTTTTCACCGTCGTCCCCCAGCACCAGCGGCAGGTGGCAGTAGCGGGGAGACGGCAATCCCAGGCAGGCCTGCAGAAAAATCTGCCGGGGGGTCGAACCGAGCAGGTCCGCGCCGCGCACCACCTGGTTGACGCCGGCATCGGCGTCATCGACCACCACCGCCAATTGATAGGCAAACAGACCGTCGGCGCGTTTCAGGACGAAATCGCCGACGGCATCGGCAAGACACTGCTGGCGCGGTCCGAACACCCCATCCACGAAGCAGACCGATTGTTGCGGCACGATGACTCTCTGCGCGCGGGCCTGTCGTCCTTTCGGGAGTCCATGCCGGCAGGTACCGGGATAAATGGGGCCTTCTTCGCCGGGATGAGGGGCACTGGCCAAAATCTCCCGACGCGAACATCCGCAATCGAAGAGCATGCCCTGCCGGCGCAGCTGCTCCAGAGCGGCCTGATAGGCCTCGCTCCGCCGGCTTTGCCAGACCACCGGCCCGTCCCAGCAGAGGCTCAGCTGCTCAAGCACGCGCATGATGGCTTCGGCCGCACCCTGTACCACCCGGGGTTGATCCAGATCCTCGATGCGCAGCAGCCAGCGGCCACCGGAACGGCGGGCCATGCAGTAACTGCCGACGGCGGCAACCAGGCAGCCGAAATGCAGCGGTCCGGTCGGGCTGGGCGCAAAGCGGCCGACAACCCGCCTTTCTCCATCATCCATGCTGTTGATACTCGTCTCGGTCACAGTCTTGAATCATGGCTTCGGTGCACCAACTTGTCAACTTTTCCTGTCTCTAACTGGTTTCCGTCCGGAAACGGTTCTTTTCTGCCCTGGCTACGTCAATCTGCGGGCTTGCTTGTGCGGCGTACCGATGTACGCCTCCGCGCAAGCCCTTGATTTTCTTGCCAGGACGAAAAACTCCTCGTTTCCAGATCGGAAACTGCACTGTGTCCATCTGGAGTTTCCGGATGGACACTAACTGCAAATCGCGAGAGAGAAACAAGGCGCATATTGACAAAAAGCTCAAAAAAGTCTATTTGATTAGAGACATCATTCAAGCATCCTTGTTTGCCCCGCTTCCGGAGTTTCCGCTTTTGATTATTACCCGTGCCACAGAATACGCCATTCGTGCCATCCTCTACATGGCGGCCCAGCCTTCAGGCGAGATCGTCTACAAGCGCGATATCTGCAAGGCTCAGGAAATCACCCCGGCCTTCCTGACCAAAATTCTGCAGCCGCTGATCAAGGAGGGCATAGTCGGTTCGCAGCGCGGCGTCGGCGGTGGGTTCTTCCTGACTAAAGAGCCTTCCGAAATCACTTTGCTGGATGTCGTCCAAACCCAGGAGGGTCCTGTCTACCTGAACCAGTGCCTGATCGAACCGGGCACATGCAGTCGGGAATTCTTCTGCCCCGCCCATGGCGCATGGAAAGAGATCCGCGAAGAGTTCATGGGTATGCTCAAGCGCTATGACTTCGCCACCCTGGTCGAACAACAGCAGCAGGTCCATCCCGACAGCGATCCTCTGGCCAGTCTCCGGGCGGGCGCATAAAAAATACCCTGGAAACCAGGAGGGCAAGTCTTCCAGGGCGAAAAAAGGGAAACTGCGTCCAGCTTCCCCTGCAGAATCTGTCTCTGCCGAGGTTTACTGCCAGTATACCTGCACGACCACCGAATTCCAGCTGCCACGGTGTTTTATTAATCAGACTGCAAAGGCAGCGCCTCTCAACCAGTCAATCTGCCGCAGTCATCCTCCATGCCAAGGTGAGAGAACGATTGCGAAGGGGCCTGGTTCGCTGCACTCCGAGTGGAATCGTTTGACATCCCGCGACCATTTCGTTAGAGTTCTGGAACTGAAAAATACGCGTCTTTATCCAGAGTGGCGGAGGGATTGGCCCGCTGATGCCACAGCAACCGGCTCGCGGGGTCCTTGACCCGGCAAAGGCCAGGTGCTAATTCCAACCTCCCGAGGGAGGGAAGATGAGGACGGAACCGGCAGTTACCTGGTCAAATTGCCCCTGCACGGTCCCTTCTCATACTTCGGGAAGGGGCCGTTTTTAATGGGAGCCTCAATGGCCGGATCCGTTGGTCTCGTGACAACCCAAACCGTTGAATTCGATGTCGAGCTGCAACTTGAAAGCGGCCGGCTGCTGGGGCCTGTCACTCTGGCTTACGAAACCTACGGAACGCTCAACCCGACCAGCAGCAACGTCATCTGGGTCGCCCACGCCTGGACCGGCGACGCCCACGCCGCCGGCAGACATGCTGAAGAGGACCGCAAACCCGGCTGGTGGGACGACATGATCGGCCCCGGCAAGGTCCTGGACACCAATCGCTACTTCGTCGTCTGCTCCAACGTTATCGGCTCCTGCTTCGGCTCCACCGGACCGACCAGCCCTAATCCGCGCACGGGTCGACCCTACCGCTTGTCCTTCCCGGTCCTGATGGTCCGGGACATGGTCCGGGCCCAGCAACTGCTCATGGACTATCTCGGCATCGACCGGGTTTTGACGGTGATCGGCGGCAGTATGGGGGCCATGCAGGCCCTGGAATGGGCGGTTCTGTACCCGGAACGCACCCGTTCCATCATTCCGATTGCCGGCTCCGGCCGGCAGTCGCCGATGGCCATATCACTCAATAGCGTAGCACGGCAGGCGATCTACAACGACCCTCTCTGGCGCAAGGGCAATTACAAGCCGGAACACCCGCCGGCGGACGGCCTGGCGCTGGCCCGCTCAATCGGCCATATCGCGTTTTTGTCCGACCAGTCCATGCATCTCAAGTTTGGCCGTCGCTTCTCGGTCCGCGACGGCATCTTCGACTTCTTCGGCCGCTTCGAAGTCGAGCGCTACCTGGAATACAACGGCAGGAATTTCGTTGACCGCTTCGACACCAACAGCTTCCTTTATCTGGCCAAGGCCCTGGATCTCTACGATGTCGCCTGGGGTTTCGACGGCCTGAGCGATGCCCTGGCCGGCATCGCCTGTCCCTCGCTCTGGTTCGCTTTCAGCTCGGATTGGCTCTACCCCCCCTATCAGACCGAGGAGGTCGTCGACGAATTGGCCCGCCAGGGCAAACCCGTGCAATACCACCTGATCGATTCCGACTACGGCCATGATTCGTTTCTGGTCGAACCGGAGAAATTCACACCGAAAGTGGTCGAATTCCTGGCCAGTCTTGCCGAGTAATCATGCCAGGCAGAGCGATTTTATCTATTTCGTTTTCGCCCGGAAACGGTTCTTTTCCGCCCTGGCTACGTCAATCTGCGGACTTGCTTGTGCGGCGTACCGATGTACGCCTCCGCGCAAGCCCTTGATTTCCTTGTCAGGACGAAAAACTCCTCGTTTCCAGCTCGAAAACTGCACTGTGCCCATCCGGAGTTTCCGGATGGGCACTATTTCTTTTTCGGGTCGAACAGATCCAATTGGGTATAGCGGTGTTTTTCGATCTTGAACGGCATGGGATAGTAGCGGGGGCACTCCACCAGCAGGCAGGTCGCCGGCTGTTTACAGGGACGGAGGCATTTGCTGCACAACGGGTTGTATTGTTTTTCATGAACTTGGTCACGACTCATTGTTTCCGTCCCTCTGCGGGTGTTTCCAGGATTTCCCGGATCGCCTGATGGACAGCTGTCAAATCTCCCTGCGGCTGACCGACAGTGACCTCGACTCGTCTCTCCGGTAGGGTATGTCGGTAAAGAGGGTCATAATACCGCACCATCAATTCCCGCACCAAATCTTTCCAGCGCGAAGTCTCCAGCAGCTTTTCCAGTTCATCGACGGCTTCCTTGCCGAGACGTTCCTTCAGGGTCAGCAACCGCGACCTGATCTGCCCCCGCAGGTCGTCCCGGGCCGGATAATCAGCCAGGATGTTGTCGATCCGGACTTGCAGCGGGGCATGGATCCACAGAGATTTTTCCAGCTGCAGGGACTCGAAAAAACGGGCCGGCTGAACCACGCGGCCGATATGGCGGCTCTCCCCTTCCGTTAAGGCAAAGCCGCTTTCAGGAATATGCCGCAATCGATCCCAAAGCATAGCCTCGAACATCTTTTGCGACGGTTGTGCGGGGAGGCCCAGGCCACCGAAGGCGCTGCCGCGATGGTTGGCCAGGGCCTCGAGGTCGACGACCGGCCAACTTTCATTGGCCAGCCGCTGCAGAATAATGGTCTTGCCCACCCCGGTCAGGCCGCGCAGCACCACCAACCGCCCCCAGTGTCCAGCAGCGAAAAAGTCCAGAACATGTTTGCGGAAAACTTTGTGTCCTCCGGAAATCTGCCGGGCGGGGATGCCGGCGAGATCAAGCAGTTGAGTCAGAGTCCGGCTGCGCATACCACCACGCCAGCAGAAGACCACCACCGGCAAATTCGGCGGCTTCGTCTGCAGCACACGATTCACCAGGTCGGGGATTTTCGGGGAAACCAGGCGTATGCCGAGCAGACGCGCGGCCTGCTTGCCCTGCTGTCGAAAAAGCGTGCCGACCTCGCGGCGCTGGTCATCATCGAGCAAGGGAACGTTAACCGAACCCGGGATCGTCGCTGCAGAGAATTCCGCGGGACTGCGCGCATCGACCAGGAGGGCGCCTTTATCGCGCAAAGTCAGAGCCGTTTGCAGAGGGATGGTCAATTTCATCATGAAACCTTTCTTGGTGACTGCTTTATACTCCAGGAACAGCCGCGCGGCAACCCCGGGAAAGGCCACGCCCCCTGCAGACGCCAGGAAAGATGTTTTGTGAAATGCGGACAGAAAAAAACGGAAGCGGAATCAGCTGTAGCTCTTGGAGGAATCGACAGCAGGTTCGCCGAAATTGGGACCACTGCCGGAAACCTCTTCCAGCAGCCGACAACATTGCAGTCCCCGGCTCAGATCGGTCCGGGTCAAGACACCGGCAACCACATCCTGCTGGTTGAGAACCAACAACCGCCGAACCGATTTTTTCTTCATGAGGCTGATTGCCCGAATTGGATGGGCCTGATCGGAAATGGTAATCGCCGGCGAAATCAGTTCGCGGCCGACTGCAAATTCGTTCAAATCACCGGCGCCGGTGATCAGGCGCAGAACATGTTTTTCGGTAAAAAAACCGAGCGGGTTCAGGTCATCGACGACCAGAACTCCGCTGATCGCATGCCTGGCCATCAGAGACAGCGCGTAACGCGCCGACATTTCGGGGGACACCTGCCAGACCCGCGGGGACATGATTGCGGCGACTTTGATATCTTCGGCAAAAACCTGCCGGTCCAGAGCTCTGACCAGATCGGCCTGGGTGAATACCCCCGACAATCCACCGCGGCGATCGACGACCACCAGATGTCGAATGCCCCGGTCCCGAAAATACTCGCAGGCCTCCTTCACCGTGGTCCCGCGATCTACGGTCACCACTTCCTTGTTCATCACCTGATCAACCCTCAAATCGGGCTGACCGAGCATCCAGTTGGCCGCGAACACCACATCCCGTTCCGTCAGGATCCCTACCGGATGCCCTTTGGAGAGAACCACCAGAAAGCCGATATTGTGGGAACTCATCAAGGCGATGCCATCCCGGACGCAACTTCGGGCATCGACAGTAACCAGCGGACCCTGGGCAAACCGATCAATGGTAGAATGCATGATATGTCCCTGCTGAATTTGCAAACAACGCCTGCCCGGCGTGCAGATGCCGGACCCACGTCAAATGGGCATTCCCATGGTGGGAGCCCTATAGTCAAGGATTCACAGCCAGACAAACGCGCTAAAAATGCAAATTCAGTTCCATCCCAGGTTCTCTTGAACCTGTCTAATCCTGATCTCATCCGCGATTCATCCTCAAGATATTGTTTTTTCAATATATTTACAATTTTAACAAAAAATAATGCTGAATCCTGTCCCATGCGAAGAGCTGACTTTTACAGGAATTTAAATAAAAAAAACCGGCTGATACTCTCGCCAGCCGGTTGTCAAAACCGCGAAAAAACCCGAAACAGTCCGTTGAATTACGGGATCAGGCTGACCGACCCTCTTTCGTCGCTAATTCCTCCAGCGCTTTTTGATAGGCGTCGCGATCGTCCTCCGAGAAACAGGCGAACAGAACATTCATGGTTTCATGGCCGGCCAGGAAATCGGCGACTGCACGAATGGCGATGCGGCTGGCGCGCTCGATCGGAAAGCCATAGGCGCCGGTACTGATCGAGGGAAAAGCCACAGAGCGCAGATCGTGTTCCGCGGCCAGTTGCAGACTGTTCCGGTAGCAAGCGGCCAGCAATTGATCCTCCTGGTGCTTGCCGCCATGCCAGACCGGACCGACCGTGTGGATCACATGTTTGGCCGGCAGATCATAGCCAGCGGTGACTCTGGCCTCACCGGTCGGACAGCCACCGATTTCCCGGCATTCTTCAAGCAGTTTCGGACCTGCGGCCCGGTGAATGGCACCGTCGACACCGCCGCCGCCGAGCAGCGACTGGTTGGCCGCGTTGACAATCGCATCGACCTCAAGGGTCGTGATGTCGGCCTGGATTAGCTGGATGTTCATGACAACCTCCCTTCAGAAAAAAATCCGAGATTCGGAACATACCGGGGTTCAGTCGACAGGATACCAGCGGCGACGAGCCATACAAGTCGGGCGGCGAGGTTATTGTGCCGGAGAGAGAGAGAGCAGATGACCGACCAGCAAACCGACGGTCAGGCCGTAAAAGCCGGCGCATGCTGTCGAAACCGTCAGGATGAAAGGCTGGGCCCCGAAACCCAGCGCCGCGAGCAACACTCCGCTGGCCACTCCCAGCACCCCCATGATGGCTCCGCCGGACTTGAGGCCGGGCCTGCGTGCTGTCCACCAGCCGCCAAGCACCCAGGCCAGGACCACATGAGCGGCATAGGCACTGAGAGTAAGGCGGGCCCAGAAAAGATCGGTCAGGCCGAAAAAGGCGAGCGCCGAAGGCAGCAGCATACTGATCAGGCTCAAGGCCGCCAGGCCGCACAACAGGCCGCCGACCAGCTGTCTGATATGTGAATTGGCGAACATGACGGAGGGTCCTTACCGGACGAATGCGGCCCTTTGCCCAATTCTCAAAGGGCTCCGCAACAGCAGAACGGAAGACAGGGGATAAACGCTGCTCGGCTCAGTCAGGGGCCTCCTGGTCCTCCCGCAAAGCCGGATAGCGCAGACTGGTGACCATGTCCTGAATTTCCTGCGGCGGCTCCCGGGTCAGGCGGGAAACGATCCACATGACCAAAAAATTCAGCAGCATGCCGACGGTGCCGATCCCTTCGGGCGAGATGGAAAACCACCAGTTCTCAGGAACATTGGCTGTTGGATTGATGAATTTGAAGTAGATAATGTAGCTGGAAGTAAAAATAATCCCGGTGAGCATGCCGGCCATAGCCCCCTCCTTATTGGCCCGCCGATTGAAAATGCCCATAATGATGGCCGGAAAAAAGGACGCGGCTGCCAATCCGAAGGCAAAAGCGACAACCTGAGCAACGAATCCGGGCGGGAAAATTCCGAACAGGCCGGCAACGAATACGGCGACGGCTGCCGATGCCCGAGCCCATAGTAATTCGGAGCGTTCCGACATGTGCGGGACCAAAACCCCTTTCAACAGATCGTGGGAGACCGATGCGGAAATCACCAGCAGCAGGCCAGCTGCGGTGGACAAAGCGGCCGCCAAACCGCCGGCCGCAACAAGGGCGACCACCCAATTGGGGAGCCGGGCGATTTCCGGATTGGCCAGAACCATGATATCCCGATCAACATAGACCTCGTTTTCGGATGCGGTTGGTCGGTTGTTCAGCAAACGCTGGCCGGACACTCCTGTGCCTTCGGCGAAGCGCGGTTTGCCGACGAAGGCCGGGCCGGGCCGATACTGCATTATGCCGTCCTCGTTCTTGTCCATCCAGGCGATCAAACCGGTCTCCTCCCAGTTCCGGAACCATTGGGGGGCTTCCTCGGCATACGATTTGTCATTGATGGTCAGCAGGAAATTGGTGCGGGCGAAAGCCGCCACGGCAGGAGCCGCCGTGTACAGCAGGGCAATGAAGAACAGGGCCCAGCCAGCCGATGAACGGGCATCACGGATCTTGCGAACAGTAAAAAACCGAATAATGACATGAGGCAGGCCGGCAGTTCCGACCATCAGGGCGATCGTGATAAAAAAAACGTCGACCTTGGGCCGCCTGCCGGAGGTATATTCACTGAAACCAAAATCCTTATGGATGCCGTCCAGAACATCCAGCAGATACTGACCCTGGTAAGAAGCCTTGCCGAGCAGGTCGGCACCCTCGGCACTGATAGTGCCGCCGAAGGCGATCTGCGGAACGAAGTTGCCGGTCAGCATAAATGCGATGAAAATGGCCGGGATGAAATAGGCGGTGATCAGAACGCAGTACTGAGCGACCTGAGTATAGGTGATGCCTTTCATGCCGCCCATGGTCGCGTAAAAAAAAACCAGCGCCATACCGATGATGACGCCCGTGTTGACCGGCACTTCCAGAAAGCGGGAGAAAACCACGCCGACCCCGCGCATCTGGCCGGCCACATAGGTGAAGGAGACAAAGATCGCACAAAACAGGGCAATGACCCGGGCGCCGGTCGAATAGTAACGGTCGCCGATAAACTCGGGCACGGTAAATTTGCCGTATTTGCGCAGATAGGGAGCGAGCAGAAGAGCCAGCAGGACATATCCGCCGGTCCAGCCCATCAAATACATCGAGCCGTCCCGCCCCATGAAAGAGATCAGGCCGGCCATGGAAATGAAAGAAGCGGCGGACATCCAGTCAGCCGCGGTCGCCATGCCGTTGGCGACCGGGTGGATGGTTTTTTCAGCGACATAGAAATCACCGGTGGTCGCCGCTTTGCCCCACACCGCGATGCCGATATAAAGTGAAAACGACAGGAAGACAAAAAGCCAGGTCCAACCCAGAATTCCCATATCAGTATCCGTCTTTTCGCAGGTTCTGTCGCGAATCGCTCAGCAGAAGAGCCCCCGGAAGTGGCCTGAGTCCCTGCCGCTAATCTTCATGGACATCGTACTTGCGATCGAGGCGATTCATCAACTTGACGTAAATGACGATCAGCAGGACGAAGACGATGATGGAGCCCTGGTTGGCAAACCAGAATCCCAGTTTGAAACCGCCAATTCGGAAATGGTCGAGCGAGTCGGCAGCCAGCAGGCCGAACACATAAGAAACGACAAACCAGACCGACAGCAAAACCACGATATAGGCCACGTTTCTATGCCAATAGGCTTTCAGTTTTTCCTGTTTGTTCATGTCAGCGCCTCCCTGCCTTCGGCCCGGTGTGCAAAAACATAGCCTCGCGGCCGGGACCAGTCAACCGAAATCATGCCCTTGGAAAAACCGGCCGGAACCTTCTTGCGAGCCCATCGTCGGCCGTCCGTCGAGGCTGAGAAGACCGAAATCCCGTCTGCCCGGATTGTTTGTCCTGCCGGCCTGGAGTCCCAATTCGGGCAACCGGGTCGCGGGTCATTCCATCATTTCTCTCCGGGCAAAGCGCCGGGGTTGCAGATGTCATCGGCACGGTTCGCCATCGCCCCGCAATTGAAGCAGATGAAAGCCGGCCTGGAACTGCGCCGGGCCAATTCTTCACTCCGCCCCGCCCGCTTGAGTTCACAGAGGTGCCGGGGATGCTCTTCGGGCTGCTGGCAGTTTTCATTGCTCGTCATCGGCGATTCTCCTATGTTTGCAAACAAAACCCCAGCCAATTATAGTGGAAACTGGCAGCGAATCCAGAAGACATTTCCTGCAAAGAAAGGATGGCAGGCATGCATGAACTCAGTCTCACCCGGCATCTCGTCGAGATTGCCGAAGCGCATGCCCGCCGGGAAAACTGCCGTGAGATCACCTCGATAACCGTGGAAATCGGCGCCCTTTCCGGTGTTATCCCGGAGGCGATGGAATTTGCTTTCGACGTCTGCACCCAGGGTACGCTGGCCCAGGGGGCAAAATTAATCCTCCGCAGGATCCCCGGTCGTGGCCGCTGCCTGGAATGCGGGCTGGAGTCAAACCTGGAAACCCTGACATGGACCTGCAGCAGCTGCGGCAGCTTTGCCCTGGAAACCTTCCAGGGCAAGGAAATGCGCCTGGTCGAACTGGAAGTCAACTGAGCCGTGCCCCTCCTTAACAGCACCTGCCCGGATATCGCGTTTTGGCCAACAAAAGGCCGGCAAAACACACACTTCGCTCCAGGCATCTGAACGTCCCCCGACCACACTGCTGCACTGCACCGGCAAATACCGGAAAATATTGGCTCACCCCAATGCTTCCTGATCTGATAATAATTGGCATATCTGATGCAGAAGAAATATTGAAAGATATTGGTAACAACCGACTGTCAACGAGGAGTTTTGTCATGTTCAAACTTTCCGCTGTCTTCTGCGCATCGTCCTTTGCGGTCTGCAGCTGGATGTCCGGCTTCAGCCTGCCCCGTTTGACCGGATCTGCTTTCGATTATTTCCTGATGCCATTTCTTGGCTATCTTTCGCTGTTTTTTGCGGCGCAACTGGCGACGCGGCTGCTGACGGTCAAGGCCAGGATCTCCGAATAATTATTCTCTCAGCGCGATCAGGGCAACCCGCGTCCAGCGCTGCCCGATCACCTGGTTCGAAAAGCTTTCGTCCGTACCCGGGATCTGCACGGCTGCAGAAGTCCATTTATCCGTCCCCGACGGGCCGGAGGGTCCCTGTTCCCCTTTTCATTTTGAGAAAAGGCAAGACCTGTTTATAAAAATATGCTATGAATGAAAATTGATTTAGATTACCGGCATTTTTTCGACGAAGGAGATTTCCCGTGACCAAACTGGACATTCAGAAAGCGATCAAAGATTCGATTCAGACCGAAAAAGACGCCATGGATTTTTACAAATACGGCGCCGAGCGCATGGCGGAAGACCAGGCCCGCAGCACCTTCGAGCTGCTGGCCCGCGAGGAATATCAACATGCTGAATCTTTTTTCAAAATCTATCAGGGCGGCGACATCCCCTCGTTTCAGGACTTCATGAAGGAACCGCCCAACACTTCATCTTCCTGGTGGAAAGGCCTGCAGGACCTCCTGCTGCAGGATTTCGACGAGCGCAAGGCTCTCGAACTGGCCATTGAACAGGAAGAAGCCCTGGAAAAATCGCTGCGGGAAATGGCCGCACAGATCGATGACCCCGCGATTGCCGATGTGTATCTTGCCAATGCCAACTCCACCCATCACCACCTGGAGGTCTGTGAAGAAGATTACAAGGCCATGTTCGGTATGAGCGGATAGCCTGAGTGCAGGCCTGGCAATGACAACCTAAAATTGGAAAAGCCGCTCCCGGCAAGGGGCGGCTTTTTTTATCTGCGGATCGCGGTTGCGGAATCAACCGGCGATATATTGCAAAGCGGGCCAGGCCACAAGAAGAACTGAGAGAAGAGCACAAACGGTCAGTGCAATGAAAGCACCGTGCCCCAGATGATTTTTTGTCGAACTGAAAATCCTCATTGACTTACCTGTTCCATAAAACCGGTCTTCGAAACGACAATTTCTGCGCTGGTGGAAAATCAGTTGAAGAGTTTGGCGCCCAGATAGGCAAGTGCCGGCCAGGCAATAAGAATGGCAGACACGACTGCCAAGATGCCGAGAATCGTGAGAGTGAGAGCCAGGTAGCTGCTCTTAACGGTGTCCATCAAGTTGGTCTGGTTTCTCATGATCCTTCTCCTTATCCAAATGTATGAGGCGAAAGGGTTGCTGACTTAAGTTAAGAAAATACTAACATTAGGAAGGACTCATGTCAACAAAAAAATTAAATAAATCCAAGCAGAATAATCCTACCATAAACACCTGCAATCTTTACTAAACTTGCTGATTAATCACCCAACACAGGTAAATCCCTGCACATTAAAAAGCCTATCCATATATAAAAATGTATTAATTTAAGGACGACAGACTTCGCCCCGCCCTTCTTCTCGAGACTGGTGGTTATTGTTCCGGTGGTTAAATATTCGAATTTTTGTTGTAGGGGCGGCCCCACGTGGCCGCCCAGGGCAGGCACAGGGGCCTGCCCCTACAATTGGTTGTTTATGCACCGATGCAATATGAAAAACATAATCAATCGTTGTCGCCTATCCGTTTTTTCCCTTGCTTTGGGATTAAAGGGAAAGTAACCTACGACAAGTTGTATGTTTTAAATATTTAAGCCACAAGATATTGTGGTTTTATGGGGGATTTCTCATGCATCAATGCAAACAATGCGGCAAATCCTATTCAACAGCCTGCAACCAGTGCCATGCGGCCAACCCGCCCAAGGTTCGTCGCAGCAAACCTTAGTCTCATCCCGGAATCTCTGGCTGCCTCGCAACCTACCCCCCTGAGCGATGCTCGCATCGGACGCTCACCAATTCTGCTCCCGCCGAGAATAAAAGCACCCATTCTTTTCCGATATGAATTGCCGGCAGCCCGCTACTGGTTTTTTCCCGATCATTCGCTATGATTGAAGGAAACCGAAGGAGGTGCTTATGAGAACCTTGGCTATCTGTTCCTGTCTTATGGCCAGCCTGCTGTTGATAGTTGGCTGTTCAAGTACCAAAATGACGGGTTCGTGGAAGGACCCCGACTACAGTCGGCGGATCGACCGCGTTTATATCATCGGGATGTCCTCGCAGGAATTGAACCGGCGCCTGTTTGAAGACCGGTTCGCCGAACACCTTGCCTCCTACGGTGTCACCAGTTTCGTCAGCTACAAGGATCTTCCGGATATCGAAAATACCGACCGGGGAACCATCGAACAGCAGGTTCAGGCGCATCGGGCGGACACTCTTCTGATGACCCGGGTGATCAACAAACGAACCGAAAAGGTTGTCAACCCCGGCTACTCGTCCTACCGGGCCTGGCCTTACTATAACCGGTCGCCCTACTCCCCCGCACCTTACTACCATAATTACTGGAGCTATTTCGACCATCGCTACGATATGCTCTACGTGCCGCCGACGGTCTCCAGGTACCAGGTGGTCACGGCGGAATGCAACCTTTATCAAGCCGGCTCAGGAGAACTGATCTGGGCGGCGCAAGTGGAAACCGTCGTCGACAGGAACTTCCAGAAAAAGCTCAACGAATTCATCGAAACGGTGATTCATGGGATGAGCGAGGACGGTTTGCTGTAGCGACACAAGCAGAAAGAAAGGCAGTGGTATGGCGGAACTGCGGCGGGATCTGAATTATTTCTCTTTGTCTATCGTATAGACCAGTGGCTCGGAGAAGGAGTGCTTCTTGCCGGAGACTTTGCCTCGCCCTTCTTCGATGGCCTTGCGAATTTCGACCGCCGCCCTGAAATACGGGACGGACACAGCCAGGGCCAGAGGGACCAGCAGCACCCCCAACACGAAC
>DATFJP010000278.1:0-7381 GCA_035269105.1 Desulfuromonadales bacterium
CCGCGCTTCATTTTCCAGAGTCTGCTCACGCAGGTCGGCGCACTGCCGGCGGCGGGCAAGAAAATCGTCTTCGCTGTCAGCGGGGGCAAATTCCAGTCCTCGCATCAGCTCGGCATAGCGCTCGGCTTTATGCCGGCACCGCCGCAGATCATCCTGTTTGCGGCGGATCTGTTCGGCGAGACTTTCAAGGCGATCACCGCCCTGCTCGGCAATACTGCGGCGCAGCTCACGTTCCCGGGCCTGCTGCTCGCGCCGCTGCTCTTCCAGGCGGGCGCCGCGGGCCTGGTGACGCTGAAGCTCTTCGTCGAGCAATTCGAGCCGTTTGTCCAGCAGCGCGGTCTTGAGTCCGGCGAACCAGGGACGCAGCCCCTCGCGGCAGGCGCGCAGATTGTCCCGGGAAAGCACCATTTCGCCGTGCCGCTCGCAGTCAGCGACAAGAGGGTCGAGCATCTCCACCTGGCGCTTGGCTTTGAGAACCGCTTCGTGGGCACGATTAAGGTCGTCGAAATGGCCGATCAGAGCGGTGATGCGCGGCGCCACGTCAAAAGGCTCGAGCATGTGATTGCGCACGAAATCAGTGAGATTGCCCACCGACTTTAACGACACGGTCTGCAGAAACAGATCAAGAGCCTGCTCGTTGTCGATGCCAAATCGCCGCCGAAACCAGGCTCCGTAGGGCGGAAAGCTGTCGAACAACTCCACTTGGTCGCCGCGCAGACGCTTGCGCAGCTGCGCGATATCAGGGCCGAAACGCGAAAAATCAGCAGAGATGGAAAGGTCGCGCTCACAGGCCACATAAAAGCGCGCCGGCTGCCCCTGGACATCCTTCATCCAGAACACCTGGGCCAGGGTCACCGTTTTGTTATAACCGGCGTTGTGAAATACACCCAGAATAACCGAGTAGCTGTTGTGGTTGCGCAGAGCTACCGGCTTGACGCTGCCGAGGGTATCCTGACGCTCCGACTTGTAATAGCCCAGCATATAGGAGCGCAGCGAGCGTTCGCGGGCATCGGCCCCGGCGGCCTTGTTGTAGGAGATGCGCTGACTCGGTACCAGCAGGGTGGTGACGGCATCCACCAGGGTCGATTTGCCCGAACCGATATCCCCTGTCAGGAGTGAATTCCTGCCGTCGAGGCTCAGCGCCCACACCTTGGAATCGAAAGTGCCCCAGTTCAGGACCTCCAGACGCTGAAGCCGGTATCCGGCCAATTTGTCGTCGCCGATGAACTCAAGCTCCAGGGTTTCACTCATCGTTATCCCCGTTCTCTGCTGTCCGTTCCTGTTGCCCTGTGAGTTCCTGTTGCCCTGTGAGTTCCTGTTGATATTCAGCCAGCCGGTCATTGAATTCCGTCAGCCACTGGGCATCGACAAACGCCTTGATGATGCGGCGCACCTCGAACATCTTCTCCTGACCGCGCAGGCGGCGCACAAAACCGAGCTCGGCGATCTTGTTGAGATGGGTGTCCACCTGATCAATCAGGCGGGTTTCGTTGCTGCCGGTTGGCAGAAAGACCCGGATCAGATCGACGACTTCGTCACGGGAGAGGATCAGGCGGGTCTCGCTTCCCCCGGCGTCCGCTTCCGCCAGCTTCTTGCGCAGCAGCGCCAGCAGCAGGCTGACGGCAAAAGAAAGGCGCCGGCGTGCCACCAGACGCGGCAGCCTGGCGCCCTCCTCTTCATCATCGGGGCGCGAGCGCAGAAAGGCATAGCCTTCCGCCTCGTCAAGCATGAGTTCGAGCCCCAGGACACTGACATAATCGCGCACTCGAGCCTGCAGATTAAGCAGGGCGTGCCACTGAGTCGGATTTTCATCCTGGTAGATGACCCCCTTGAGGAGCGGAATCACAACCTGGGAGAGGTCGTTATCCGTTTCTCCCGCAGGGGTCTGTTCGATCTGATTCTGGTTCATCCGTTCTTCCTCACAAAGACAATACGCGGCAGACGGGCGCGCCGAACCGTGCCCTCTTCGGTGCGCCATTCGATCAGATCCTGCCGCTCTTCGTCAACTGCCGTTTCGGGCCAGTCCCCTGCCAGATGCAGATAGGTCAGCAGCTCCGCCAGACCGTGGCGCAGGGGATGACGGGCGACCACTTCGCCAAGGGTGGTTTGGGAGTGCTCCTGCAAAACCTGGCGGAGATTGCGCAGCAGTTCGGCGCGGTCGACGACCACCTGGTCGTAGAGGGCCAGCATATCAATGTCCGTTTCGCCGCTTTCCAGCTCCACATCGGCAATAATTGGTTTGATCGGCGGGCTGTAAAGGGGGCGCTCGAAAGGCAGCTCGACGCGCGGGGCGCTCTCGGCCAGTTTCATGAAATCCCGTCGGGGTGGAGTCTCTCTCACCGCCAGGGCGCGCCCTTCAATGCCGTGCAGAATGTCCATGATCCGGCGATTTTCCAGCCAGGCCTGGTCATCGAGAAAACGCCGCAGCTGCTGCGAGAGCCGCGCAACCGTACGCTGCGTGTGTTCGCCAGCTTCCAGCCAGTCGTAGTGCACCCGCCGCAGGCGCGCGTCCGGGCGCATCTCGGCAATCGGTTCAAGGTCGAGAACCTGTTCGAGCAGATGGCTCAACTCTTCCTGGCGGCGCTGGGACATGAGAAAATCCCAGAAGGCGCGAAAGCTTTTGCCCTGGTCGGAATCGGCGATTGCATCGCGTTCCCCCATGATCTCTTCGAGCAGGGTGCCCTTGGCGCCCTCCCACAGGGTAATGCGTTCCCGCACCTTGCGGTCAAGCGCGCGGAAGTTGTGTTCCACCTCGCGAAAGTCGGTAAGCAGCTCGCGGGCCAGTTGCAGAAACTGCTGAAAACGATCCTTTAAAGCGGTCGCGTCCAGCAACGGGATATCGCCATCGAGAATGCGGGCAATTTCGGCGTCGATTTCGTCCCGCCGTTTATGCAGCTCCGCAACGCGCGCTTCCGGATCGGCCTGGCTGCCTTCACTCATCTGCCGCAGCAGTTCAAACAGGGTCAGCAGCCGCGACTCGGTCCCCACGAATGCCCGCTCGGTCAGGCTCTCCAGCCAGGCAATGGCTTTTTCCGTCGCCGGGGTCAGGTCGTAATGAGGCTCATCCGAATCAGCGGGATAGAATTTGCGCAGCCAGCCTTTCTCGTTATCGGCCCAGTCGTTGAGATAGGCCGCCGCCGAACGTGGGAACGCTTCTGTCCCATACAGGTCACGCAGAGCGAAAAGCTCGTCCTCCAGCGCCTCGGCAAGATCCGCCTGCGACATGGTGCGCATGTTGGGAACGATAAAAACCCGATGCAGAAAGCTCGCTACGAGGGAGGCATGATCGGATCGCAGCAGCCGCCAGGCCGGATGGTTTTTGCGCAGGAGGTCAAGGGTTGTGTAGTCGAGAGACATGATGAGAAACTTTGCTTGAAAAGTTTTTTCCTCAGAAAACCCTCTGTCCTGGAATGGACCCGCCAAAGCCGGAGAGCAAACTAACCTACCGGGAAAAAGTCTCCAGGCAGGGTCCTGCCGGAACGCATTTTAGCATTTTTCCGGCATCGGATCTGCAGGATTTGCCACCATTATTATTCCGGGGGCATTTACTCCTGCTCCTGTTGACAAAGGCCACCATAGTCCAGGTCCGGCATCTCGGGTTAGATGTGGCACTTGTCCGGAATTGTGGGACCGCAGGCGATTGGGTAAATTCTTGGTAATGCCCGTGTAATGGTGAGACGGATCTGTGAGGCTGACAAGGAGATAAACGTAATGGAAATCTGAAGACTCAGGCATGCCCCCTCCGAGTCGTTCAACTAAAAAATAACAAAAAGAAAATAAAGCAGTCTTCCCCTTCGGGTTCGCTTGGCAAAAAGGCTTGCCAAGGTCCAGCCCGGCTTCGCTTTCAGCTTCGCCGTGGCAGTCTTCCCCTTCGGGTTCGCTTGGCAAAAAAGGCTTGCCAAGGCGAAGTTAAGCCAACCCACAGGGTTGGCTTAACGAAGACTGGTGGAGGTGGCGGGAATCGAACCCGCGTCCGAAAATCTTCCATGTCAGGCGTCTACATGCATAGTCCGTGTTTTGCTTAACCCGAAGAAGCTCCCGACGGACAGGATTCTCAACGGGCGAGCCTGCTGAAGTTTCGCTCCGGCGCCACAGGCAGTCGCCGGAACTATCCCGCTAATGATACGTCTCGAGCCTCACACGGGCGATGAAACCTGAGACGTGACAGCAATTAAGCTGCCAGTGCGTAACTAACGTCGTTGTCGGCGTTTGTTAGGTTTGGGCTTTGTTACGGAGCCAGCCCACTCCGGCATGCAACCAGCATTTCCAATCTCCGTCGAAACCTGAGCACCCCCTTGAAAGAGTTGTTGAAAGCCGCGCCGCCCGACGCCGCGACACGGCTTAATTCGTTAAACCTACTATGCCATAAAAATGACTTTTTATCAAGTGTTTAAGGAAGATTACCTCGCGTGATCCCGCATGGCGCGCGAGGCCTCGCGGTCGGCCTGCTTACGCTTGAGGGTTTCCCGCTTGTCGTAGAGTTTTTTACCGCGTCCGACCCCGATTTCCAGTTTTGCCCGGCGGTTCTTGAAGTAGAGCCTGGTCGGCACCACCGTCAGGCCTTTCTCTTCGGTCTTTTTAATCAATTTGGCGATTTCGTCGTCATGCAGCAACAGCTTGCGCGGCCTGAGCGGCTCATGGTTTTCCCGGTTGCCCTGTTCGTAAGGATTGATGTTCATGTTTTCCACGAACACCTCGCCGTTGCGAATCCGGCAGTAGGCCTCTTTGATGCTGACACCTCCGGCCCGCACCGATTTGACCTCGGTGCCCTGCAGGACCAGGCCCGCTTCGTAGACCTCGTCGATGAAGTATTCGTGGTAGGCCTTTTTGTTATTGGCGATGATTTTTATGCCCATAAATTATACTGCACTGTCCGGTTGGTGGATTGCGATAAAGGTTAGCTGTCAGCCTAGTACCCTGTAACCCATAAACTGTCGCATCTTGCTTGTCCTTTGACCCGCCAAATTCCGGCGCAATTTTGCGACATTCTATCGGCTACAGGGTACTAGGTGCGCTCGGTCTTCTGCCTGCCGATTATTACTTCATCTTCGACGTCCCGCGTCTCCGAGCCTTTTTCTTCAACCGCGAGAACAGCCGTGATCTTCGGCATGAAATTGTCCTCCTGCAAAGCGCCGCTGCCGACCCGGATCACCAGAAAACTGCCGGCCAGGAAGAATACCCCAAAAACCGCCGACAGCAAGTTCGGATCGATCCCCAGCGGCAACATGCTGCCCAGTGCGCTGCCGACTGCGGCCCCGATCACCAGGGCGATCAGCGGCACGATATAAAGGAAAAAGGAGGACTGCAGGAAGTTTTTGGTGTTGGCGGCGATTCTTACCCGGTCACCGACGCTGGCCCCGATCAGGTTCTGCACCTCGACCAGCCGCGAACGATTGTCGTCGCCGAGGCTGCAGGCGCCGGCAGTCGCGCAGTTTTCACACATGCTGCTCTTCTGACAGAGCACCACCGCCCTGCCCTTGCTCTTTAATTCGACGACGGTCCCGATTTCTTCGATCATAGCGGCCTACTCTGGGAATTATTCGTATCTGCCTGCCGGTTATTCGGCTGTTGTGTCGACTTCGAGCTGCCCTGTCTTCCGGACCCGCCGACGATCCGGCGGGGTCACCATGCCGCCGGAGATAATCAGCTTGAAGGCCTCCTCGACGGTCATGGACAATAGAATCAGGTCTTTTTCCGGAACCAGCAGGTAGAAGCCCGAAGTCGGGTTCGGCGTGGTGGGGACGAACAGATTGACCAGGCGCTGATCGGTTATTTCCTGAACCTCCCCTGCGCTGACCCCCGTAACGAAAGCCACCGACCAGATTCCCCGGCGCGGATACTCGATCAGCACCACCTTGCGGAAAGCACTCCGCTCCCTGCTGAGCATGGTGTCGGCAACCTGCTTGAAGAGACCGTAGATCCCCTTGACCAGTGGGATCTTGTTGACCATGCGTTCGTAAAAATGAACCAGCTTGCGACCGAAGATGTTGGCGGTCAGCAAACCGATGATCAGGATCAGCAGCAGGGTCGCGATCAGGCCGAGCCCGGGCAGCGGCATGCCGAACAGCTGATCGGGGTGCCAGGCCGCCGGCAGCAGGTTGCCGAGCATCCGGTCCATGGCCGTGACGATCCAGCGCACCACCAGGTAGGTCAGTCCGAGCGGCACGACCACCAGCAGCCCGGTCAGAAAATAGTTTTTCAGCCTGTACCTGAACAAGCGCCCGAATGCCGACCACCGCGTCATGGTTTCTTCCCCGTGCACTGCTTGGACATTTAAAGGTTGCATTCTAGCACGTCGCAGCAGAGGAAACACGATTTTCAGATTGCCGATGCAACCCGGGCCCCGGCGATATAGTGTTCTCTGATCTGGACGGATTCACCAAGAGTGCAGAGGGCCTCGCTCAATTCCTCCGGCCCGGAACAGTCCGGGGCCGCGACCACCTGAAAGCTGGCCTCTTTTCCCGGTTCGAGACTGCCCATTTCCTTCGCCGCCCCCAATGCCCGGGCGCCGCCGAGCGTGGCGATCTCCAGCCACTGTTCCGGAGCCAGGATGCCTTGGTACCACTGGCGCGCAAAGGCCAGTTCTTCCCAGATCGAAAGAGACGGTGCGCTGGCCAGACTGTCAGTGCCAAGGGCAATATTGACGCCAGCCTGGCGATAAGCCTTGAGCGGGGCGCGCGTTTCGCCGAAAGCGCTGTTGGACCGGGGGCAAAGGGCCACCGAGCAACGGTTGGCGGCAATCAGATCGATCCCGGCGGCATCAACGTGCACACCGTGGACGACCATGCTGCCGGCCATGAGCAGGTCCTGCTGCCTGGCCCAGGCGACCGGCCGCGGTCCGGCTCCAGATCGCTGCGGTGGCGACCAGCCGGCAGCCGGGAACAGCCGGTCGAGGATCGACCCCCGGCCCTGCTCGAGAAATTCGACTTCCGCCGCGGTTTCGGCAAGGTGCATGGCCACTCGCAGATCGTGGCGGCGCGCGAAGGTCGCGACCCGGGCAGCAGCCCCGTCGCTCAGGGAATAGGGAGCATGGGGAGCCAGCCCCCAGGACAACGCGGTTCCGGCTGGCGAGGGCAGCAGGCGCGCAATGGCCGCCAAACGCGTCGCCACAGTTTCAATATCATGGCCGAGAACCTCACAGAAGACCCTTCCCCGCAAAAGGCTGCCAGCTTAGGCCGGCGCAGCAGGCAGCGTGGTCAGAATGTCGCCGACCAGTCCGACTCCGGCCTTCAGTGAGGCGCGCAGGCCATGGGCCAGCGAGTTCTGGACCTCTTCAGTGTTGCAGGTCTTTCTGACCGCGACCAGATGCCTGATCCAGGCGACGAAATCCCTCTCAGCGTCTTTCTGCCCCGCCTCAGCTTCTTTCTGCCCTGTTCTTTCG
>DATFJP010000279.1:0-13392 GCA_035269105.1 Desulfuromonadales bacterium
TAAAGATGGCAGCATAAAATGGCTCTCCTGGCGTGTTACGTTTGATAAACAGGAGAATGTTGCTTATGCCACGGCACGCGACATCACCGAGAAGAAGCAGGCCGAAGAAACTCTGCGGGCATCGCGGAATCTGCTGCACACGATTCTGGAAAATGTACCGATCCGGGTCTTCTGGAAGGATGCTGATTTAAACTATCTTGGCTGCAATACGGCTTTTGCCTGCTCTGCCGGGTTGGCAAAACCAGAAGATTTACGGGGCAAAGACGATTTCGAGATGTGCTGGCACAAGCAGGCTGAGACGTTTCGTAACGATGACAAACGGGTCATGGCTGGCGAAATGCCAAAGATTGGCATTGAAAAACAGGTCATAACGCCTGATGGGCAAACAACCTGGATCCGGACTTCCAAGGTGCCGTTGTATGGCAGGGAAGGGAAAGTCATCGGCCTGCTGGGCATCGATGAAGACATCAGCGAGCAGAAGCAAAAAGAGGAAGAGAAGGCAAGGCTTGAGGCCCAACTTCATCAATCCCAGAAGATCGAATCAGTAGGTCGGCTCGCGGGCGGAGTGGCCCATGATTACAATAATATGCTCAGTGTCATCATCGGCTATGCTGAACTGGCGCAAATGAAGCTGGATTCCACAGACGCCATCAAGGGAGACCTTGATGAAATCCTGACGGCCGCCAGACGTTCCCGGGATATCACCCGCCAGCTTCTGGCCTTTGCCCGCAAACAGACGATCGATCCTCAAGTTCTCGACCTCAACGCCGCTATTGAAAGCACACTGAAGATGCTGAGAAACCTCCTGGGTGAAAATATCGAGCTTGTCTGGAAGCCCCGGGAAGGCTTGTGGCCAGTGGAAATGGACCCCAGCCAGTTGGACCAGGTTCTGGCCAATTTGTGTATCAATGCTCGCGATGCCATTGCCGATGTCGGCACCATGACCGTCGAAACCGGGAAAATTCATTTTGATCAGGCCCAATGTAGTGGTCAGTCGGGTCTTGTCCCCGGTGACTATGTAATACTGACAATCACTGATGACGGCTGCGGGATGACACCGGAGATTCTGGAACATGTTTTTGAGCCTTTTTTCACGACCAAGAAAGTTGGCGAAGGGACAGGCTTGGGGCTGGCGATGGTGTATGGTGTGGTCAAACAGAATAACGGCTACATCGATGTTTACAGCGAACCAGGCGAAGGCACCAGCATCAAAATCTATCTGCCGAGGTATGTCGGGCAAGTGGCAGAAGAGTCAGAAACAGGACCTGAGAATGTTCCTCGAGGCAACGGGGAGACAGTGCTGCTGGTTGAAGATGAAGCCGGCATTCTGAAGTTGGCCACCAGGCAGCTCAAGTCCTGGAACTATCATGTGCTCGCCGCAAGCAAGCCTGGTGAAGCTCTGGCTGTTGCCACCTCCAATCCGGGAAAGATTGACCTTCTGGTCACCGACGTGGTGATGCCGGAGATGAACGGCAAGGAACTCGCCGACCGGCTGCAACTGATATATCCGCAGCTTCGTTGCCTTTACATGTCAGGCTACACCGAGGACACCATCGCCCACCACGGGGTTTTGGACGAGGGGATTCATTTTATATCCAAACCTTTTTCGGGACAGGAGTTCGCCGTTAAAATAAGGAAGGTCCTCGATGCAGAGGTCTAATTTGAGCTCACAGCCTTTCTCCGGCCCTGATGGGCGGTTGATCTGTGAACCTTAACGATCTTTTTTTGTGTGTCACGACTGTCAGGACGGATTAACGCCGGTACTACATGCTTCGCTTGCAGAGGTTGCTGAAAAACTTTTTCAGGGATGAAAAAGTCGCTTTTTTTATATGGTGGGGCAACATCAAGAAATACGCTGATGGGTGGATTGAAAATAAGAAATACGCTGATGGGTGGATTGAAAATAAATCTGTTCCTCTTTTCTGTTGCCGGGCGATAGCGTGACGATTTCCTCGAAAAGAACTCAGGGCGACGGGGGACCACCCAAAAGTGAGAATAACAGCAGCAGGACAACGGCCTGAATAATCCAACCGATCACGCAAACGCCCACGGCCCGTAAGGTGCTCGTGTAATCGAGCGCCTGCCTGACCGCGATCACCATTGCCACCAGCATCCAGATTGAAGCCACTGCAACAACAATGGCCCCCAATCCCGGGATAACCCCCAATACTCGAATCAGGCCGGGTGAGCTCGAAAAGCCGGTGGTGCGCAACAATTGGCCAAGATCAGCCTCGGTTTGCGGTTCTGCCAGGAACCTCGTGCCAATGAAGTAGGTGAGCCAGGCCCAGATATACCAGCCGACAAGGGCGGCAAGGGTTCCGAGCAGAATCCCGCTAAGCCCGAGGGTACTGATACTGCCCACTCCGGCAGCCAGGCTGGAAAAAACGACAACCCCCATGGCCTGGGGCATTGCGTTCTTGTCGGCTTCAACCTCTTCGTAAAGATTGACATCAAGTTTCGCCGCGCGAATCATCCGATCCGTGAAAATGTTCATGGTCGTGCCTTTAATATGTTGAATGTGAGGACAGAATGATCTTAACTCCAGACGCACGCAAATACCATGGCTAACATTATCCTCAAAGATTTGAGACGAAAAGTTTCCCCACCGAAGTGCGCTGCTTGACAGCACATCTGGGAATGCTTCAGGTCGCTCAAGCCACCGTGGTTCAAACTTTCTGGTGCCGGACGATCGTGCCCTTGTTCAGATAGATCACGTATTCGGCGATATTGGTCGCCAAATCGGCGATGCGCTCAAGATGCCTGGAAATGGTCAGGTAGTTCAGTTGCGATGCAACCTCTTCGGGGTGCTGGCGGACCCGATCCTTGAACAACTGGTAATTGCCGCTGTGGATGGTGTCGACATCTTCATCCAGAGCCAGAGTCCTTTCCGCGAGTTCGTTGTCGGCATTGATCAGTGCGTCCAGGGCTTTTTCCAGCATTTCGACGACTTTCAGTACCATCACCTCGATCTCCAGAGGACTGTTGACCGTAGGCGCCTCAGCCACGTCCAGAACCCGCTCGCAGATGTTGGCCGAAAGGTCGGCGATCCGTTCCAGGTCGTTGTTGATCTTGAGGATGGCGATGATGGTGCGCAGGTCATGGGCCACGGGTTGATGGAGAGCCAGGATTTTCAGGCATTCTTCCTCGAGGTCGACTTCCATGCGGTTGATCTGGTCATCGTTTTTGATCACCTTGCGGGCCAGATCAACGTCCTGGGCGCGCAGTGCCTTGGCGGCATGATGCAGGCTTTGCTCGACGACAGCCGACAGGGTCAGCAATTGCTTTTCCAGAAGGTCCAACTCGCTCTGCAGCGTGTGAGCCATATAATCTCTCCTTATCCGAACCGGCCGGTGATGTAGTCTTCCGTCTGCTTTTTCGCGGGTTTCATGAACATCTGTTCGGTCAGACCGAATTCCACCAGATGCCCCTCGTACAAAAAGGCCGTGTAATCGGAAACTCGCGCGGCCTGCTGCATGTTATGGGTGACGATGATGATCGTGTAATCGTTCCGCAGCTTGCCGATCAGTTCCTCGACCCGGGATGTTGATTTGGGATCGAGGGCGCTGCAGGGCTCGTCCATCAGGATCACCTCAGGATTGACGGCAATCGCCCGGGCGATGCACAAGCGCTGCATCTGGCCGCCGGACAGGCCCAGCGCCGACTGGTTGAGGCGGTCCTTCACCTCGTCCCAGAGGGCGGCGCCTTTCAGGCTGCGCTCAGCCGTTTCGGCGAGGACCGTCTTGTTCTTGACCCCGGCAATCCGCAAGCCATAGACGACATTTTCGTAAATCGATTTGGGGAAGGGGTTCGATTTCTGGAAAACCATGCCGACCCGCCGCCGGAGTTCAATGACATCAGTGGAGCTTTCGTAGATATTCGCGCCATTCAACAGAATGTTGCCCTGCACTTCGGAGATGTCAATCAGGTCGTTCATACGGTTGAAGCAGCGTAGCAGGGTCGACTTGCCGCAGCCGGACGGTCCGATCAGGGCGGTCACATGGCGGCGGGGGAACAAGAGATCGATGCCGTGCAGGGCTTTTTCAGTGCCGTAATAGAAATCGAGATGCTCGACCTCGATAATCGGATCCTTGATTTCGGGGGGTGCTGTTTTGCTCATGCGTTTGCCTCGCCGGGTCTGTTGACCGTAACTTTAAAAAGTACCAAATGTGTAGCGTTTTTTCATCTTATTGCGCAGCCGGATGGCGACGCTGCTCATGACCAGCACGATCAGCACCAGCAGCAGGGTGGTGACGAACACCATCGGCTTGGCCGCTTCGACATTCGGTGACTGGAAGCCGATGTCGTAAATGTGGAAGCCGAGATGCATGAACTTGCGGTCCAGGTGCAGAAACGGGAAGTTGCCGTCGATTGGCAGGGTCGGCGCCAGCTTGACCACCCCGGTGATCATCAGCGGCGCGACCTCGCCGGCGGCGCGCGCCATGGCCAGGATCAGGCCGGTCATGATTCCCGGGGAGGACATCGGCAGCAGGATGCGCACCAGAGTTTGGAATTTGGTAGACCCAAGAGCGAGAGAACCTTCGCGGATCTCCCGCGGAATGGCGCCGAGGGCCTCTTCGGTGGCGACGATCACAACCGGCACCGTCAGCAGGGCGAGCGTCAGGCTGGCCCAGAGGAGGCCGCCGGTACCATAGGTGGGGGTCGGCAGCATTTCCGGGAAAAACAGGCGGTCGATGGTTCCGCCGATGCCGTAGATGAAAAAGCCGAGACCGAAAATGCCGTAAACGATGGACGGGATGCCAGCCAGGTTGTTGACGGCGATGCGCACCAGCCGGACCAGCAGACCTTCCCGCGCATATTCGCGCAGATAAATGGCGGCAATCACGCCCAGGGGGAAGCTGAACAGACTCATGGTGAAGATCAGCAGAACCGTGCCGAAAATCGCCGGGAAGAGCCCGCCCTCGGTGTTGGATTCCCGCGGGTCGGCCAGGAACAGCTCCTTGAGCTTCGACAGGTAGACCCCGACTTTCTGGACGAAGTCCATCTGGTTGGGCCGGTAAGCGCGGACGATATCGGCCAGGGCGATGTCCCGCTGCTGGCCGTCGGCCTCGGTAAACGTGGCGTGGTATTGACGCAGCTGCCGGGTCTCGGAATTGATCCGGTCGACCAGCTGCCGGAAGTCGTCCTGGAGAATCGCCTGCTCCCGTTCCAGCGCCTCAACTTTCGGGTGGTTCGGGCCGAGACCCTGGTATTCGGCCTCGAGCAGCTGGCGGCGGATATTCTCCAGCTGGTAGCTGAGCCCGGAAACCGCGTCTTCCAGATCCTCGACATCTTCCTTGAGTTCCCGGACCCGCTCGTGGGCGGCGAACAGCCGGGCCGCATCATCGCTGCTGCTTTCCGGGGCCAGCCCGCCGACGTCCAGGGACTGCAGGTAGCCGTAGAAATTGCCGTATTCTTCCCGTTCCAGGATGAAGGCGTCGGCGGGCTGGGCCAGGGCCTCTATATCGGCTTCATCCACCCACCTGAAGTCCAGACCGTAAATGTCGCGGTTGCCGATTTTGTACTGCTTGCGATAACCTTCCCCGGACGCGGCTGGTTCCCGTTTGACCACTTCGCCGAGCAGGGTCCTGCCGCTTTTCAGGGTTGCCTGCTCCAGGTCGTCCGGCCAGAAAACGCCGAGGCCGTTGATCATGACCACCACGATCAGAGTCAGGGCGATCAACAGGGTGAGGCTCAGTGCCGCGCCGGTTGCCCAAACATAGGGTTCGCCTGTCCGCCAGTATTTTTGCATGGTTAAAAACGTCCGTATTTTTTGCGCAGCCGCTGGCGTATGACTTCGGCCACGGTGTTGACGATAAAGGTCATGACGAACAGGATCACCGCCGACAGGAACAGAGTCCGGTACAGGGTGCCGCCGTGGGGTGCTTCCGGGATTTCGACGGCGATATTCGAGGACAGCGGCCGCATGCCGTTGAAAATACTTAAATCCATGATCGGCGTATTGCCGGTGGCCATCAGCACGATCATGGTTTCGCCGACGGCGCGGCCGAAGCCGATCATGGTGCCGGCAAAAATGCCCGGGCTGGCCGAAGGCAGGATGACCCGCCAGACGGTCTGCCAGCGACTGGCGCCGCAGGCCAGGCTGGCGGCTTTGAGCGCCGGCGGGACATTCGACAGGGAATCCTCGGCGATGGTAAAGATGATCGGGATGACGGCAAAGCCCATGCCGAAAGCGATGATGATGCAGTTCCTGGGGTCGTAGCGCGTGCCCATCTCGGTGAACAGCCACTGCTTGAGATCGCCGCCGAAGAGCAGGTTCTCGAAGAGGGGGCCGAGGGTCGCCGCTGCGGCGATGGTCAGAACCATGATCGGCGCGATCGCCAGAAACTCGTAGCCGCGCTCCAGCCGGCGCAGCGATTCATGTCTGCGCAGGGTCTGCCAGATAATGATGGCGAGCATCAGACCCGCCGGAATCAGGATCAGGGACATGAACAGGGCGCCGAGGGAGGCCTCGATGATCGGCGCCAGCCACAGGGCCGCCAGAAAACCGATGATCACGGTCGGGATGGCGGCCATGATTTCCACGGCCGGCTTGATCGACTCGCGCAGCTTCGGCCGGCAGAACTGGCTGGTGTAGATCGCGCCGAACAGGGCCAGCGGCACGGCGAACAGCATGGCGTAGAAGGTGCCCTTGAGGGTGCCGAAAATCAGGGGCGTCAGGCTGAGTTTCGGTTCGAAGTCGTCGCTTGCCGAAGAGGATTGCCAGACATAGGCCGGCTCATCATAGCCTTCGTACCAGACTTTGCCGAACAGGGTGCTCCAGCTGACTTCCGGATGCGGATTGTCGAGTCTCCAGATGACCGCCCGGTTTTCGGCCGTCAAGGCGATCAAGCCGTCGCCGCGGGTCGAAAAAGCATAATCGATGATCGGCTGGTGATTGCCCAGGGTCAGCAGGTGCCGTTCGCTGGTCATATGGTCGAGATGCAGCAGGCCGTCCCCGCCCAGGCTGAGCATCGATTTGTCGCGCAGGGACTGCTGCAGGTCGGTGACCGCAGCGGAATGGCGGGACAGGTCGTGAATGCGGGTCAGGTTCTTTCCCGCCGTATTGGCAACGGGCCGCACCGGGAACCAGGCGGTGACCTGTCCGGAAGCGTCGCCCACGGCCAGTGAATAGTCGCCGAAGAACATCTCCAGGGCGGTGATGGCGCGGCCGTCTGTGAAGGCGATCAGGTCATCCAGCATCCGGCTGGCGCCGGGCTCCTCGAGACCGAGCCGCAGCAGAGCCCCACGATCGGTGCCGATATACAAAGCCGTCCCCTGGTCGTTGAGGGCCGTCGCCAGGATTTCCCCCCGGTCGGGCAGTTCGACGGTCTCGCTGAAAAGTTCCTCTTCCCTGTCGCCGAACAGGCTTTCGCTGACAACCGTCTGGTGGACCAGAATTTTATTCTCCGGCAGGAAATCGATGCGCGTCTGCCGGTCGTCATCGGCGACACGGCCCATGGTCATCTGGGGGTTCGCCTCGGCAGCAGGCGGCAGGCTGGCGATCGCGTCGACCCGGTGCCGGATGCTGCGGCGGTTGTCATTGGCTTCATCAAAAAACGGCTGAAAGACCACTTGGTGCAGAGCGAGGGTGCCGTCGTCCCACAGCAGGCCGAATTCCTGATGGCCGTAGGCTTCCACGCTTTGCAGCTGACCGGCGGCCGGAGGCGGGGTTGTCCGGACCTGGTCGGTCACCTGGCCGTCGCGGGTTGTGAAAAAATGGAAGGTGCCCCTCTGGTCAAGGTAGAACCCGGTTTCGAGGTATTCGTCGACACCGAGAGCCAGAACTTCGCCCTGAACGTCTTCAGACACCGGAAACTTGGCAAAGATTTTGGCCTGGGGTTTCTGGAACAGCGGGAGCGCGACGCCGGCGATCTGCAGCAGGATGAAAACCACGCTGAGAATGACCAGCATGCCGCCCAGGGTGATGACCCAGCGGGCGATGCGATCGTTGCGTTTGGCGCGCATGCGGAATTTTTCGTTCATCTGTCCATTCCGGGGAAAGCACGCAAGAGCCCGTCTTCCTATGCGGCGACGGGCTCTTGTCGTCAAGCTGAAGGCCGGCCCGGGAAGCGGCCGCCTCAGTCGATGGTCAGCTCAATCAAGCTGCGCCATCTGTTTCGCGGCGACTGCGGCGGGCAGCGGCAGATAGCCGTCCTTGACCACGATCTCCTGGCCCTCCTTGGAGAGCACGAACTTCAGGAACTCTTTAACCAGAGTGGGCAGGGGCTTGTTGGGCTCCTTGACCACGTTGATGTACAGCAGACGGCCCAGGGGGTAGTTGCCGCTCAGGACGTTTTCATAGGTCGGCTCATAGGCTTGGCCGCCATCCTTGGACAAACCAATCGCCTTGACACCGGACGTTTTGTAGCCGATGCCGGAGTAGCCGATGCCGTTTTTGTCTTCCGTGACGCCAAGCACCACGGATGCGGAGCCGGGCTGTTCCTTGACGGTGTCCTTGTAGTCGCCTTTGCAGAGGGCTTTGCTCTTGAAGTAGCCGTAGGTGCCGGAGGCGCTGTTGCGGCCGTAGAGGCTGATCGGCTTGTTGTCCCATTCGCCGCTCAGACCAACCTGGTCCCAGGTCGTGATCTCAGCGGCGGCCCCGCACTTGCGGTTCTTGGAAAAGACCGCATCGACTTCCTTAATGGTCAGGGCGTCGACGGGGTTATCCTTGTTGACGTAGACGGCCAGGGAGTCGAGGGCGACGCCGATGGTGGTCGGCTTGAAGCCGTACTTGGCCTCGAAAGCCTCTTCTTCCTTGTTTTTCATCTGCCGCGACATGGGGCCGAGTTGGGCGGTACCTTCGATCAGGGCCGGCGGCGCGGTGCTGGAGCCCTTGCCTTCGATCTGGATATTGACATTGGGGTACTGCTTGCGGAACGACTCCGCCCAGAAGGTCATCAGGTTATTCAGGGTGTCGGAGCCGACACTGTTGAGGTTGCCGGCCACGCCCTGCACCTTGACGTAATCGTTGAGGTTGGGGTCGACCTTGATCGGTTCGGCCAGGGTGGCCGTGGCGACAGAGCCGATGGCCAGCAGCGCGAGACCGGTTGCAGTCACGGATTTTTTCAGGGTTTTCAGCATGTGATTTTTCTCCTTTGTTTGCCTGAGGGTGGACATATAAGGGCTCGTCTCTTCAGCCCAGCATTCCGTTTTCCAAACTGTGCGCAGCATCGGCTTGGTCGGTTAGAGTTTCATGAGCCTTGTGTGAAAAACACATGAAATAAGGCCTCAGGCATTCCGGCGGGCAAAGTGACCCCGCGTGAGGGACTGTGTATACCCTGATTGTTAGATTGGTGTTAGCGGCAGAAAAGATCGCCGGGAAAAAACCCGAAAACCGCTCCCGAGGGGATTGGAGCAGAGGAAGGGGAACGCAGCTTCAACCCGGCAGTGTGATCAGGAAGGTGCTGCCCTCGCCGGGGATGCTTGTCACCTGAATCCGGCCTTTATGGGCCTGCACGATATGTTTGACGATGGCCAGTCCCAGGCCGGTCCCGCCGAGTTTGCGGCTGCGCGCCTTGTCGACGCGATAGAACCGCTCGAACAGTCGCGGCAGATGTTCCCTGGCAATCCCGCACCCCCAGTCTCGCACCTTGATCGTCAAGGAGCCGGATGAAAGCCGGTCGACGGAAACCAGAATGCGGCCCTCCGGGTTGCTGTATTTGATGGCATTATCGAGGAGGTTGACCATTGCCTGTTCGAAAAGATGGGCATTCAGATCGGCGGTCAGAGCTTCCTCACAAGATATCTCTATGTTGACCGCTTTTTCCTGGGCCCTGACCTGGCAGGACTGAACCGCACTCTGCAGAAGATTGGACAGATGCGTGCGGGAGAAGTCGATACCGTCATGCTCCTCTTCCTGCTCGATGCGGGAGAGGGCCAGCAGGTCTTCGATGATGGCGTTGAGCCGGTCCGACTGCCTTGCAATGATGTCCAGGAAACGCTGGGCGCTCTCGGCTTCTTCGATGGCGCCATGCTGGAGGGTCTCCACCGAGCCCTTGATCGCAGTGATCGGCGTTTTCAGTTCATGGGAAACATTGGCCACGAAATCCCGGCGGACATTTTCCAGGCGCTGCAGCCGGGTGATGTCGTGCAGCACGATTAGCGCGCCGATCTCACGGCCCTGAGCGTCGCGCAAGGGAGTTCCCTGACCCTGCAGCCAGCGTTCCTGGCCATTGATGAACAGGGTCATATTGCATTCGATGCGGGTTCTGCTCTGCAGGGCCTGGACGATAAACTTCTGGACGTCGGGCTTGCGGATGGTCTCCTGTATGCGGCGGCCCGCGACCGCATCGGGGTTCAGATCCAGCAATTTGGCGGCCGCCTGGTTGATGCGGAGGAGTCTTTCCTGGCCGTCGACGGCCAGAACCCCTTCGACCATGCTGGCGAGCACGGCTTCCTGCTCGTTGCTCTGGCTGACAACTGTCCGGATCCGCTCGTCAAGCTGGCCCGCCATCCGGTTCATGGCATGCGCCAGACCGCTCATTTCTTCGCTGCGATAATCGGGCAGGCGGCCCTCGAGATCACCACCGGCGAATCTTTGCGCGCCCTCTTTCATTTCTTCAAGAGGCCGACTGAAGCGTCGGGAGATCCAGAGGCTGATCAGGGTCGCCACCAGCAGGATCCCCAGACCGCTGGCCATGACCGGATAAAGGACCCGCTGCAGGGTGTCGGCGAGGCTGGCCACAGGCAGGGCAGCCCGGGTGCAGCCGAGAATGTCCTGGTTGGCGACAACCGGCAGAGCGACATACATCATCTCCTGCTGCAGGGTATGGCTGAAGCGTGTGGCCACGCCCCGTTCGCCGCGCAGGGCCGCCTTGATCTCCGGGCGGTTCCTATGGTTGTCCATGCTGGCGATGTCTTCTTCAGAATCAGCGACAACCGTGCCGTCGGGCAGGATGACGGTGAGGCGGGTCCCTGATTGGCGGCCGAGGCGTTTGCTGATGATATCGAGCGGTGCCGTATCGCCGGTCAGCAGGAAGCCGGTGACCTGGTCGGCGACCAATGCGGCCTGGGCCTCGAGGCCGCGTGCCGTCTCCTGCTTATAAAAGCGGCCCAGCGATTGCGAAAAGACCCAGGTGACCGTCATCAGGGCAATCACCATGATCAGCAGAAAGGGGGGGAAGATTTGCCAGATAAGGCGTCTTTTGCGCATATGCGAACCAATGGGCCGGGAACCGTTGGTTCCGAAGGCGGACAGTGTTGTTGGCGATCTGTTTATTCCAGTTCCTTGAAGCGATAACCGACCCCGCGTACGGTTTCAATATAGTTACCGCACGCGCCGAGTTTCCTGCGCAGGCCGACGATCTGGACATCGACCGCCCGATCGGTGACCGCGTAGCCTTCGCCGTGAATGGCATCGACGATCTGGGAACGGGTAAAGACCCAGCCGGGCCGACCGGCCAGGAGGCGAAGCAGCTGAAACTCGGTATAGGTCAGATCGACGTTTTGGCCGGCCGCTTCGACCTTGTTGCGGCCGGGATGGATGTAGAGGTCGCCGATCCTGATGGGGTGTTGGTTTTCAGCATCGTTGTCGCTGCGGATGCGGCGCCGAAGCACTGCCTGGATGCGTGCCAGCAGGACCTGCGGACTGAAAGGTTTGGAGACATAGTCGTCGGCTCCCAGTTCCAGACCCTTGACAACGTCATGCTCTTCACCTTTGGCAGTCAGCATGATGATTGGAATGTTGCGCGTATCGGGCGAATTGCGCATGCGCCGGCAGACCTCGGTGCCATCCATGCCGGGAAGCATCAGGTCGAGCAGCACCAGGTCGGGCCGGGTATCGCGTGCCTGGGCAAAGCCGTCTTCGCCGGTCGAGGCACATTCAACCCGAAAACCGGCTTTGACCAGATTGAAGTGGACCAGGGCGAGGATGTCATCCTCGTCTTCGATCACCAGGATGCGTTCTTTGCTCATAAGCGGTCGTGGCCTCCATGGGAGATGAGTGAGGCACGGTACGAAGCAATTGTTAGGTTTTGATTAAACGAGCACCGGGACTCTCCGGAAGCGGTCTCCGGCCCGGTTCCTCGCCGAAAAATAACAGAATGGTCATGATTTTATAACGGGCCGGAGGCATTCTGTCAGGAACCAATGGCTCCAAAAGGAAAGTCACCAATCCATGCACAGAGTCGACATGCACTCCGGAAAGACCACCGAACCGAAGTCCCTTCGCTTTTTCGCCTGCCCTTTCTGGGCCTTGGAGGAGGGCGCCTGCCGGGCGGCTGCGCAGCCTTTGAAGCCCACTCCGGTTTACCAGGCGCGCTATTGCCGCGGCGATGACCACGATAATTGTGCCTACTTCCTCAGCCGCGCGCTGCGCAGCAGCCGTACTCATGGCCTTGACCGTGATCCGTTGACTGAAAGCGGCAAATAGTCCCCCAACCCGCAGGTTCCCCAGTGATCAGCATGACGAAGGTCCCGGATAGCGCCTGAATGAAGGAAGACCGGGTGAACGGGCTGTTTTCGGAGCCCGCCCGAAAAAAATGTGTGTTCTTTCACGGCCGTCGCAACAAATTCTAGCAGATTATGGTCCCGGCAGACCAGTTAGTTTCCGTCCGGGGACGCTTCTTTTCCGCCGTGGCGGCAAAAGACACGTAGGTGTTGCGCAGGCCGTTCAGGATGTCTTCCCAGTTCTGCTGCTCGGCGTAGGCCCGGGCCGCCCTGGACATTTCCCTGAGGCGTTCATCGTCATGCAGCAGGTCCTGTATGGCTGCGGCCAGTGCCTCTCTGCTGACGACCGGCAGGACCCGGCCGGTCACCCCCTCTTTGATATTGTCGCGGGAGCCCTGGACGTCGAAGCCGAGGGCTGGCAGGCCGGACGCCATGGCCTCCAGTAAAACGTTGCCGAAGGTGTCGGTCAGGGAGGGGAAAACGAACAGGTCTGCCGAAGAACAGATCCTGGCCAGTTCTTCTCCGTAAAGGTAGCCGGTAAAAATTGTACGAGGATCGCCCATGGCTTCCAGCCTGGCGCGCAGGGGGCCGGGCAGAAGGTTGCCAGGGTCCGGTTGTGAAACCAGCGCAGATACCGCCAGCAGAGAGGTTCCAGGGCACTGGCCCGGTAGGATTTGAGAAAATCGGAAAAATTGGTGTGATAGGAACTGACCACCGGCAGGCCGAGGCAGCGTGAGGCGCGCAGGGCGGCCAAGCCCAGGGTGCCCTCGGTGGCGATATGCACCAGGTCGGGCTGAAAGCGCGCCAACGCCTGCCGGACCATCCGGGTCCTGACCAGCGGGATGCCGACTTCTTTGTAAAACGGCAGATGGACCGCTCCCCAGGCGACTTTTTCAACCCTCGGCGTATGGGCTGCTTCGTCACCCTGGTAGCGTGGCATCAGCAGCTGGACGCGGTCTCCCTGTCCGGTGCAGTGCTTGACCAGGCGTTCGAGCGTTCGGGATA
>DATFJP010000280.1:0-9380 GCA_035269105.1 Desulfuromonadales bacterium
ACCATCATTGTCGGCCTGCTGCCGATCATGTGGGGGACAGGCGCCGGCGGGGATGTCATGAAGCGTATCGCCGCGCCCATGGTCGGCGGCGCCGTGACCTCGCTGCTGGTGATCATGCTGGTCATGCCCGTCCTCTTTTTCATCTGGCGCAGCATCGGCCTCGACAAGTCGATGGAACCGAGTTCCAAGCAAAAGATCCCCACGTGACAAGCCTTTGCAAAACCAAGACATTGGCGGAATTCATCCGCCCCAGAACCAACATCCGCAGGAGGAAAAAATGAGACTCAGTCTGACAATCATTATCGCAAGCACCCTGTTCTTCGGCCTCCCTCTCGGAGCTCTCGCCATGAAAGGCATGGAGCATGGCAAGCAAGCCGAAACGATGGACCATGGCAGCATGGATCACGGCAATCACGACGGTATGGCCATGGAAGGCGACATGATCATGCTCGGCAACGCCGTCGAGGATGGTGTCAAGGCCATGGCCCATCTCAAGGATGTCGCTGCCGCCATGGCCAAGATGGACATGGACGCCACCCACCACATCATGATCATGTTCACCGACCAGGCCAGCGGCGACACCATCGAGTCCGGCATCGCCGCAGTCAAGATCGAGCGGCCGGACGGCACGGAGAGCGGCCCCATCAAATTGATGGGCATGCAGGGCCATTTCGGCGCCGACATCGAACTGTCGGAGCCCGGCAAATATGAGTTCAAGGTCGGCACCAAGCTGGCCGACGGCAAGCAGCGCCAGTTCGAATTCGAGTTTACTCTCAAATAATCATCAACGGGAGGCCGCGGCTTGGCGCGGCCTCCCGCTCTTCCCTCTGATAAACGAAACTGCATTGCCCGGGGTGCCTTTCGCCGTTTCCCTTCGGCATGGTCCTGCGCCGCTGCTGGTATTTTTCCCGGAAAATCAGATTTTCTGTCAACCAAACAGCAGACTGTGCGTCGAATCGAAGAAAATGGCTTTTTTCTCCGGGCAATTCTTTTGTGTCGCTTTATCCGTAGAGTGGCGACGAAACAACCAAGAAAGGATCAAGGAACTTATGCATTACAAGGGACCGAAACGATTTGCTGGACTGTTGCTCACAGGGTTTGCGGTTTTATTCCTGGCGGCTTGTGGTGGGGGCGGCAGCGACGGCAGTACCTCAAGTGGGCCTTCGGCGACCCCGGTGGCCCTGGAGCCGGCCACCGTGACCGGGCAGTTGACGACCGAACCGAGTGTCGCAGCCAGGCTGATGGATTTGATCACCCCTGCGGCGGCGATTGCCGATATTCCGGCGACCCTTTACCTGGATGATGATAACACCAACCCGGTCTTCGTCGACGACCAGGACCGCTTTACCATGACCCACGTGGCCGACGGCGACCACTCGCTCACCATCCAGTTGGAAGACGGTACCGAGCTCATCTTCCCCTTCCGCATGGCCGCCGGGCGCGGCCTGGACTTCGGCCGCATGATTCTGGCCGACGGGCAGGTCCGGGAATTTAACGGCTTCAACGGTTATCATTTCGGCTGGGTCGACGAGAATGATGACGGCATCAATGATAACTTCGTCGACGTCGATGGCGACGGCGTTGCCGACCCGGGTTATCGGTATGCCGGCTATGGCTATCACATGGACCTGGGATTCCGGGATGAAAACCTTGACGGTCTGAATGATCACTTCGCCGATGCCGACGGTGACGGTGTGAATGATTTGACCGGCCATCGCTACGGTTTCGGCTTCGGTTTCATCGATGAAGATGGCGATGGGATCAATGACCGTTTCCGGGATGCCGACGGCGACGGCATCTGCGATCTGTCGGCGATGCCTTTCCAGCACCCCTTCGGCTGGGTCGACGAAGACGGCGACGGCGTCAATGACCGCTTCGTCGATGCCGACGGCGACGGCATCAACGATCTCATGGGACACCGCTATGTGGCCATGCCCGGCTGGGCCGATCTCGACGGCGACGGTCGGCACGACTTCTTCGCCGATGCCGACGGCGACGGTGTCAACGACCTGGGGAATGTCCATACGCCTTACGGCCATGGCTTCGGCTGGGTCGACGAGGACGGCGACGGGATCAATGACCGGTTTGTCGATGAAGACGGCGATGGCATCAACGACCTGGCCGTTGGCCCTTACGCCGGGAAAAGTGCCCGCTACGGGCACCAGAGTCGGCACCAGGATGATGACGGCGACGGCATCGATGATGTGACCGGCATGACTTACCGGCATGGTTTCGGCTGGGTGGACAATGACGGCGACGGCATCAATGATGTTTTTGCCGATAGCGACGGCGACGGAACCAACGATGTGTTCGGCTATCAATATGGTGGCGGCGGCTACCACATGAGCCAGAACTTCGCCGGCCAACCCGGCCGGCCGGAGACCAACTGGCCCGGCCGGCAGGGTGGCGGCATGATGCGCTGATTGCAGCAGGCCCCCTCATGTCGAGGGGGCTTTTTTTAGATTCATCAAGGGGCAGGCTTCAGGGCGCACTTTGCCAAAGAGAAAATTGGTCGGCGGCCAGGGCGTGCCGGTTCAGGTTCTCCTCCGCTGACCGTTGATCTTAAACTGGTTTCGGAAGAAAAGCCTTCGCTTGTTTCGACCAAATCCCGGGCTGGCGAACCAGGGGAACGGCGGTTTCTCGTGGTTTTCTTATCCCCTGCCGAATTCAGGAGGAGAAATCGTCCCCCGTGGCAGGTTTTTTGCGCGGAATCCCGTATTTCTCCATGCGGTAGAGCAGCGTGTGCCGGGGGATTTGCAGGAAGGCGGCGGCCCGCGACTGGTTCCAGTTGTTCTTCTGCAGGGCGTCGACCACAGCCTGTTTCTCCAGCTCCGTCAACGAATAACCTCCGCTGGGCAGGTCGATCGTCGCCCGGGGACTGGCGGTCCCGTTCTGTATGATTTTTGCCGGCAGATCCTCGACCGTCAGGTGTTCAGAAGAACGCAAAACGGCCATGCGCTCAATGGCATTGGCCAGCTCCCGGATATTGCCGGGCCAGGGGTAGGCCTGCAACAGCTCGAGGGCCTCGTCGGCAAGCGTCAGCTCGGGCGAACCGAATTTTCGTAAAAAGTGCTCTGCAAAAAGCGGGATATCCTCCCGTCGCTCGCGCAAGGCCGGCAGCGCCAGGGTGACGACGGCCAGGCGATAATAAAGGTCTTCGCGGAAGACCTGGTTCTGCATCGCTTGCTCTAGGTCGCGGTTGGACGCCGCCACAACGCGCACATCCACATCGCGGGTGGTGCCGCCGACCGGCTCCACCTGCCTTTCCTGCAGAACCCGCAGCAGTTTCGGCTGCAGAATCAAAGGCATTTCACCGATCTCATCCAGAAAAACCGTGCCGCCGCCGGCGCGTTGGAAATGGCCTTCGCGATCGCGAACGGCGCCGGTAAATGCGCCCTTGACATGGCCGAAAAGTTCACTCTCCAGAAGTTCCGTCGGGATGGCTGCGCAGTTGACGGCGACAAAGGGCCCCTGGCTGCGGTTGCTGCGCCGGTGAATTTCTCTGGCGAAGACCTCTTTGCCGGTACCGCTCTCGCCGGTGATCAGCACGGTAGCCTCGGAGGCGGCCGCCCGGCTGGCAATTTCCAGGAGTTTCGTGATCTTGTCGCTGCGGCCGATGACCGTACTCTCCTTGCCGGCCGGGTCGGCGGGCTTGGCGGATTTCTGTTTTTGCCGATAATCGAGAGCCTTGCCGATGACCAGGCGCAGGACATCGCGACTGAATGGCTTGGTAATATAGTCGTAGGCACCCAGTTTCATGGCTTTAACCGCCTTTTCGATCGATCCGAAAGCGGTAATCACCACCACCAGCGTTTGCGGGCGCTTCTGCCTGACTTGTTCCAGGACCTGATAGCCGGAAAGTTCAGGCATCTGCACGTCTGTCACCACCAGGTCGGGGGCGAGCCTTTCGAAAAGTTCCAGCCCCTCGCGGCCGTCGGCAGCCGTCGCCACGCTGTAGCCGGCGCCCAGCAGGCTGAGTTCCATCACCCGGCGCAGGGAATCGTCGTCATCGATGATCAGGATCAACGGTTGGCTCATGAGATTGCTTCCTCGCAGGGGATCCGGATAGTGAAGCGGGTTCCCATCGGTGCGGCAGGCTGGGCGTGAATGGTTCCGGCATGGGCCTCGATAATGCGTCGGGTCACTGCCAGGCCCAGCCCGGTGCCTTTCTCCCGGGTGGTATAGAAGGGGGTAAAGATCTGTTCAGGGTCCTGGTCCGGCAGCCCCTGGCCGTTGTCGGTAAAAGTAATGAACAGGCTGTCCCGGTCGGTGGAGGTGGCAACCTCGAGCCGGCCGCCGTCGGGCATGGCCTGCATGGCGTTGAGGGCCAGATTCAAAAAAGCCTGTTTAAGCTGCACCTGGTCACCTTCGATGTTCGGCAGCTCGCTTTCCCGGAACTCAAGGGCCACCTTCTGCCGGGAGGCCGGCTGACGGATCAGGTCCAGGACATCCCTGATCGCCTGGTTGACATCGACCTCCTGCTGGTTCGATTTCTGCGACCTGGCCATGGACAAATATTGAGAGACAACCTGATTCAGCCGGTCCACCTCTTTGCCGAGAATTTCCAGGTATTCAGCGCCGGCATCGTCCGCAGCGAAAAGATCGCGCAGATTGTCGGACACCAGGCGGATGGAGGCCAGGGGGTTGCGGATCTCGTGGGCGAGACTGGCTGACAGTTCGCCGAGCGTTGAGAGCCGGGCCGCCGTCTCGATTCGTTTCTCGGTTTTCAGCAGCAGATCGGTCTGCCGGCGCAGCTTGTCATAGCTCTCTTCGAGGTCTCTGGCCGCGGCCTGGTATTTTTCCCGGAGATGATGTTCCCGCCCCGAGAGCAGACCGGTGAGAAAACCGATCACATTGTAAAGAACCATTTCCAGATATTGTTCGAGGGGAAGCTGGGTGTAATGCCCCCACTGGAACAAGACATGCGGCGCATACAAAATCGAGACGATCACGGCAACGGTGACGCCGCCTCGCAGGCCGAACCAGAGCCCGCCAAGCACGATGGGGATATAATACAGGCGACGATAGATGTCGTGGTAGTGACCGGCATGGACGTTCGTGGAGTAATGCAGTACAGTGACGGCTGTCGTCAGCAGGAGCAGGATAACAGCACGGCGCTGCAGGGGGCGATTATTCTTCAATCTCCGCAGAAAGCTGTCAAACTGCAGACCTGTGGTCGTCTCAGGTGGACCGATGGAAGAGTCCATGGTTCTCCGCTCAGGCGGTCTTCCGCAACATGCCCTGCTTCTGCCAAGAGGACAGCCGGTCGGCATAGTCCTGCAGGCCACGGCAGGTATTGCCGAAAAAGTAGCGTTCCCGGGCCTGGATGTCAGCCGGTAATTGCTCGAAGTTGCGAAAATGCCGATCCTGGCCCAGCAACCAGTCGAACAGTTCCTGCTCGGAATCGGCCGTGTCTTTGGAAGCGGTTTCGATGACGCCACGGACCCACAACTGCAACTGGCCCCGGGCAATGCGCAGGTAATCCGAAGCCGGTTCCACCAGTCCGTGGTGGGCGATAATCAGAGACCTCGGTTCCAGGGCAAGCATGCGCTCCAGGGAATCAACGGCGACTTCGAGAACGAAACGGGGCGGGGTGGCCGGCCGCATATAAATTCCCTGCGGCACTTCGGCGCGCACACCGGCGACCTCGCCACCGAACAGCAGGTCTTCCATCTGGTAGCAGACATGGTGCGGGGCATGGCCCGGGGTGCGGTGCATGCGCAGGCCGGTTCCGGCAAGCAGTTCCGCGCAACCGATACGTCCCGCCGCAACCGGGATAATCTCGCCAAAGGTGCGGGCCAGGTCGCCCAACACCTTGAGCGAGCCCTGCCACAGTTGGGCGGGATCGATCATGTGGGGGATGCCGTCCGGGTGACAGACCACCTTCGCCTCCGGATAACGGTCGAGCAGGGCACCGGTGCCGCCGGCATGGTCGATATGGATGTGGGTCAGCAGGATAAGGTCGAGCCGCTCGACGCCGGCCTTGTCCAGTTCGGCAAGCAGATGCGGTATGGTCGACAAGGGACCCGGGTCGACAAGGAAGCCGAGCCTCTTGTCGCGATAAAGCCAGCTGCTGATAAACCGGCGAAAGCCCTCATGGTCAGGCTGATCGAGGTCGATGCAGGTCAGGTTCCGGCGGTCCATATCCTCATTCCTTTTCTATTGGTTGGTTCAGCTTCCATCATAACAGTTTTTACCTTCAGCCTAAAGCGGGCCTCTCCGGCTGCGCTTTGCCGCTGTAGCGGACATCTGGAATTTTCGGGCGGTTGTTGCCAAAGAGCAATCATCGTCTACATTATGAATACCGATTTTTTGCAACGATCGACCCTTCAGGAGGCGAACCCATGGCAAAATCGAAAGGAACCATCGGCATACTCACCGGTGGCGGCGACGTGCCCGGTCTGAACCCGGCAATCAGGGCGGTCACCGTACGCGCTCTGCGCGAGGGTTACAGGGTCCTCGGCCTGCGCCGGGGGTGGGCCGGCCTGGTCGAACTGGTGCGGGATGTCAAGGCCGACAACAGCGATTGCGTGCAGATTCTGACCGAAGAAATTGTCAACCGGGCCGGCCGCACCGGCGGAACCTTTCTGCACACCTCGCGCACTCGGCCGAGCCATCTGCCGGCAACCAATCTGCCGCTGCATCTGCGCGACGCCTATCCTGACCCGGTCAACGACCTGACCGGAGAAGTCCTGAAAAACCTGGCCTGGCTCGGCATCGACTACCTGATTCCGATCGGCGGCGACGATACCCTGAGTTATGGCAAACGCCTGCACGAGGAAGGGGTCAACGTCGTGGCCATTCCGAAAACCATGGACAATGATGTCGCCGGCACCGACTACTGCATCGGTTTTTCCACCTGCGTGACCCGCACCATCGAACTGACTCACCGGCTGCGCACCAGCGCCGGTTCCCATGAACGCTTCCTGGTGCTCGAAGTGTTCGGCCGCTATGCAGGATTTTCTGCCATCCTGCCGACCATGGCCGGTGCGGCTGATCGCTGCGTAATCCCGGAGCATCCCTTCGAACTCGAATTGCTGACCGATCTTTTAAGCTACGACCGGCGCAAGCATCCGAGCAACTATTCCGTGGTCCTGATTTCGGAAGGCGCCACCATGACGCATCATGCCGATATGTCATACGAAGGAGCAGAAACCGACCAGTACGGCCACAAGAAGCTGGGCGGGATCGGTGACCAGGTGGCCCAGGGCCTCAAGGATCTGTCGCCGCGTTTCAACGGCGGCAAGCGGGTCAACGTTCTCAGTCAGCGCTTGGGCTATCTGGTGCGCTGCGGTGACCCGGACGCCATGGATTCGATCGTGCCGATGGCTTTCGGCAACCTCGCCCTCGACCTGATCCATAACAAGCATTTCGGTCGCCTGGTCAGCCTCCACAATGGCTGCTACGACAGTGTCCCCATCGAGATGGTGACCGGCAACTCGAAGGTGGTGGATGTCGATAAGTACTACAGCGTCGAGCGGCTGCGGCCCAAATACGAGTCTTTCCACCGTTTGCCGCTGTTCATCATGACCAGTGATCTGTAGATACCGTCTTCCCGGTCAAGGACAAGGGGCACGGCACACCGTGCCCCTTACAGGTTTTGTGGAGGTGGTTTCCAGATCTTTACGGACAGCCCCTCCAAAATGTGATCATTCTCCCTGCTTTTGATCCAGCTCAAAGTTCTTCCGGTCAACATCGGATATTCTTTGAAAAATCTTTTCCTCCCGGGGGCGGCAATGAGCAGTTCCGAAATCATTCTTTACCTGGCTATCTGGACCTTGACCGGCGCCGGCCTTTTCTTTGGCGGCCGGGCGGCCTTGCGCAGGCGCGGGCAAAGGAAAACACCACGAGATTAGTTTCCGCCGGGAAACTGCACTGTGTCCATCCGGAGTTTCCGGATGGACACGAGATTAAGTGTTCAGCTTCCCTGGGTCTCTTCAATCAGGCGGGCAAAGCTTTCGGCCATAATGCCGTAACCGCGCGCGTTGGGATGAATGCGATCGCTTTTCAACGAAGGTTCGGAAAGCACCTCCGTCAGGATTTCGCCTGCCAGAGGGATATCAAACTCTTCTGAAATTTCCGCATAGAAGGGCGCTGGCGAAAGCAGGAGACCGATGCGCGGCACACTGACCAGGATGACGTCGATGCCGCTGCCCTTGATCAGGCTGACCATCTCCCGAAGGTTGCCGCGGACCAGGGCGGTGTCGTGTTGACGCAGGAAATCGTTGCCGCCATGACAGAGAATCACCAGGTCCGGCCGGTGTTCCGCCAAAACCTCCGGCAGGCGCGCCAGCCCGGCCGCGGAAACTTCGCCGGGGATGCCGGCATTGACGACCAGGCGGTTCAGCAGCTTCTGCAGCTGGGCCGGATAGGACTGCTCACGCGGAGCGCCGCTGCCGTAGGTCAGGCTGTTGCCGAAGGCCAGAATGACGGCGTCCGGTTCAAGACGACTGATTTCAGGGCGATTTTTACAGCCTGACAGGGCAAGAGCCAGCAGCACGAGGATCAAAAAAGAAAAGGACTTGATGCGCATAAACGTCACTTCACAGTCAGTTGGGGGCGGTGCCGGTGGCATATCCGGCAAAAAAGGATGTCATCGGTTGTTCGGCGCTCGAGGTGGTCTTCAGACATCTTCCAACCAGGCCATCAATTCATCCCGGATGCCGTCGCCATCGCCGGTGTTCAGTTCGATGAGTTTGCGGAGATGGGTCAGGGTCTGCAGGTCGATATCGATGAATTTGAAGCCGAAGCGATTCGCCTGCCGATGCAGAAGTCGGGCGCGGAAATTGAGCAGAATGTCGGTTTCCGGCAGACGGACGCTCACCTGACAGATGGTTCCCGGTTCGATAAGGAGCCGGTCGGATTCAACCAGCGCTCCTTTCAAGGCGATATTGAGTAGAGTGCATTGCCAGGCCGAATCGTCGGTGGCGATACTGGTTTCGGCCTGGAAGGGAACGCGCTGGAAGCGTCTTTCTGTCATATCTGCTCTCCACAGCAGGCGGGATTATACTGCGCCCATTCTACCTGAAAATCTGCCCGGGACAAGCGTCCACCTGGCGGTTGCCGAACGGTTCGCCCATGGTCCGGAAAAAACGGTCGATCAGCCGGTAGGTGATGCCCCAGAGGACAGTGCCGTGACCGCCGAGCAGATCGACGGCCGGCACCTCGAGCTCTGCACCGCGGTATAGCAGCCTGGCCTGGTGGTGGCGTTCGGGGTTAATGAGTTCCTGGAGCGGAAACCAGAAGGTTTCGGCAATCTCATAATTCGGCGTGAGCGACGGCCGCCGCCGGCAGGCATAAACGTAACATGAGACCAGCACGGGCAGGGTCGCCCCATACAGATCGTCGAGCCGGCCAAGGCATTCCGCCTGGCCCAGGTC
>DATFJP010000281.1:0-6578 GCA_035269105.1 Desulfuromonadales bacterium
CGATCTGCCCCAGCGTCTGCAGGCCGCCCAGATCCTCCGGACGCACCGCCGGCGCTTCGGGAAGCCGCTCCTGCAACGCCGACAGAATCTCCACCCGCTTGATCGAATCGATCCCCAGGTCGGCGTCCAGCGCCATCTCCAACTCCAGCATCTCCACCGGATAGCCGGTCTTCTCGGCCACCACCTCCAGCAGGACCTCGCCAGCCCGTCCGCTCGCCGCGGCGGGCGCGGACGGAGCCGCCTGGGCATCCTGGGCTGCCGGAGAGGACGTTTTCGCCGGTTCTGCGGCCGGTTTGACGGCCGCAGGAGGTTGCTCTGCAAAAGCCGGCGGCGTCTGTTTGCCCGCCTCGGCCGCGGTTGATACCGGTTGCTCCCCCCGCAGCAAAGTCTGCTGCTGTTGGATCAGTTCCAGGAAAGAGCGGGCGGCCGAATCCTGTCCCTCGAGAAATTTCTTGTGCAGCTGGGCGGTCTGCTCCTGCAGGCTCTGCAAGGCCTGCAGGCTCTGCTGGCTGATGCGCAGGGCCTCCTGCAGGGAACCGTCGGCAGCTGGGGGGGGCGCAAGGGGAGGCGTTGCAGGCGACATCGCAGGAGACGCGGAGGGCGATGCGGGTGCCTTCGGGGTCGGCGACTCAGCTTGCTGCACCGAATTTGTGTTCGTGTCCTTTGCCATCGGACGAGGGGCCGCAGGAGGCCGTCGGGCCGGTGCCACGAAATGATTGGCGCCGCCGACCGGAATCGTCATACCGGGCTTTTTTGCCGGCTCCGGCAAAGCTTCCGCGTCAATATTTTCATCCCACACGGTCAGGTCGAGGGCCTGTCCGCCGACCGCCAGCTGGGTCAGGGCGCGAGCCAGATCGTGGAGGCCGGCGCGCTGGCCGCTGGAGGCATCGATGGCCAGGGCTTGGTGGTCCCGTCCCTTCAGGATCGCCTTGACCATGCCGGTCAGGCGCGCCCCTGGCCCGACTTCGACAAAGGTGCGGATGCCTGCCTGATACAGGCTCTCGATCTCGGTGATGAAATCCACCGGGCTGGCCAGCTGCCCGGCCAGCAAATCTCGGGCCTGAGCAGGCTCGTCGGGATAGCGCCGGCCGCTGCTGTTGGCATAGACCGCCACTGCGGGAGCTGAAAAATCCACTTCTTGCAGCTTTGCCGCGAACGGCCGGGCGGCATCAGCGACCAGGCGGCTATGGAATGCCGCCGAGACCGACAAGGGCTTGCAGCGCACGCCCTTGCCTTCGAAAAAGGCTGCAGCCTTGCGGATTTCTTCGCTACTGCCGGAGAGGACTCCCTGCTCCGGCATATTGCGATTCGCCAGGACCAGGTCGAGTGCCCCTTCTGCAAGCAAGGTTTCGATGTCGGCCAGCGGTGCCGAAACGGCCAGCATCGAACCCCGGTCACCTTCGCCGGCTGCCATCAGTTCGCCGCGCAGGCGGGACAGCATGTGCAGGGTCTCCCGGCCGAAACAGCCAGCGGCGCACAGCGCGGTCAGTTCACCGTAGCTATGGCCGGCAAACGCCGTCGGCCGGAAGCCGAAATCGGACAGAACGTCCAGAGCGCCCAGGCTGACCGCACCCAGCGCCGGTTGGGCCGTTGCGGTAGCACGCAGCCTGGCCTCATCTTCTGCTGCCTGCTGCTGATCGAAGCGGGGCGGCGGATAAACCAGTTCGGCAAGCCGCCCGGCGCCCGGGCCGGCATTGGCCGCGAAGGCCCGGTCCGCCGCTTCGAAGGCGGCCAGGAAAGCAGGGAACTGGATGCCGAGGTCCTGCAGCATGCCGGGATATTGAGCGCCCTGGCCGGGGAACAGAACCGCCGACGGGCCACTTTCACCGGCTGCGAAGAAGACGCCGTCCGGGCTGCTCCACTGCTGCTGACCGCGATTTTTCTCCAGCAGGGTCAGGGCATTCCGGCGCTGGGCAGTGCGGTCGGTCTTTTCCCGTTCAACAACCAGGCCCAGCCGGTACGGCTGACTGACATCGAACTGCCGGCGGCTCTGCGCGGCCTGCCGGCGCAGCTGCTGCCAACCGCTGCCGGTTTCGAAATTCTCGACAGTTTTCGCCAGACCATCTTCATCCCCGGCGCTGAACAGCGCGATCTGAATATCGCCCTGCCAATCGCGGAGCGGCTTCTCAGGACGGTATTCCTCGAGCAGGCAATGGTAGTTGCTGCCGCCGAACCCGAGGGCGCTGATGCCGGCCCGGCGCGGGTGTGCCGCACTGCCGACCCAGGGCCGGGTCCGGGTGTTGACGTAGAATGGAGATCGGCCGTCAGTCACCGCCGGCGACGGCCGTTCGACCTTGATGGTCGGCGGCAGGGTCTTGTGGTAAAGCGCCAGGCAGGCCTTGATCATCCCGGCCGAACCGGCGGCCGCCTTGGTATGACCGATCTGCGACTTGATCGAGCCGATGGCGCAGCGCGGCGTGTCCGCCTCACCGAAAACGCTGCGCAAACCCTTGATCTCGATGGCGTCACCGACCTTGGTGCCGGTGCCATGGGCCTCGATCAGCTCGATGGTTTCGGGCGAAATATCCGCCTGGGCGTAGGCCCGCCGCACGGCTTTTTCCTGTCCGGCGGCGTTCGGTTCGTAGATCGCCGCCCCGCGGCCGTCGCTGGAAGCACCGATGCCGCGGATCACGGCGTAGATTTTGTCGCCGTCCCGCTCGGCGTCGGCGAGACGCTTCAGGATGACGACGCCGAGCCCCTCACCGAGAGTTGTGCCGTCCGCCCCGGCATCGAAAGGCCGGGCATGACCTGACGGCGACAGGGCCGGCGTCTTGCTGAAACAGGTGTACATGAAAATGTCGTTGAAGGTATCGATCCCCCCGGAGATGACCATATCGGCTTTGCCCGCGCTCAGCTCCAGGGCCGCCAGGTTGAGGGCGCTCAAGGAGCTGCCGCAGGCGGCATCGACTACGCAATTGGTGCCGCCGAAATCGAAATGGCGGCTGATGCGTCCGGCGACCACGTTGCCCAGCAGGCCGGGAAAGGAATTCTCCTGCCAGGGCACATAGGAATCGGCGATCCGGCTGATCACGTCTTCCGCAACCTCGTCTTCGATGCCGGCGTCTTTGAGCGCCTGGCGCCAGCGCGGATGGCCCAGCCGGGCGCCGAGCGGGATCACCAGCTCCAAGGCTCCGGTCACGCCGAGAATGACGCTGACTTTTTCCCGGTCAAACTCGCGGTCGCGGTCATAGCCGGCATCCTGCAGGGCCTGTTCGACGGCGACCATGCCCAGGAGTTGGGACGTATCGGTCGCCTCGACGGCGTTGGGCAGGATTCCGTATTGCATGGGGTTGAAGTCGACCGGCGACAGGAACCCGCCCCGTTTGGCGTAGACCTGGTCGGGGGCTTTGGGGTCCTCATTGAAATAGTCCGCGGTTTTCCAGTGCGTTTCCGGAACTTCGGTAATCGCATCGCTACCGCTCTTGATGTTGGTCCAGAACGAACCGACGTCGTTGGCCTGCGGGAACAGGCAGCCGAGACCGATCACGGCGATCGGTGAGGTCTCCGGCTGTGTCGAACCGGTTTCCGGCTTACTGTGGTTTGTCAACGGAGGTACTCCTTAATGGTGTCTGCCGGCAGGGGGCGGGTCAGCGCCTCGCCCTGGTCGGGGCGGAGCCCCTGCATCGACATCTGGTTGGCGCGCAGGGTCACAGCCGCACCGAACAGGATATTCAAGGCAACGGTGGCCACATCACGCTGGCCGGCATCCTGCAGAAAACTGTCCCGGGCCCATTCGTTGAAAGCACCCATGGCCGGTCCGCACCAGACCTGGTAGTCGATCCGGCGCGAAGCATCGCCCTGGTTGGCCCAGACCGGTGACAGCCCGAGATACCAGCGAAAAATCAGGGCCATTTTGTATTTCGGCTCCTTTTCGGCCTTGATCAGCTGCCGGGGGTCCCGTTCCTGGAAAAAACGCTGCGTTTCCGACCAGACGGCCTCCAGCGGCATGCGGAATATGGTTTTTTCGAGTTTCTGGCGTTCTGCAATCGGCAGCGCTTCGATGCTGTCGTAGCCCCGGTAGAGCTCATAGAGCTTGGCGGCTCGCATCGAGAACATGGTGCCGCGCTTGAGGACCTGGACCTTGACGCCCATCTCGAACATGTCTCCGGAGGGCGCCATGGTGACGTCTGCCTGGCGGGTTTCGGCAAGCATGCGCCGGACTTCCTCGCAGGTGCCGGCCTCGAGGCAGGCCTGGTTGACCGACCCCGTCACCAGGTAAGCCGCGCCGAGCGCAAATCCGGCCGCGGCCGCTGCGGGGGTGGCAATCCCCCCGCCCAGCCCGACCCGCAAAGGTTGGTCAAAGGCATGTTGCTGCTGCAGACGGTCGCGCAGGGCGGCGATGGTCGGGAACAGAGCCAGAGCCGGCCGGTTGTCGGTGTGCCCGCCCGAATCGGCTTCCACGGTGATGTCCTGGGCCATGGGAACCTGTGCCGCCAGTTCCGCCTGGGCCTCGCTCAGGTCGCCGGCTGCGACCAGTTCCCGCAGGAGTTTTTCCGGCGGCGGCGCACAAAAGCGGCTGGCGACTTCTTCACGGGAAATTTTGGCGACCAGCCGGTTGGGAACAACGATCCGACCCTGCGCATCACGATGGATACCGTGGGTGCGATAACGGACCACCGGCAAGGTCAGGCCGAGAAATGCGGACGCTTCGACCAAACGGATGTTGCGTTCCAGGAAAAGATCGACCAGGGCGTTTTCCAACGGCGGTTCATTGGGGCTGTGAATCAGGTTGACGCCGAAGGGAAAAGCGTCCGCTTCGGCCTGCAGGGCGTCAATGGCGGCGGCCACCTCGGCCGGCTGCAGGCCGGCCGCCCCGAAAAAGCCGAGCATCCCCGCCTGGCCGAGTGCCTTGACCATCGCCGTCGAGCTGATACCCTTGGCCATCGATCCGCCGACATAGGCATAGCGCAGCCCATGATCCCGGCAAAAGGTCGGGTCGCCCAGGCACTCCAGGGGGCAGGGAGCGACCATTCCCGCCAGAGAGGAAACGGCTGTGCCATCCAGAGAGTTCCGGCGGGTTTCGAGCCGAATTGTCTCCGCATGCTCCTCGCGCACCAGATACAGGGGACGGTGCACGGACCGCAGGGCCTCCAGAGTGGAAAGATCTGCCTCCTTCCGACCCACAATCGGCGGCAATCCGGCGGTTGTGCCAGGACGGGCTGTCTGCTCGGATTCGTTCAATGCTCCTCCTCCTGCAGCGATGTCAGGACCCTCTGGATTTCATCGACGACCTCTTTGGGGGTTGAAGCCCCCGCCGTCAGCCCGATCACCTCGTACTGGCGAAGTTCGTCCAGGGGCAGTTCGTCGGCGGTTTCCACATGCAGGACCCTGGTTCCGTGATTTTTCACGACCTGTGCCAGCCGCCTGGTATTACTGCTCTCATAACCGCCGGCAACGATGACGAAGTCCACCCTGCCGGCGATCCGGATCGCCTCCTCCTGGCGCTGCCTGGTTGCATCGCAGATCGTCTGCAGGATGGTAACATCCAGTTCGGGACGCACCTCCAGGGTTGCGATAATCGACCTGAAGACGTCTTTGTCCTGGGTCGTCTGGGCCGCCAGGCAGTACTTCCTGGCCGGGTCGAGTTGCAGTGCCTCGCACTTCTGCTTCGAATCGAAAACGATCGCTTCGCCAGCCGCATAGCTGAGCAGGCACTTGACCTCGGGGTGCGCCTCCTCGCCGTACAGCAACAGGATGCGGCCTTCGGCCGTGTGCCGTTTGATCAGCAGGCAGGCTGCCGCGACTTTCGGGCAGGTCGCATCGACCACATGCACGCCGCGGCTGCTCAGTTCATCCTGGATCTCCTTGGCGATGCCGTGAGCGCGAATCACCACGGTCGAACCGGTAGGGATCTCCTCCGGCGCAGCGACAGTGACGATGCCTTTTTCCGCATACTCCCGGATCACCTGGGGATTATGAATGATCGAGCCGAGAATGAAAATGGCATCCGGTTCCTCGCCGCTGCCGATCAAGTCATTGAGTTTGCAGAGAGCCAGATCCACCCCCATGCAAAAACCGGCTCTTTGAGCTCTGACAACCTTCATCTTTTCTCCGCAAAAACCCCTGGTCGGCGCAAATAGATGGGGGCGGCCGGGCCTGCCCCCATTCAGGTACAGCTAGAATCACGGAGTATAGCGTTTTTGGGGGAGAATTTTAAGTATTTTTTTGACGGGAAGATGGCCAGCCCCCCGACCAACCAACTGCAAGGATGGCCGCAGAAACAACGGCAACAGAAGGTTCGACACAGAGAAAACAAAAACACGGGGGCAAAATACATTGCCCCCGCCCTCTGCCCCGGATTGCAGCAGACTCCACCCGAGAACCCGAAAGATGAACCCGGAACAGAGTGATCGTCACTCGATTCCTGTGCGATGAAGCGGCCGCTGCGGTTGGCTCCGCTTGAAAAACGTCCTGGACCGCATCATCCTGAAAAATTTCAAGAACCGACCCTACTCCTCTTCAGCGGGCGACTCTTCGACAACCTGGCTGGCCCGAGTGCGGTCTTGCGCCCGGATGGCATCCTCAACCTCAGCCTGGTCGACCCGCAATTGATTCCGGGTCCGGTTTTGGGTCTTGTC
>DATFJP010000282.1:0-2305 GCA_035269105.1 Desulfuromonadales bacterium
AAAAATCCAGCGCCTGCTGGACGATTTCGGGCTTGATCTTGATTTGAACGCTCCGGTCTGGAGGTTGTCGATCGGCGCCCAGCAGTGGATCGAGCTGATCAAACTGCTGATCCGCGACTGCCGGCTGTTGATTCTCGACGAGCCGACCGCCGTCCTGACCCCGCAGGAAAGCGCGCGCCTGTTCGAGGTCCTGGTCCGTCTGCGCGACCAGGGTAAAAGCCTGCTGTTCATCTCCCACAAAATGCGCGAGGTGATGGAAATCTCCGACCGGGTCACCGTCCTGAAAAAAGGCCGCAGTCTGATCAGCCTGCCGCGGGGCGAGTACGATGAGAACCGGCTCGCCTCATTGATGATCGGCGAAGATCAAATTCCTCAGTGGGAGAAGGCCCAAGCCGCTCGCGACCGGCTCATCCTGGACATCCGCGGCCTGTCGGTCAGCAACGACCGGGGCCTCTCCGACCTGGACAATTTCAACATGAAACTGTACCGCGGCCAGGTGCTCGGCGTCGCCGGCATTGCCGGCAACGGCCAGAAGGCCCTGGCCGAGGTCCTGACCGGCCTGCGGGAGGCTTCCGGCGGCAAGATCCTGGCGGAGGGGCGGGACATCACCAACAGCACGGCCCGCAGCTCCTATATCGCCGGCATCGCCCATATCCCGGAAGATCGTAAAAGCATCGGCATCGCTCCCGACCTGACGGTCGCGGAAAACCTGATCATGAAAAGCTTCGCGTCCAGTGCCTTTTGCCACGGCATCTTCCAGGATCGGACAGCGATTCGCAGCAATGCCGAGGAAAAGATCCGGCAGTTTGCCATCCAGGCGGGCCCTTCGGGCAGCCCGGTCCGCAATCTTTCCGGCGGCAACATCCAGAAGGTGATCATTGCCCGGGAACTTTCCGAACGACCGGCCGTGCTGGTCGCCCTCTATCCGACCCGCGGACTCGACATCGGCAGCGCCGAGTACGTGCACAAAGTGATTGTGGAGGGTGCCCGGGAGGGAATGAGCACCATCCTGATTTCCGAGGACCTGGACGAACTGCTTAAGCTCTCCGACCAGATCGTCGTCATGTTCCGCGGCCGCCTCGCCGGCAGCGTCGACCCGACGCAGACCAGCCGCGAGGAAATCGGCCTGCTGATGAGCGGCGAGGTGCAGAAATGAAGCTGGTTGCTGAAAAGCGTGAACTCTCTTCGCCGCTGTTCCGCTTCACCGCACCGATCATCTCCATCCTGGTTGCCCTGTTTGTCGCCGGCTTCCTGCTCTTGGCGGCCGGCGTCAGCCCGCTGCAGGCCTATATCGAAATCTTCCGGGAAGCCTTGGGCTCCGTTTACGGCCTGTCGGAAACCCTGGTCAAAACGACCCCCCTGATCTTTGCCGGCCTCGGTGTTTCCCTGGCCTTTCGCATGCAGATCTGGAATATCGGCGCCGAAGGGCAGATTTACATGGGCGCCTGCGGAGCCACCTGGGTTGCGCTCTTCTCCGGCATCGAAAGCCATGCCCTGATGGTGACGGCCATGTTCGCCGCCGCCTTCCTGGCCGGCGGCCTCTGGGCCGGCGTCGCCGGGGCACTGCGCGCCCGCTGGGGCGTCAACGAGGTGATCGTCACCCTGTTGATGAACTATATCGCGATCCTCTGGGTCGACTATCTGATCTATGGCCCCTGGAAGGACCCCCAGGGCTTCAATTTTCCCCTGACGGCGCAGTTCACAGACGCCGCCCGCCTGGCGGATTACTTCAACACCCGCCTGCACAGCGGCTTCTTTCTGGCGCTTTTCTGCGCCCTGTTGCTTTACCTGTTCATGGAGCGCACCGTCTGGGGCTACCAGATCAAGGTGATCGGCAGCAACCCGCAGGCCGCCCGCTACGCCGGGATGCGCACCGGCATGGCCATTTTCGGCGTGCTGTTTTTGAGCGGTGCGATCGCCGGGATTGCCGGCTTCAGCGAAGTCGCCGGCCTGCAGCACCGGCTCCAGCACGGAATTTCTCCCGGCTACGGCTACACTGCGATCATCATCGCCTGGCTGGCTAGACGCAGCGCACTGGGCGTGGTCATTGTCGCTTTTCTGATGGGGGTGCTGCTGGTCGGCGGCGACAGTCTGCAGCTCAGCTGGCAGTTGCCGATCGCCTTCGTCGACGCTTTCCAGGGGCTGATCCTGTTCTTCCTGCTCGCCTCCGATTTTTTCATTCAACACCGGCTGAAACTCAGCCGGGAGGTGCGGCATGCTTGAGATTCTGTTGGATGCGACCGTCCGGGCCGGCACGCCCATCCTCTTCGCCACCCTGGGGGCTATCCTCAATGAACGCGCCGGC
>DATFJP010000283.1:0-3360 GCA_035269105.1 Desulfuromonadales bacterium
GCACCGGAAACCGTTGCGCCGGAATTCCCTGAGCGCGCAGAGCCGCCGCAACGCCTGGCGGCCGCTCTGCGCGCTCAGGGAATTCCGGCGGCTCATCCAGTGGTTCGTCGGTCAGGATGAAAGTGCCCCAGTGCAGGGCCAGTGACAGGTCGGCACCGAGATCGAGGTGGGCCTGCACCGCCTCTTCCGGGTTCATATGGTGATCCCGCATGAACCAGCGCGGTTCATAGGCGCCGATCGGCAGGGCCGCAATATCGACGGCGCCCAGCCGGCGGCGCACCTGCCGGAAGACATCAGCGTACCCCGAGTCGCCGACAAACAGCAGCCGCAGGCCACCGGCGGCGACCAGGAACCCGGCCCAGCCGCTCTCGCAATGATCGGACAAGCCGCGCCGGCTCCAATGCTGTACCGGCACAGCGGTCACTTCGGCACGGTCGATCGGCAGGTTTTCCCACCAGGCAAGTTCGGTCACCCGCTGCGCGCCCCAGCGAATCAGCAGTTTAGCGATGCCCGGCGGGACCACGAACCGGATCTGCGGACCTTCGGGCCGCTGCAGCAAACGGCGGATGCTGGATTCATCCAGATGGTCGTAATGGTTATGGGAAATCAGCACCAGATCGATGTTCGGCAGATCGGCAAGGGCCAGTCCGGGCGGCACGACCCGCTGCGGACCCCACCAGGCCACTGGGGATGCGCGGGAGGAAAAGTGCGGGTCGGTGAGCAGATTGAGACCGCCGAGCTGGATCAGCAGGGACGATTGACCGATCCAGGTCGCGGTCGGTCGACTGCGGTTGTTCTGCAGAAAGTGCGGGTCGTGATGGCCCGCCGGGAAATCGTAGGCCGAGGCGGGTGGCAGGTTTTTGAAAAGCCGCTGCCAGCGCCATTTGAGAAAGTTCCAGAAGTTCTTGTCGTCGCTGCGGTCACTCAAGATCCGTCCGATTCCTTTCCGTTTCGCCAAAGTTTTCTGTTGCTGACAGATCAAAAATCCCAAAACGGTTGAAGATACCGCAGTTTGCAGCAGCGAGAGCCTTTCGTTCCTCGCCCACATTCGGCCAATCGCTAGTTTCCCTGCCATTAAGACATCACGGGCTGATCAGTTTGCAGTCTTTTCCAGAACCCGGATCAGGTGCAGCATCATTCGGTTGCCGGGCGTCGCTACGCCGTAGCGTTCACCAAGTTCCACGACCTTGCCGCCGAAAATCGCCACCTCCGTCTGGCGGCCGGCTTCGATGTCCTGCAGCATGGAGGTCTTGCCGGCCGGCGCCAGGCGATTGAGAACCTGGCTCCATGCCGCCAGGTCGTCCTCGCCAAGATTGATGCCGGCCGGGCCCGCCAGGGCGATGACCTCCCGCATCAGGTCGTTCGCCACCCGGCAGGCGTCAGCCGACTGCTGGAAGGTTCCGTAGGGAGCGCCCAGCACCGCCGAAGCCTGATTGATGCCGACGTTGACCATGAACTTCCACCACAGCATGCGCAGCATGTCGGTCGGGGTTTCCCAGGCCAGACCCGCCCGGTCCAGGGCCGACTGGAGGCGTCTCACCGCAGGCCCGGGAGGATCGTTCAGCGCGGTACCGAAGATCAGCCGGCCGGCATTGGCCACGACCACTTCGCCGGCCTGGCGGACGCCATCGATACCGACGGCGATGCAGTAGAGCAGAGGCCTGGTTCCGCAGGCGGCCTGAATCATCTCCTCGCTGTCCAGACCGTTCATCACTGACAGGACCAGGGTTTTCCTGCCGGTCAGCCGGCACAGCTCCGGCAGGGCCGCTGCCAGCTGATGATGCTTGAGGGCGACCAGCAGCAGATCGGCTGGCTCCGGCTGCTGGTACGGATCGATGACCGCAACCGGAAAGTGCCGGCCATTGACAGTCAGGCCCTGCTGCTCGAGCAGCCTTCCGCGCTCTCCGGACGCCGCAACGGAAACGGCAAACTCCCCGGCATCCAGAAACTTACTGGCGTAAAAAGCGCCGAGGGCTCCTGCCCCGTAAATCACCACGGATTGTATCGACTGCATGGCTAAGCTCCTGGCCGACGCGCGAAAGTTCTCCCCGCAATCGATTGTCGGCTTGCTGGAAACCAGCAGGATACCTGCAAGTCCAAACCCCTGCAAGCCCTGCCGGTGGTGCTCTCCTGCCGGCAGGTTTTCCAGCACGGCGGGTTTACCGCTTTGCAGCGAGCCAAACCATGGTATCATTTTTTCTCATGGACCGGCCTGCCTGATGCCGGGCCGGAGGGAGGATTTCGAAATGCAGAAAGCGAAATGGATTGCCGCCCTGACGGCGGCCGGCCTGTTGTTGGTGCTGATCCTGCAGAATGTCGAACCGGTCGAGACGCAGGTGCTGTTCGCCACGTTCGTCATGCCGCTGGCCATCCTGCTGCTGGTGGCTGCCCTGCTGGGCCTGGTATGCGGAGTGGTACTGACCCTGCTGTTCGGTAAAAAGAGAAAGTAACCTGCCCCGGCGGTCGAACACCTCTCGACCGCCAATCCTGGAACCGCCATGCCGGAATCGATTATCGTCACCTTCGCGCTGGTCTTCGTCGCCTGCATCCTCTGCCAGTGGGCAGCCTGGCTGCTGAAGCTGCCGGCGATCATCTTTCTGCTTTTGACAGGCATCGTCGCCGGGCCCCTGCTCGGCTGGCTGCATCCGGAGCAGCTGCTCGGCGATCTGTTGCTGCCTTTCGTCTCCCTGTCGGTGGCGGTCATTCTGTTCGAAGGCAGCCTGACCCTCAAATATCACGAAATCGCCGGCCTGGAGCAAGTGGTCCGCCGGATGGTTTCCTTCGGCATGCTGGTCACCTGGCTGATCACCGCCGTAGCCACCCGCTATGCGCTCGGTTTCGCCTGGGAGATCGCCCTCCTGTTCGGCGCGGTGACGGTCGTCACCGGACCAACCGTCATCGTTCCCATGCTGCGCTCCTTCCGGCCGACCGCCAAGATCGCCCATATCCTGCGCTGGGAAGGGATCGTCATCGATCCGCTCGGCGCCTCGCTGGCGGTGCTGGTCTACGAATTCATCATCGTCTCCCACCGGGGCGGCGGCGCAATCGGCCATACCATGCTGACTCTCGGCCAGATCGTGCTGATCGGCCTGATCCTCGGGGCCGCCGGCGGCTACCTGTTCGGGCAGGTGTTGCGTCGCCACTGGCTGCCGGAATTTCTGCATAATATCGCCATCCTCGCCCTGGTCTGGGGTTTGTTCGCTCTGTCCAATCTCCTGCAGCACGAAAGCGGCCTGGTGACGGTCACCGTCATGGGCATCTGGCTGGCAAACATGCCGGGCGTCGATATGGATGAAATCCTCGACTTCAAGGAATCCCTGAGCATCATCCTCATCTCGCTGCTGTTTATCCTGCTGGCCG
>DATFJP010000284.1:0-5594 GCA_035269105.1 Desulfuromonadales bacterium
GCCTCCAAGACTTCTTTAATCGCTGCTAAACAAGGCATTCAGGAGGGTCCAGAAACTGGTAGGGTGTCCGACCAACATCGGCATCCCCCTGCATTTCTGCAATAAAAACCAAGTCAACTCCCCTGCGAAACTTGGACTATAAATCCCAAGGTAATTCGAGACCTAAATGCGAGAGGACTTCTAGGACAAATGATGACCAGCCAGATGGGCGGTTTTAAAAATCGTGATTTACAAGAATAACGGTTTGGACCTGAGCTGCCATCTGCGCCGACTCAAGCCACTAGAATGTCTAACGGACAGCTCTGCGGTTACGTTGTCAGCTCTCGGGATTGGTTATAATTTCTTGACAGCAGACCCGCCCTTATGTACCATTTGTACATAACGTACATTGTGGAGGTGCTGTCATGCACAATACAGTTACAACAGCTGAAGCCAGAAAAAAACTTGCCGAGATCGTCAACAAGGTGGCGTACGGAAAAGAGCCCGTTGTCCTCACCCGTCGTGGGGAGGAGATTGCGGCCCTGATTTCCATGGAAGAACTCGAACTGCTTCAGCTTATTGAAGACCATATTGATATCGAAGATGCAAAAAAAGCCCTTACTGAACCAGGCGAAAATATACCTGCAGAAAAAGTTTGGAAAGACTTGGGGCTTGTCTGATCCATGAAATATTCTGTCGAGTTCAGACCCGCTGTCTTGAAGAGCCTCAAGCGGCTTCCCAAGAAAGATCTGCAACGGATCAAGAAAAAGATTGACGAAATTGCCGAGAATTTGCCTGAGCCTGCGACAACCAAGATCAAGGGAGACAATTCTTTTCATAAAGTACGATCCGGTGATTATCGGATTATTTATGAAATTCATGATGAACGGCTTGTCATCCTGGTAATAAAAATAGGTCACCGGAAAGACGTTTATAAAAAGCTCCTGTAGTTTCTCTTCTGCAATTCCCCTGGAATTATAACGGATAGCTCACTGGCCTGGTGCGGCGCCAGCCGTACCAGGTCAATGTGAAGCGTCTGGTTGGGGTTCCCTTTCTTACTCGTTGTCGTTGTCGTTGTCGTAATCGTCCACTCCGTACCGAGCCGGTTCCTCACGCAGTTCGTGGTCCCGTCGCGCAAGTTTGGTCAGCATCGAGACGATACGCAAAAGCATCGTCTTTGCCTCGGCATTTTGGTCGGGGCTGAGCACGTGGCAGGCTTCCAGGCAATCCTGAATGGCAGCGCACTCCAAGGCCGACCCGCGAGCGATCTCGAAGAAACGCCGCCGATCCGCGTTGGTTCCCTTCCCGTTGCCCTCTGCAACGTTCAACGGGATCGATTGCGCCGCTCGAAGCAGCTGGTCTCGGGCATGACGATCAACACCACTCAGTTCTTTCGCTAGCGCGTAGGACCATGCCACGTAGTCAACAGAGAGTCGATAAACGTCAAGTTGTTCGTGACCAAATCCCATCATCTTCTCGATTACGATTACGACAACGACAACCGCTTCGCTGTCGCTTCACTGACAACGACCGATTTCCAACCCCAACAGTAAATGGACAGACTGTATAAAACAGCAAACACAGAATGCCCGAGCTATATATAATTTCCCACAAACCTGGTGTGTAAACTAATTACTTAACAATTTCAATACCTTAAACCAGAGATCTCTTTCCATGCAAGGGTATATACAGTCTGTCTAAGCAGGTTCAGAAACCATCCATCGGACTTTTGACACCCTTGCCACCTTTGTTGAGAACATGCGTGTAAATCATTGTGGTGCTGACGTCCTTGTGCCCGAGCAGTTCCTGTATTGTTCGGATATCGTAACCCGCTTCCAGCAGGTGCGTCGCGAAGCAGTGGCGAAAGGTGTGGCAGCCGACATCGCACATCCTCCTCGCCAAGCGACCTTGATTGACCAACATTGACGACACTTCACTTCGACAGCATGCCAACCCCAATCCCGACAGATGCTGTTAGGCCGGTAGCTTCCCAAAATAGACAGTTCAAAACACAACAAGCCACCCGTTTCTTAAACGAATGGCTTGTTTCATCTTTCGTCGTATCCCATGTATTCTCACATACCTACACAAATAATAAAGCCCAACTTACTCGAAATATTTCAATCAGTCAATCAGGGGGTCTTCTTATTAATCCTGTTATTTCTAATCTGGTGATGAAAAACCTTCAGATCTGCTAATTACTACATACCCTGGTCTCTAGGAAACCCTGTAAATAACCACAGCAGTGGATGCCAGGAATATCCAGTTTAAATACTCAATACCTTTCCTCTTCCTTTTTGGCATTCGCGTGTAATACAAAACTGCGAATGGTGGACAGCACAGAAAAAAAAGAGCCTCAAAGCCTTTAGCTCTTGAATCATCTCTTACAAGAATCGCCATCCAGACATGAGTAAGAACCATACCCATGACGGCGATGAAAGTAATCAGGTCTTCAATCATTTGACTGAACTCTGGTTAATATCGACAAAAAAGCCCACAGCCATGGGAAGGGGGGGAGGGACAACTGTGGGACGTTGTTGCTTTTCGCTGAAAATCTCCAAAAAAACTCAGCTTAATCACTCCGCGCACTTCGCGCTTAACACCTTTCTCTTTTTTCATACCGCAAAATACTTGGCCTGGGGATGGTGCACAATAATCGCCGAGGTGCTCTGTTCGGGCACCATCTCCATGGTTTCGGTCAGGGTCACGCCGATCGTCTCCGGCCGCAGCATTCGGAACAGTGACTGGTGAACGTCCAGGTCGGGGCAGGCGGGATAGCCGAACCCGTACCGCGACCCCTGGTAGCCCTGGGTCACATAGCCGGCCGCATCAGCCGGTCTTTCTTCGCCGATGCCCATTTCGCGGCGCATGACTTCGTGCCAGTATTCGGCCAGCGCGTCGGTCACCTCGACGCTGAAACCGTGCAGCATCAGGTAGTCGTGGTAGGCATCCGCTTCGAACAGACGCCGGATCTCGGCGGCGATCCGTGCGCCAACCGTGACCACGAAGAAGCCGGCAATATCGGCACCCTCCTCCCTGGTTTTGAAATAATCGGCGATGCAAAGATAGGGGGCCGTCTCCTGACGGGGGAAGGTGAACGAATGCGTTTCTCCCGCTGCTTCGACGTAGACCGTCTCCTCCTCGCTGTAGCAGCGGAAATAACCGTAAGCAGCCTTCGGCTGCAACCACCCATCGCCGACCGCCTGCTCCTGTAGTTGCTGGTAAAGCGGCCGGACCTTGTTTTCGATCAGTTCCCGGTAGGCTTCTGCGCTGGTGGCCGCGGTGCGCCGATAGCCCCAGCGGCCGCGGAACAAAGCCTGCTCGTTGACATATTTGAACAACAGCTTCGAGTCGATGTCGGTAACATGGCGCACACCCAGGAACGGCGTCGTCGGTACCGGATTGCCGCGGTCCAGTTCGACATCCTTGACCCCGGGCTTCATCTGCGGCCGGCGGTCGACGCTTTCGACCATGGTGGAGGCCAGGCGACCTTCCTCGAAGTCGCGCAGCGCCTTCAGACCGGCGAAAGCATCCGCGCAGTAGACCACCGGTCCGCCGTAGCCTGGCACGCAGGATTTGGCGACAAATTCCCGGGTCAGTGCTGCGCCGCCCAGCAGGATCGGCACCTGCAAGCCAGCATCCCGGTACCGTGGCAGGCTTTCCTGCATGATGATCGCCGACTTCACCAGCAGGCCGCTCAATCCAATCACGTCGACCGCATGTTCGCGGGCCTGCCGGATGATGGTTTCCGCGGGGACCTTGATGCCGATGTTGATCACCCGGTAGCCGTTGTTGGACAGCAGAATGTCGACCAGGTTCTTGCCGATATCATGGACATCGCCTTGCACCGTGGCCAGCAGGATCTTGGTGCCCCCTGCTTCGTCGAGTCGTTCCATGTGCGGCTCCAACCAGGCGACGCTGGCTTTCATCGCCTCGGCCGACTGCAGCACGAAGGGCAGCAGCATTTCTCCCCGGCCAAACAGTTCGCCGACATGACGCATCGCCGGCACCAGCATCTGGTTGACGATATCGAGAGGTTGATAACGCTCCATCAGGACCGCGAGGAGATCTTCCAGACCCTCCTTGTCGCCTCTGAGGATTTTTCGGTGCAAGTCCTGTTCGGGGCGGCCGTCTGGGCCCTCCTCGTCAGCCGCTGCTTCGGTCCGCTCGGCAAAATGGGCTATGAAACGGTTGAGCGGGGCGTCCTCGCCCTCCCGCCGTCGATCGTAAATCAGATCGAGGCAGAGTTCGCGGTCCTCCTGGCTGATCTGCGCCAGAGGCAAAATCTTGCCGGCGTCAATGATGGCGGCATCGAGGCCGGCCGCAACCGCCTCGTGCAGGAATACCGAGTTGAGGATTTTGCGGGAAGCCGGCGGCAGACCGAAGGAGATGTTGCTGAGGCCCAGCAGCGTCAGCACCCCGGGCAGTTCTTGCTTGATCAGCCGAATCCCCTCCAGGGTCTGGATGCCGGCATCCCGCAGGCTCTCGTCGCCGGCACCGATGGTGAAGGTCAGGGGATCGAACAGCAGGTCCCGGGATCGCAGGCCGTAGCGATGCACCGCCAGATCGTGGATCTGCCGGGCCGTGGCCAGCTTCTCTTCGGCGGTCATCGCCATGCCCTGCTCGTTGATCGTCAGGGCGACCAGCGCCGCTCCGTACTTCTTGGCCGCGCGACAGACCCTTTCCAGGGTCAAACCACCATCCTCGAGATTGATCGAATTGACGATGCAGCGGCCGGGATAGATGCTCAGGCAGGCCTCGATGCAGGCCGGAGTAGTCGAATCGATCATCAGCGGCGCCTTGACCGATCCGGCATACATACGAATCAGACGGGTCATGTCGGCCAGTTCGTCCCGCCCGGCGTAGGCTGCACACAGATCCAGCACCTGCGCGCCCTTGGCTTCCTGATCGAGGCCGATACGCAGACAGCCGTCGAAATCCTCCGCCAGCAGGCATTCGCGAAACTTTCTCGAACCGTTGGGATTGGAGCGCTCGCCGATCAACAGCGGCGGGATCTCCTGGACCAGATCCACGGCCTGGTAGAGGCTGGCGACTGCTGGTTTCATGGTGTCACCTCTCTGGACGCCGGCGACAGGTCGCCGCAGCTTCCGGCCAGCTGTCGGATGTGCTCCGGTGTCGTACCGCAGCAGCCGCCGACCACACTGACGCCTTCCTGCATGATGAAGCGCCGCATATGCGCGACATATTCGTCGGCGGACATGGGGTAGCGGGTTTTGCCGTCCACCACCTCTGGCAGCCCCTGGTTCGGCATGCAGGAGATGCGGCCCGGCCAGTTCTGGCTCAAAAAACGGATGTGCGAGGCCATGTCGGCCGGCCCGGTGGCACAGTTGAGCCCGAGCGAAAAAATCGGGAAGGGCTCGAGGGTGGCACAGACGGCGGCGATGTCGCTGCCGACCAGCATGGTGCCCTGGCGTTCCATGGTCACCGACACCAGAACCGGCAGGTTGCAGCCGGCTTGCGCCAGGACCTCGTAGCAGGTGGTCAGCGCGGTTTTGATTTGCAGCAGGTCCTGGCAGGTTTCGAGGATCAGGGCATCGACCCCGGCGGTCACCAGGGCCGTCATCTGCTCCGCGTAGGACTCGGCCAAAGCCTCC
>DATFJP010000285.1:0-4867 GCA_035269105.1 Desulfuromonadales bacterium
CAAACCGAGGTTTTGCAGCAAGTCCTCCGCGCCGGCCCGCTCGCCGAGCTTGTCGACCCGCAGCCGGCGTAGCATAACGCCGGTCACGAACTGGATCAGGCGGGCGGCCAGCCAGCCGACCAGCAGCAGCAGAAACGCTGCCCCCAGCTTCGGCAACCAGGGCAGAATTTCCTGTGAAAAAACGCGACTGAGATTTTCAGCCCAGAGAGCGGCATCCCACGGCATGTCAGGAACTCCTTGTGCTTTCTGATTTTTGCTTCCAGTTTAGCATGGGGCCGGAGTTTGACCAGCTTTACGGGGCGGCTGGCTTTGAACGGAAAGTTTACGTCAGAACCGGATCAAATCAAGGATGGTGATTTTGTGGGAGCGGTCTTCAGGCCGCGAATGGTTTATCCGGTTTTCTTCCCGTTTGCCGATGCCGGAGCCAGTCGGATGCCGGCCGGGGCAAAATCCCGGTTTGGCGGCAGAAAAAATGCCGGATAAATGCTATTTGGCCTCTTTCAATTCCAAAACTTCGGGTCCGTCATTCCGCGGATTATTCACCTGGGTGGAGACCCGATCAATAGCGAAATCCGTGCCCCGGTAGGGCTGCAGAATGGATCTGAGCCGTTCCGTGTCATCTTCCTGCGGATCAAGCCAGCGGGCAAAATTCTCGGTTTTCAGAAGGATCGGGACGCGGTCATGGATTGGTTCCAGCTTTTCACCGGCAGGGCCGGTAATGATGGTGCAGGACTCAACAGCCTGTCTTTTCCCTTGCGGATCTTCCCAGCGTTCCCAGAGACCGGCAAAAGCCATTGGCCGGTGATCGGAAAAACGAATATGCCAGGGCTGTTTCTGCTGGCCTTTGCCGCGACTTTGCCATTCATAAAAGCCCGAGGCCGGAATAATGCAGCGGCGCCGGTTGAATGCGGCCCTGAAGGCGGGGCTTTTATGGCAGGTTTCAACCCGCGCGTTGATCATTTTGCCGGACTTATCGGGCGGATTATCGGCCCAGAAAGGATGAAGGCCCCAGCGGAGCTTGACCAGCCGGCGCTCGCCCTCTTCCGTCCGAATAGCCGGAATGCTGTCGGTCGGCGCGATGTTGTAGCGGGGTTCAAAGTCAAAGGACTTCCCAAGGGCGAAAAAGTCGACCAGGTCCTCCGGGCTGATTATTAATGTAAAACGTCCGCACATAAGCGCAGCTTACCAAAATTATGTGGTTTTTGAAGGGAAGTCTTGTTTCACGGCACCGGCATGCAGCTTTATGGTCATGGTTTTGAATCGATCCGCCGCCACCGCCGGGCAACCCTGCTTGACGAGCCTTTCTCCTGGCGGATTTGTGGGAGCGGGTCAACGGGACAGTTGCGCGGAAATGGCGCCGGCCTCCCGACGCTCTTCGAATGCCAGAAATCTACAATTAATTTTGAAGAATTGGCTTGGTCCTGTCCTGAAAACGACTGAAAACGATAGGTGTAGTGGATTCGATTCAATCCGGTCTGTACCAGGATCTAAATCTTCCGCACAATGTCATTCTGCTGCTCAAACTTATCCAGAGGAACCTGCATCGCCAGCATGCCGACAGAGGTGATCGCCAGCAAGGCCAGAAAAGCCAGCCCCATGCCGATTCGTTTGCCTCGCGACACCGCATAGTAGCGGGCCCTCTCAGCGGCCGAACCTTTAGAGGAGGAATAGACCTGAAAACTGCCCATGATCACAATCAGGGCCACGATCGGCGACCAGGTCAGGAAAAACAGGCCGATCGCCCCGATCAGCCCGACAATCCATATTTTGGGACTGATCACCCCGATAATCCGCCCACCGTCGAGAGGAGAGATCGGCAGCAGATTGAACAGGTTGAGCAGAAAGCCAGTCATCGCCAGGGCATACCAGAACGGATTGCCGGTCAACAGGCCAGCTCCGGCGCAGCCAATCGCCCCCAGTGTGCCGAGCAAAGGGCCGCCATAAGCCATCACCGCTTCATCAAAAGCATTGTCAGGCATCTGCTTCATGCCGATAAAGGCCCCCATGAACGGGATAAACATCGGCGCTGTCGCCTTGATGCCCATCATCCGCAGGGCGGCCACATGCCCCATCTCGTGAATAAACAGCAGCGCAACAAAGCCGAACGCAAAAGGCCAACCCCAGAACACGGCGTAAGCCCAAATGCTGATCAGCATGGTAATGAAGGTCTTGAACTTGCCGACCTGCAGCAGCACGGCCAGATACTTGAGTTTGCTGAGCAGGAAAATCACCAGCAAGCCAATCGGCATGACATACTTGCGCAGGGCGCCCTTTTGTCTGGGAGGTGGCGCAGGCGATGGTTCGTAAGCATACTGCAGGTCGATTTTCGAATCCGGCTCGGGGTCGATCATATGGTTATCCTGGGACAAATTGTCCGGTTGATTTTCTGGTCGTTTACCAGGGACCGGAGGAACCTCCTGGGTGAGTGTCCCCGCCTCCTGCAGCGACTCGGTCGTGGCTTTACTGGAATGAAAATTGAGCATGCCGGGAATGTTAACACTTTTCGATACAGGTGGGAATGATGCGTAGGGGCAATTCATGAATTGCCCCTACCCATGGTCTAATCGGGCGTTTTGTCGCGGTTTGATTTTCACATTCAGAAACGACTATCGCTTTTATAATACATTCTTTTATCTCCTGGTTGCAATCCCGTTCAGGTTCAACTATAATCTAGACAGTCTAGCCAGAATGAAAGGAGGCACCATGGGAATTCGCAAAGAATCCTCCGGGCACACCGGTGAGTGGCAGATGCAAGAGGCTAAAAACCGTTTGAGCCGCGTCGTTGAAGAAGCGCGGCGTGGGCAGCCGCAGACAATTACTCTCCACGGCACACCGGCTGCTGTCATAGTGTCCATTGAGCAGTACAGAGAACTGACCAGGGCCAAAACACCACTGTCGCAGTTTTTCAAGGCATCACCACTGCACGGAATTGAACTGGACTTTGACCGGAACCGCGACACAGGAAGAGAGGTCGATCTGTGACCTTCCTTCTGGATACCTGTGTCATTTCGGAAATGGTTAAAGCTCGCCCCAACCAGGTGGTGGTTCGATGGATCGATTCGGTGGAGGAAGGGAAGCTCTTTCTGAGTGTGCTGTCCCTGGGCGAATTGGAAAAGGGTATTGCTAAGTTGCAGGACGTGTCTCGGAAAAATGTCTTGCGCGAATGGCTTGAGCAGGACCTCGCAGAGCGTTTCGCAGGCAGGATTCTGCCGATAGACACATCCGTGGCCGTTGCTTGGGGGAAAATGCAGGGAGAGGCTGAAAAAAACGGCAGCAAGCTTCCGGTAATCGACTCCTTATTGGCCGCCACGGCCCAGACCAATGGGCTTACCCTTGTCACGAGAAACGTTGTTGATTTCGAGCGTTGCGGGTCTCGCGTATTCAATCCCTGGGAAAGATGACAGGATCATTGCCGCTCAAAAGCCGTGATCAATAGCTCATTTGGACCGGGGTGCGACAGGTCGCACAACCAGCTCGCCTCGGCGACAATCCGTGAACTCAGCACCTTGTCGAACTCAGCGAAGTCACGCTTCTTCAAACCGGCAAAGATCAGCGCGTAGCGACTGGCCTCTTCCATGACGATGACGCACTTCCTGCGCATCAGGATAATGCGATGAGCGTACCAGTTCCAGCCGGCATTTTTCTCTTTTGCTGACGGGATAACGCAACCTGCTTTGGCCAGATCGTCGCTGAATGTTTTGCTGGTGTGAAGGTGGATCATTCAGGAGATGTCATCCATTTGGTTTTGCGTGTATTAAAAACGCATGGCTTGATTTTGGCGCCAAAAAACAGGGCCATAGGGCGAGGGTTGGGTATATTTAAGCAATGATATTGTGTGATTTCAATTCTTTAAATTGATCCGACCCTCTATGGAAGCGTTTCCAAGTCCCCGGCAACACGAACTGTCAACCCAGGAAGCCTGACCCCAGCCTTCGACGTTTTGTCGCGATTGTCTCGCGTGTTCTGGCCTACGTCGATAAGGCGGTGAGGAACGCTTTCATATACTCGGGGAGATCTGGTGGTCGTCGACTTGATACGAGATTGCCATCGACAACAACCGGTTGATCATGCCACAGCCCGCCAGCATTTTGCATGTCATCTTTGATGCCAGGTGTACTCGTCACATGTTTTCCTTGCAAAATTCCTGCAGAAATACTCACCCAGCCAGCATGGCAGATTTGCCCGATGACGTGTCCATGTGCATGCATGGTCCGGACGATGTCAAGCGCGTCCGGGAATCGTCTGATTTTATCTGGAGCCCAGCCACCAGGGATCAGAAGCCCCTCATAGTCACCGACACGCACCTCTGCATACGACAGGTCTGACACGGCAGGGACGCCATATTTCCCGTGATAGGTATGGTTTGCCTGTTCTCCAGCAATATCCACAGCAAATCCGGCTTCTTGTGCCCGGAGAATCGGATACCACAATTCCAGATCCTCAAAGTCATCGTGGATCAAACTGATAATCTTTCTCATCGATTACTCCCCTCTACACGTCGTTGTTATTCGTAGGGACGATTCACGAATCGCCCTGTTTTTGCGTGTGCCAGGCATGGCGCGTAGCGCCTTGACTGGTCCACGCAAAAAAAACGGAGAAGACTATGAAAAGCCTTCTCCGTTTTTCCGTAGTGATGGTCGGGGCGAGAGGATTTGACCTCCGACCCCCTGCACCCCATGCAGGTGGCTTATCTGGCCTCGCTTTTCGCTGTCGGCAATTAAAAATGCGAAAAAGGAAAGACATTGAGTTCAATGCCCTTCTTGAAATCTAAAGGATATTTTTAAAGCACTATTTAGTTACAGTGCAAGAATTTCTCATAAACCCAAAGGTTTTTACCTACGCCGGCGATATCGACATTTACAAATCC
>DATFJP010000286.1:0-4101 GCA_035269105.1 Desulfuromonadales bacterium
CATCTGGAGGGGTACAAAAACTCAACCCCGGTGCGGATCGGCAACGGCGCCTATGATCAGAAACAGCTCGACATCTATGGGGAAATTATGGATGCCGCCCTGCGGTTGTCGAACTATGTCGGCAAAATCGATATGGGGCTGTGGCCCTTTCTGCGCTCCATTTGCGACAAGGTCGTGAAGGTCTGGCAGGAACCCGATTCGGGGATCTGGGAGGTGCGGGGCGGGCCCTGGCATTTTGTCTATTCCAAGGTCATGTGCTGGACGGCTCTCGATCGCGGCCTTACCATCGCTGACCGGTACGGGTTTTCGGGCGATCGAGATTTATGGCAAGAAACCCGGGATGCTATTCGCAGGCAGGTCATGGATAAGGGCTGGTGTGAATCGAAAAATGCTTTTGTCCAGCATTACGAGACCGAGGAGCTCGACGCCAGCAACCTGTTGCTGCCTTTCTACGGATTCCTGCCCTATGATGATCCACGCATGGTTGCTACCGTTGAAGCGATTCAGCGCGAGCTGAGCGAAGAAGGCTTCGTCTACCGTTATCGAGGTGAAGATGGCCTGAAAGGAAGAGAGGGCACCTTTCAGCTTTGTACGTTCTGGCTGGTTGATAACCTGATCGGCCAGGGAAGACTGGACGAGGCTCAAATCCTTCTGCTGCGCCTGGAAAGGACGGCCAATCACCTGGGCCTGTTTGCCGAGGAGTATGACCCTTTCTGGCGCGAGCCGCTCGGGAATTTCCCACAGGCGTTCACTCACATCGGCTATATCAACAGCGTTTTCGAGTTGTGCAGAGCTCGCGAGGAGCGTCAACGCGAAATCCCACAGAGAACCCTGGCCCAAAGTTTCGATCAAAAACTGCTCTTTGCAAAGCATTACCTTCTCAATGAAGGAGAGGCAGCACAGGAAACCCCCGTCGAGGAGCTTGCCGGCGAACTCAAGCATCTGATGAATCTGCTGCGCGGTGCTTTTTTCAAAACCGACGCCGGCCGGATCGCCTATGAGGAGATGGCCGGCTCCGAACTTTACCAACGTTACGCACGGAAAAGCCGGGAACTTCAGGCATTCGACCTTGATGTGCTCAAAACCAGGACAGAACGGATCGCCTTCTGGGTCAACCTGTACAATGTCCTCGTCATCCATGGCGTCGTCGAACTGGGTATCCGCGATTCTGTCAAAGAGGTGACCCGGTTTTTCCGGCGCATCGGCTACCGAATCGGTGGTATGGAGTTTACCGCGGACGATATCGAGCATGGCATTCTACGCGGGAACCATCGCTTTCCCGGGTCCCTTATCCATCCCTTCGGCGATAAGGATCCACGCAGCAAGCAGGTGATCGAACCAATCGATCCCCGCATCCATTTCGCCCTGGTCTGTGCTTCGCTGACCTGTCCGCCGATCGAGGTGTACAGCGCCGAAACCCTGGATGAGGATCTCGAGGTTTCAGGCCGGACTTTCCTGAATGCCGCAGTGCGGATTGATCGGGAGGGAAAAGTCGTTCGCCTGCCGAAGGTCTTCCAATGGTATGGCGATGACTTCGGCGAAACGGAGACGGACTACATCCGGTTCGTCGCCCCGTACATGTTCAGGGAGAAGGACAGGGAATATCTTGAAAATGAGGCTGGAAACCTCGCGGTTGAGTATCTGGATTACGACTGGCGCCTTAACCGGAGTGAGCCAGGAAAGTAAAGGGAGTGTTGTCGATGTTTGATATGTCACTTGATGGACAAGTCGCATTGGTTACGGGTGCAGATCGGGGAATCGGCCGGGCCATTGCTCTGCATCTCGCTTCAGCAGGTGCTGATATCGTGATCAACCACCTGCCCGCAGACAATGCCGATGAAGTTATCGCCGAGATAGAGCAGAAGGGTCAGAAGGCCTTTTCTCATGCCGCGGATGTCAGCGACGAGGACCAGGTTGAAAAGATGTTCCAACAGGTCATTGAGAAATTCGGCACGCTGGACATTCTGGTCAATAATGCGGGAATACAGGGCGACAGTTCTTTTCTGGAGATGAGTCTGAAAGAATGGCAAAGCGTCCTGGATGTCAATCTCACAGGCGCGTTTCTCTGCTCCCGGGCTGCAGCAAGGGAGTTTTGCCGCCGGGGTGTGGTTAGGGAGCGATCCCGGGCGGCGGGCAAGATTATTTTCATCAGTTCTGTTCACCAGTCGATACCGTGGGCCGGTCATGCCAACTATGCCGCCGCCAAAGGCGGGATGAATCTTTTTATGAAAACCCTGGCCCAGGAGCTGGCTCCCCATAAGATCCGCGTCAACAGTATTGGTCCCGGTGCCATCAAGACAGAAATCAACCGAGATGCCTGGGAGACGCCGGAAGCGGCCGATCAACTCTGTGAATTGATCCCTTATGGCAGAATCGGGGAGACCGAAGATATCGGAAAAATAGCGGTCTGGCTGGCCTCGGATGCCGCGGATTATATCACCGGCACAACGATTTATGCTGACGGTGGCATGCTCCTGTATCCGGGGTTTCGAACAGGGGGGTAGAGACTCGCTCGGCCAGAGAGACGCTATTACCCCGGTGGTTAAATATTCGAATTTTGTTGTAGGGGCAGGCCCCTGTGCCTGCCCTGGGCGGCCACGGGGGCCTGCCTTCCTTCGCAGGACTCCCCCCGCAGATCTTGACGGAATAGATATCCAAGATAGAATTTTACCTCGCCTCGATAAAAACCTGGCGAGAGTCGTCAAATTTTTCAAAAAGGAGAGTACAGATGAAAAAGTGTATTTGGCTGATGCTTCTGCTTGCTGGTCTGGTATTGATGCCTGTCCTGGGCTTTGCCAATGGCGGTGCCGGTCTGCCCATGACGAATGGCAATGCGGTTATCGACTATATCTCCAACGTCAATCCTTACCAGGACTGGCAGCTTTGGCCGGGCAAAGGCGAACTTTACGAGGGCCAGCATCCCCATGGCGCCTTCCTGACCACCTATCTCAATGAGGCTGCCTATACTGCAGTTCAGAACAAGGCGGGTTCCCTGCCGCATGGTGCTATTGTCGTCAAAGAAAACTACACGCCGGAAAAGAAGCTTGCCGCTATTACGGTCATGTACAAGAAGCATGGCTACAATGCGGAAGCGGGTAATTATTTCTGGATCAAATACGCACCCGACGGGACGATTGAGAAAGAGGGCAAGGTGGAGGGATGCATCAACTGCCACGCCAGCGTTAAAGCCAATGACTGGCTGTTCACAGGGCCGATCCAGTAGCTGGGCAGGTTTGTTCTCCACGTTTTTTGCCTGCGACGTCTCGCTTGGTGCTGCCAACGTTCCTCCTCGTCTGCCTAGTCGTGCTGGGATGGCCTCTTCCAGTCTCAATGTTCCTTCAGCATAAAAGTATTGATGCAAAAAAAAATGCCCTGACATCTTGAGGGAGATGGCAGGGCGAGTCCCTGGGGCCTTGGGGAAGGGGGGATGCGAAAACCGCAGGGATAATTTCATTTTCCGAGTTTGTGATTTTCCCTTCCTAGCAGAACAGTTCCTTCAGCTCGATTGGCCGACCCTGTAATGACCGTTCTGCGTCCGGCAAGACATCCATGCTCGGCCACAGACCGGTGTGCAATGTGCCCGCATAACCGTTGACCATCCCCGCGGATTGCATTTTTCTGACCGTTTGTTCGACGGGATAACGTAATCGCTGGCAACGGCAGACCAGCCTTTCTCCTGCGGGCCTTAAAACCAGGTACCAGCCGTCAGGGGTCCCGTCGTTGGCGGGCAGGCCGATGGCCCCGGCATTCATCCAGGCCTTCTCTTTGATCATCTGGCCGCCGGGAATACCGCTGTGACCACCAACCAGGGTATCCGTACCGGCCAAATCAAGTTCGGTCTGTTTGACCGACTCAGCCGTCGAAGGGAAGACAAACCGGTTGATGCGTTCGACGCCGCCGTGCACAATCAGGATGCTCTTGCCATTCACGGTCAATCGAATGTGGTGGGGGAGGCTTTTCATCCAGACCCGGTCAGCCTCCGATATCCGTTCATTGGCGTAGCGGTACCAGTCCATCGACAACAACGAGCAGGTCGTTCCGTCATCGAAGCCGCAGCCGCAATCGGCAGCTTTCGTGCCGAGAGACTCCTCACAGTTGCCC
>DATFJP010000287.1:0-13772 GCA_035269105.1 Desulfuromonadales bacterium
CTGGACAGTCCGCTTCGTGAAGGAACTGAGGTACAGATCAGCTTCAAACTGCCGGGGCAGGACAATCCGCCGATCGAGGCCGTGGCCAAGGTGGTCTGGACCAACCTCGACGATCGCCGGGCGAAGCCTGATTTTCCCCAGGGCAACGGCATGGAATTTACCCGGCTCGACCCGCAAGGCCTGGAGAGAATCAGAAGTTTTGTCGCCCCGCCGCAGGAGGGGGAGTTACTTCACTAGGGGCTTGCGGCCCCGGCAGAGGACCATGGGCGTGTAGGTGAAACGGCGGGGGCCTTCGAAGAATTCCCTGAATTCATCTGCGAATTCTTCATAGCCTCCCGGGTAGTCACTGAAGGCGGAAGAGGTCTGTCGGGCCACGGCCTTCAACTTCTGCTCCCAATTGCGGCGATCGCCTTCTTCGAGAGTCCCGAAAATCAAATGATGGGCGCTGACCTGGACATCCAGTTCGGTGTAGCCCATATCGAACATCCGGGTGTAGATGCGGCGACCGGCAAAAGGATCGAAGTCCGAATTTTGGCCCAGGCAGTCGATAATCCGATGAATAGCCTTTTCCAGGCGGTCCGGAAGGCCGAAATGGGTCATGCAATTGTAGTCGAGATCGATCAGGCAGAGGATGCCGCCGGGCCGAACCAGGCGATTCAGGTTGGCGTAGAGACGGTCGGCCGATTCCCGGTGATATTCCAGGAAAAACCGGCACCAGACGAAATCAAAAACGCCCAGTTCCGAAAGGTCTTCCAAAGCATCATGCCGAGTGAAAGTGAGACCATCGGTGCTGTACTGCCGGCGGGCGTACTCCAGCCGCTCGGCCGAGGCATCGAGGCCGACCACTCGCCCCCCGGGACGCACGGCCTCGATCAGGGCCGCCGACGTCCTGCCGGGTCCGCAGCCGACATCGACGACGCTCATGCCGGGATGCAAGCCGGCCCAGCGTGCCTGGGAAAGGACGACCGCGGTATCGGTTTTAGAATCCAGACGCGAGGTTTCCTCCGAACTTTCCATAAAATAGGACAATGAATTCATAATTCTTCCTTCCGCGAAATTAAAGTATATGAAAATATCAAGAAACGAGTCGTTTGTACCATATCCAACATCCACAAAGCAATGAAACGAGGAGTTTGCCATGTTCTATTCTAATAATTCGCGGCTGAAACGATCGGTCCTGCTCATCCTGCTGGTCCTGGCCTGGCCGCTGACTGCCGGGGCATCGGGATTCGGCGTCTTCACTCAGGGAGCATCCGGTCTCGGCCAGGCCAATGCCGTGGTCGCCCACCCCACCGGCCCTTCTTCCCTGTACTTCAACCCGGCCCTGCTCAATGATGTCCCAGGTCGCGGGATCGAAGTCGGCAGCACGGGGATCTTTTCTGACCGCTCCGTAGCTCTGGACAGCGGCGGTACCGAAGACAGCGATGGCGGGTGGAACTTTCCCAGCACCTTCTACTACACCCACCAGGTCAATGACCGGTTGACTGCCGGCTTCGGGGTGTTCTTCCCCTTCGGCCTGTCCAACACCTGGGACGACGACTACGAAGGCCGCTACCTGGGCACTTCGGGCGAAGTCCTGACCATGAACATCAATCCGGCCGTGTCCTGGCGGGTCACCGACCGGCTTTCACTGGCGGCCGGTTTTTCAATGCTCTACATGGAAGCGACCCTGGAAAGCAAAATCAATCAAACCGCAGCTTATACCATTCTCCAAAACCAGGGCGCGCCACTGCCGAACCTTACCGCCCCGCTTGCCGACGTCGATCAGGAGTTCGCAGGCGACGGCTGGGGCGCCGGCTACAACCTCGGCCTCCTGTACAAGTTCACCGACCGCATCTCGTTCGGCGCTACCTATCGCAGCCACATCGACGTCGCCATCAACTCCGCGGACGTTGACTTCGACAATGTCCATCCGTTCCTCGGGACGGCCTTCCCGGAAACCGCCGCCAGCACTGACATCCGCCTGCCTGCCCAGGCCACGGCCGGCGTCGCCTTCCGGATCACAGAACCGCTGGTCATCGAAGTCGGCGTACGCTGGGAAGACTGGGAGTCCACCGAAGAGTTAAAAATCGAGTTTGACGCGCCGGTTCTGGGTCAAGCCACCAACGTCACCCCGCGCGACTGGGATGCGACCTGGACCTACAACATCGGCGGACAGTACCGGGTCAACGAAACCTGGGCCATCAATGCCGGCTACCTTTACGGCAAAAACGCCGTGCCGGACAATACCTTCGAACCGATCATTCCCGACACCGACGCCCACCTGTTTACCCTGGGGGCCGAGGCCGGGTTCGGCCCCTGGACCATTGCCGGGGCTTTTGGTTACGAACACCACGAAGCCCGCACCAAGGACAACCGTCTGGGCGACCCCTTGGGCTCGATCCTGGCCGGACAACCGATCAGCACGGCCAACGGCGAATACGAATCTGATATCTACCTGGTCGGCCTGAGCGTCGGATACCGTTTCTGAGCCGCCCCTCTTGCAATTTCTTTGGCAAAAACGGTCCTGAAGAGCGAGACAGGACGACAAAAAAATCGGCCCGCATTTGAGGGGCCGATTTTTTTGGCTTCATCCGGGAATTCCGGGGAGCCATGATATATGATTCTCCATCTTGCATCTTCTCTGCCGCCAACCCGGGGACGCGCCCCCGGTTCGAAGGCTGACACTTAGCAGATCGGCAGCTCAAACTCCGGCAAAAACTCCCCCGAAATTTCCGGATGAGCCATTTTTTTTAGCTTCATCCCAAACCGACCCCGGCCACCTCATGACCACACTCGGCGCATTGCCCCCCTTGCACGTTAAGGGCCTGCAGCCGGAACCCCCGGCGATGAATCACCACCGCGCCACACCCCGGGCAGAGCGTATCCTCACCATCGGTGCCTGGCACATTGCCGAGGTAAATATACTGCAAGCCGGCCCGGCGGCCCGCTGCGCGGGCCTTCAGAAGATTTTCGACCCGCGTTGGCGGCCGATCGAGCATCTTGTAGGTGGGATAAAACGCGCTCACGTGCCAAGGCACATGCACGCCGAGTTCACCGGCGATGAACTCGGCAATGCCGTTCAGATCGGCATCGCTGTCATTCAGGCCCGGAATCACCAATGTGGTCACTTCGATCCATATGCCCAGCCGTCGATAGTCCCTGAGGCATTCCAGGACCCCGTCCAGGGAAGCACCGGTCACCTCGCGGTAGAAACTGTCCGAAAAGCCCTTGAGATCGACGTTGGCTCCATCCAGGTAGGGGGCGATCTTTGCCAATGGCTCCGGAGTGGTGTAGCCGTTGGTCACAAAGACATTTCTGACGCCGGCCTCCCTGGCCAGCACTGCCGTATCGTAGGCATATTCGAAGTAGATGGTCGGCTCGGTATAGGTATAGGCGATGCTGACGCAATTCCGTTCTGCGGCATCCTTCACGATCTGCACCGGCTCCAGCGGGCTGCCGGGGATATTGCCCCGCTCATGGGGCCATTGGGAGATATCGGCGTTCTGGCAGTGCAGGCATCGGAAATTGCAGCCGACCGTCGCGATGGAAAGAGAACGGGAGCCGGGATAAAAATGAAACAGGGGTTTTTTCTCAATCGGGTCGACCTGTTCCGAAATGCTGCGGCCGTAAACCAGCGAGTACAAGGTCCCGCTTTGGTTTTCCCGAACGCCGCAGCGTCCCCTGCGTCCCTCGGCGATGACGCAATGGAAACGGCAGAGATGGCAGTGAACTTTCTGATTTTCGAGAGATTCCCAGAATTGTGCTTGGTGCATACCAAAAAATCCCGTCAGCAGGAAGTAATTTTTTCACCGACAGGGACAGTTCACTGCCGGTGAACGAATTTTTCGCTGAAACTATAACACAGGATTTTTATCCTGCCGCGCGAACAACCAGGCTGGTCTGCAGACTGAAGGAACTTTTTGGTGGGGTCATTTTAGCAAATGGGGAATGTGCGGAGTCGTGATTTTGATGAAAGGTCAGAAGGTAAATCGGCGCATGCTCACATTCAGAAGCAGTCCGATGCCGATCATAGTCGTGATCATACTGGTTCCACCGTAGGAAAACAGCGGCAGGGGCGCCCCCACGACCGGCAGCAGACCGATCACCATGCCGAGGTTGACCACAATGTGCCAGAACAACATGGCCGTAACCCCGAATGCGATGAACATGCCGAACCGGTCGCCCGCCTTCTGGGCAATATACAGTCCCCACAGAACAACCAGCAGATAAAGGAACAGCAGCAACAGACAGCCCAGGAAACCCCACTCCTCGGCAAACACCGAGAAGGCGAAATCGGTATGCCGTTCGGGGAGAAAGGAGAGTTGGGACTGGGTGCCTTTCATAAAGCCAAATCCCCGGATGCCGCCGCTGCCGACCGCAATTTTCGATTGAATTATATGATAGCCGGCGCCGAGAGGGTCCCGCTCGGGATTCAGAAAAGTCAGGATCCGTCGCTTCTGATAGTCATGCAGAAAAAACCATCCGCCCGCCATTGCAAAGGCCCCGCCGCTTCCCAGCCAGATCATGGCGGAACGGCGGATTCCGGCAAACAAAGCCATGCTGCCGCCAATGAAAATCACCAGCAGGGCCGTGCCGAGATCAGGCTGTTTCATGATCAATCCTGCCGGCACCCCGAGAAGCAAACCTGGAATCGCAAGTTCCTTGAGGGATAGCCCGCGGACATGAGCTTTTTCACTGAAGTAGCGGGCAAAAGCCAGAATGATCACGATCTTCATGATTTCGCTCGGCTGGAGGTTGAAGCCTCCGAGGTTGATCCAGCGGGTGGCGCCCATGGTGGTCTTGCCGGCGACCAGGACCAGCAGGAGCAGACCCAGGGTCGTCGCATACAGAGGAAAACTCAGATATTCCAAATGACGGTAATCAACCAGGCAGATGATGACAGCAATCATCAGGCCCAGGCCCAACCAATAGGTCTGCTTCAGATAGACCGGCAAAGCGGCTGTCGTCCATGAGGAGGTGGCACTGTAGAGATTGGCGATACCAAGACCCGCCAACAGGCAGACCAGAAGCAGCAGCGGCCAGTTCAGATGAGTAATCAAGCGGCGATCGAACATCATCGGCGTTCTGCCCTGGCAAGGTTCTCGGCAGCATCGCGTTGAAAATAATTCCCGATCATGGCCTTGGCAATCGGGGCGGCGGCGCTGCTGCCATGTTCGCCGTGCTCCACCACCACGGCGACGGCAATCTGCGGATCATCGGCGGGAGCATAAGCAACAAACAGGGCATGATCCCGAAATCGGTAAGGGACAATGTCGGCTTCTTCCTCCAGTTCTTCCTCTTCATCGGATTTGCGGCGGATGACCTGGGACGTGCCGGTTTTGCCGGCATAAGGCAGATCCTCCAGACGGCTGCGCCAGGCCGTGCCGCCAGGTTCGCTGACCACGGCTTGCATGGCATTGCGCACGACCTCCAGATTTCGTTGTGACCATTCGGTCGCTGTAAGAGCTTCCTTTGCCGAGGACCAGATGACCTCCCCTGCCAGATTTTCGATGCGGTTGACGACCTGCGGCTTCCAGACCGTCCCGCCGTTGGCCAACGCCGCAGTCATGGTAGCCAGCTGCAGCGGCGTGGTCAGGACGAACCCCTGGCCGATCGATGTGATCACTGTCTCGCCATTGTACCAGCTGGTCCCGAAGCGCGCCTTTTTCCATTCCCGGTCAGGGATCAGTCCCGGCCGTTCACCGCCGAAGGGAAAACCGAGGGTCTCGCCCAGGCCAAGCCTCCGGGCCGTATCGGCGATACGCTCGATACCGACATCGAGCCCGGTCTTGTAGAACCAGACATCGCAGCTTTCCTTGATCGCCTTTTTCAGATCGGTCCGACCATGGCCTTCCTTCTTCCAGCAGCGGTACCGATAGGAGGGGCTCAAACTGAAAGACCCGGTACAGTTGACGCTGGTCTCTGGCCCTGCCACGCCGGCTTCCAGGGCGGCCAGGGCCACGACCATCTTGAATGTCGAGCCGGGAGGGTACTGGCCGCGCAGGGCCTTGTTCTGCAGAGGATGCTGCGGATCTTCCAGAAGATCGAGCCACTCGTCCTGGCTGATCCCCCGCGCGAAACGGGCGGGATCGAAAGTCGGCCGACTGACCAGCGCCAGGATCTCACCGGTGTGCACATCGAGGACCACAGCGGCGCCGGCCTGCTCGCCGAACGCTTGTTCCGTCGCCTGCTGCAGATCAGTGTCCAGAGACAGGTAGACGCGGTGTCCCGGCAGGGGACCCCGGGTGGTGACTTGACGAAGCTCGCGCCCCTTGACGTTGACTTCGATGCGTTTCAGTCCTTCCTGGCCATGGAGGCGGTTTTCCAGTAATTTTTCCAGCCCGGTCTTGCCGATCAGATCGCCGGAACGATAACCCGGGAAATCACCGGATTGCAGCTCCTGCTCCGTAATTTCACCAAGATAGCCGAGCAGATGCGCTGCAAGCCGGCCTTGCGGGAAAGCGCGCCGGGGTTTGACTTCGATAATGATTCCCGGCAGGTCGACACTGTTCTCCTGGACGCGCTCCATGGCCGCACGACCGACATCCACAGCCAGTGGGACCGGTCGATAGCGTGGCAGCCGGAGCCCAGCCTGCCAGCGGGTTTCAAGGAGTTCGACGTCCAGATTGAGCAGATGCGCCAGGCGCTCGAAAAGGGCCTCCCGGCCATCGATTTCCTGATGCAGGACCGAGACCGTGAAGGATGGTCGGTTATCGACCAGCAATTGGCCCTGCCGATCGAAGATTGCGCCGCGAGGGGGATCAATGGCAATGTAGCGGGTCCGGTTCCGCTCGGAAAGTTCGCGGTAATGCTCAACGCCGAGGACCTGCAGATACCACAACCGCAACGCCAGGATCACAAACACCGCGGTGGCAACCAGGGAGATGATGATAAAGCGTCGGCGGATGCCGGGAATTTCTTCCGGTGGCGGATTAAGTCCCATGGCGACTGTCCAGTTTGTGCAGGCCGGGAACCCGACGGCGCGGCATGAACCGTAATTGCCCCCAGAGAGCGGCACGCAGCAGGATGAAGGCGGCCAAAACGTTCAATACGACCTGCAGCGGCAGGGGCCAGAAGATCATTGGCCAGAAATCACTGCCTTCCACGAAGAACTCGAGGGCAAAAATGGTCAGCACCGCCTGCATCAAGCTGCCAAGCAGCACCAGCCCCATCAGGAGCAGGGAACTTTCCGCGTTGACCCGCGATACAGTGGCGCGCACCGCCAGGAAGATGCCCAGCAGCACAAACCCGTGCAGCCCCGGGAAGCTGCCGGCGAAGACGTCGTAGGCCCAGCCGAGGGCATAAACCAGCGTTGCTCCCCGCCAGGTTCGCTCGTGAAGGCCGAGATAGATGACCAGGATCAAAAGCAGGTCGGGCTTGAAGCCGTACGGCAGAAAATGCGGCAGGAATGCAGTCTGCAGGACAATGGCCGCGCCGCTGAGCAATAGATAGACCAGCACCCGGTTCATGGTTCGACCTCCCGCAGCAGCACTAAAACTTCCTCAAGGCGGGAAAAGTCCACGGCAGGCATGATTTCGACGGCCTGAAAAAGACCGAACTCCATGCGGTTGACCGAGCTGACGTGTCCGATCAGCAGACCTTTCGGAAAGACCCCCCCCATCCCGCTGGTAATGACGGCTTCACCGAGTTCCAGTGGCTCCTTGCGCAGGACGAAATCGAAGGAGAGCGCCCGGCCCTGGCCGCGGCAGATGCCCCGGGACCGGCTGTCCTGGACCAGGGCCGCCACGGCGGAAGCGGCATCGGTGATCAGAAGAACCCGGGATTCGTGAGGTCCGTTGCGGATGACCCGGCCGACCACGCCTTCGGCGGCGACCACCGGCTGCCCTTCATGGACCTGGTCCGCGTAACCCTTGTCGATCACCACCGTGCGAAACCAGCTGGTTGCATCTTCGGCAATGACCCGAGCCGGCAGGGTTTTGACCGGCTGGGTTTTCTTGAATTCCAGCAGGCGACGCAGACGCTGGTTTTCCAGTGAGATCTCTTTCAGCTGATTAAGCTCCGACTTCAGCAGGCTGTTCTGTTCGCGAAGACGGCGGTTCTGCTGTTCCGTGTCTACCAGGTTGATGTAGCTGCCCCAGATGTCGGCAGTGCTGCGGACAAGGCTGGTAAAAGCGGACTGCACCGGGCCGGTCGCCTCCATCAGCAGAGTTTCAAAAAAACTGGTTTCCTTCTGCTGCCGGAGACTGACCGAGTACCACAGCAGGGCAGCCAGCAGCAGGAGCAGGCCCAGCAGAACCACCCGGTTTTTTCGCCACCATTCCCACATGGGTGATATCCGTCAAAAAAAGGGGGCGCCATGCCCCCTTCTGTTGATACTGTGTGCCGGCGATCGGCTGAGCGAGGACTGGATCAGGATGTCACCGTGACCTGTTTAAGCAAATCGAGCTCGTCGAGCACCTTGCCTGAGCCGATCACGACACAGGAAAGCGGATCCTCGGCAATAACCACCGGCAGGCCGGTCTCTTCCCGAATTAAAAGATCCATATTGCGCAGCAGGGCGCCACCGCCGGCCAGGACAATGCCCTTATCGACAATGTCGGCCGCAAGCTCGGGCGGGGTCCGCTCCAGGGAGATGCGTACCGCCTCGAGGATGGCATTGATCGGTTCGCTGATTGCTTCGCGCACTTCCTTGGAATCGATTTCGAGGGTTTTGGGGATGCCGCTGACCAGGTCGCGCCCCTTGACTTCCATGGTATGCACTTCATCTTCCGGATAGGCGCTGCCGATCTGGATTTTGATCTGTTCCGCGGTCCGTTCGCCGATCAGCAGGTTGTATTTGCGTTTGATGTGCTGAACCAGGGCTTCATCCATTTTATCGCCGCCGACCCGCACGCTCTTCGCGAAAACAATGCCGGCCAGCGAGATGACCGCGACTTCAGTCGTCCCGCCGCCGATATCCACAATCATATTGCCTGATGCTTCGGTAATCGGCAGACCGGCCCCGATGGCGGCTGCCATCGGCTCCTCGATCAGGTAGACTTCTCTGGCACCAGCCGATTCGGCAGATTCCCGCACTGCCCGCTTCTCAACCTGGGTGATACCCGACGGTACGCAAATGACAATGCGCGGCCGGACCAGAGCCTGGCGATTATGGATCTTGCGGATAAAATAGCGCAGCATCTCCTCGGTGATGTCGAAATCGGCGATCACGCCGTCCTTCATGGGTCGGATCGCGACGATGCTGCCCGGGGTCCGGCCAAGCATGTTCTTGGCCTCGGTGCCCACGGCGAGGACTTTTTTCTGTCCATGATGGTCTTTCCGTACGGCCACGACCGAGGGTTCGCTGACCACAACGCCCTTGCCTTTAAGGTACACCAGGGTATTGGCCGTGCCCAGGTCGATGGCCAGATCATTGGAAAATATGCCGAGTAAGGCATCGAACAGGTTAATCATCTTGTTTTTCTGCTCCTTTCAGGGCCTTGCGGCATACCATTTCACAGTGACCGAAAAATGCTGTTAACCCTAGCAAACCCCCTGTACTATTTCAAGAAATAAAAGGGAAATGTGTTGCATTTCGCAGGGTGATTGACTAACATTCGGCCTTGTTTCGAAATTCAGGATTAAACCTCGACAGGAGACCCTTTTCAAATGCTCGACATCGTCCGCAACAAGCAGAAATCCTTTCTTATCAAAATCGCCTTTGCGATCATTATTCTCAGCTTCGTGATCGGCTATGCGATGATGACTTCGCCGGGTGGACCTGAAGACGACGGCGGCGCCGAGACAGTGGCCGTGGTCAACGACACCACCATCAGCTATGCCGAGTTCCAGACAGCTTACAGCAATCTCTACCAGCTGTATCGCAATATCTACCAGGAACAGTTTACGCCTGCCCTGGAGCGTCAGTTGCAGCTGACCCAGAAGGCGATCGACGGCCTGATCGAACAGGCCCTGCTCCTTGACGAAGCAAAACGCCTCGGTCTGTCCGTCTCCGAACAGGAACTGGTGGAAACCATCGCCTCGATCCAGGCCTTTCAGGAAAACGGCCGGTTCAGCAAAGACCGCTACCTGCAGGTCCTGGCCTACCAGCGCCTGAATGCCGACGAATTCGAAGAGATGCAGCGCAAGGAACTGCTGACCGACAAGGTCCGACAGCAGCTGCAGGCCGGCATCGACGCCACCGAGGAAGAAGTCGAAGAGGAATTCAGGGATAATAACGCCAAAGTCAATTTGTCCTTCGTCCGCCTCGCTCCCGGCCTGTTCGAAAGCAAGGTCAAGGTCGACGATGAAACCCTGGCCGCCTATTTCGAGGCCAATCAGGAGGAATTCCGCGTTCCCGAAAAGGTCGCGCTGCGCTATCTGCAGTTCATTCCTGACCGCTACCAGGACGAAGTCACCTTCGACAATGCCGAACTGGAAACCTACTACCGGCGTCACCTCGACCAGTTTGAAATCGAGGAACAGGTCAAGGCGTCGCATATTCTGATCAAAGTGGCACAGGACGCCGAACCGGAGGTTCGTGAAAAGAAACGAGCCTTCGCCGCCGAACTGCTGGCCGATGCGCGAGCCGACAAGGAATTCGCCGAACTGGCGCGCACCTATTCCGACGACAAGGCCAGCGCCGTCCAGGGTGGCGATCTCGGTTTCTTCACCCGCGACACGATGGTTCCGGCCTTCGAGGAGGTCGCCTTCAGGCTGCAACCGGGCGAAATCAGCGACCTCGTCGAAACGCCTTTCGGCTTTCACATCATCAAGAGCGAAGCTTACATCGAGGCGGGCGTCCGCCCTCTCGAAGAGTCCCTGGACATGGTCAAGTCTAGCCTGAAAGAAGAAAAGGCCCGCCAGCTGGCTTTTGAAAAAGCCATGGATGCCTACAATATCAACCGCAAGACCGGCGATCTCGAAGCCGCCGCCGAAGCCAATCAGCTGGGGCTGAAGGAAACCGGCCTGTTCTCACGCCAGGAGGCGATCGACGGCATCGGCCGTAATGAAGAAATCGTCGCCGCCGCTTTCCAACTCGCCGAAAACACCCTGGCGCGCCCGGTCATGACCGAGCAAGGCGTCATCCTGTTCGGCCTCAAGGAGCGGAAGGCGAGTCATATTCCCGAATTCGATGAAGTGCGTGCCGCGGTCGAGACCGCCTATCGGCGCGACCGCAGCAAAGACCTGGCCCGCGAGGCCGCCGAGCAGCTGGTGGTCGGTCTCCGGGAGGGCGGCTCCCTGGCCGAGCTGGCCGAACAGAAAGACTACGAATTGGAAGAGACCGGCCCCTTTACCCAGAGCTACGCACCTTTCGTACCGCGTGTCGGCTCCTCCGAGGAAATCTCGGCAGCGGTCTTCGCCGACGCGCCGGAAGGGGACGGCCTGAACCAGGTTTTCGAAGTGCAGGAGCGATTTATCGTGGCCGAGGTCAAAAATCGCGAGCCGGCCGACATGACCAAGCTCGACGATGCCCGGCGCGCCGAACTGCGCCAGCAGATTCTGGCCCGCAAGGAGAGCGAGGCCGTACAAAACCGGGTCGAGGAACTGCGTGCCGCGGCCAACATTCAGATGTCGCCGGGCCTGGTGGATATGCTCGATGAGGAGAAGCAATCATGAATCTGATCGTTACCGAAACCGATTTTTCCGATCTCAAACTGGTCAATCGCGGCAAGGTCCGCGACATCTACGATCTCGGCGAGCACCTGCTGATCGTGACCTCCGACCGCATCTCGGCCTTCGACGTGATCATGAATGAAGGCATTCCCAAAAAGGGCCAGGTTCTCAACCAGATGTCAATCTTCTGGTTCGAGAAGATGACCGATATCCTGCCGAACCACATCGTTGCCACTGAAGTCGACGACTTCCCGGCGGAAACCCATGCCTACCGCGACCGGCTCAAGGGGCGCAGCATGCTGGTGCGCAAGGCCAGGCCGCTGCCGGTCGAGTGTATCGTCCGCGGCTATATCTCCGGTTCCGGCTGGAAAGAATACCAGAAGCTCGGCAGCATCTGCGGCATCCCCCTGCCAGCCGGTCTCAAGGAGAGCGACCCGCTGCCTGAGACCATCTTCACGCCGTCGACCAAGGCGGAGATCGGCGAGCATGATGAAAACATCGACTTCGCGGAAACAATCCGCCTCTGCGGCCAACAGGTGGCTGACCAGGTCCGCGAGATATCGATCGCCATCTACGAGCGGGCCCGGGCCTTCGCCCGCGACAAGGGGATCATCATTGCCGACACCAAGTTCGAATTCGGCACCCTGGACGACGGCAGCCTGATCTGGATCGACGAAGCCCTTTCCCCGGATTCATCGCGTTTCTGGCCGCTCGACCAGTACCAGCCGGGTGGTCCCCAGCCGAGTTTCGACAAGCAGTTCGTCCGCGACTACCTGGAGACCCTGGACTGGAACAAGCAGGCGCCGCCACCGCCGCTGCCCCCGGAAATCGTCGAGAAAACCTCGCAGAAATACCAGGAGGCCCTGACCCGGCTGACCGGCATCACTCTGTAATTTTTTGCTTGCGGGAGCGCACGAAAAAGGGATTGACAGGAGCAGCAGCGCCTGATATAAACATCATCCTTCATGGGGCTATAGCTCAGCTGGGAGAGCGCTTGAATGGCATTCAAGAGGTCAGCGGTTCGATCCCGCTTAGCTCCACCATTAAAAAACAAGGGCTTACAGGATTTTCGCCTGTGAGCCCTTTTTCTTTAGCACCACTTCTCTCCCCCCCCTCTCCCCACCGCTCCTATTTTAATCTATAATTGACAAGCTTTTTTAATACAGATAAATTCGTACCGGTTTTTCCTGCTTACCTCCCTCACCCCAAGCAGGATTTCGCCCTGGCGTGTCTCCCACACAGACGCCAGGGCGCTTTTTCATACTCCTGGGAACTGATAATACCGGTGCAAAATTGCTGATACCTGTGATCTACAGAAACGGCGAGCTGGGCGAAGTCACACCCAGCGAGCTTGCCCGTCTCATTGAAAGCAAAGAGATAATCCGCTTCAAACGCAGCAGTGGTTGGGTAGATATCAACAAGGGTCCAATCAGAGCGATCAGGCCAAGCAGAAAGACACTCCCCCTCTAGCGTAACACCCTCTCTTTTCAATATGTCTCGTTTCCGTTGTTTCCGGTGTCGGGGCTTTTTATAGGTTCATCCGGGAAAATCGGGGAGGTTGAAGAAATGAGGTAGGTGACAACGACAGCACTGCGATATTTTGGTGTTACCCCTAACATCAAAAAAGCAGGAGGCTGCCGTTGTCAGAATCTGATGTTATCGCAGTTGCTGGAGGATGGGAAGGCTATCGGGTGGTCACCGCCCGGAGACTTGAGGCTGACGGCATAAAGCGCCTTGAGGTCCAGTTGGCACCCATCGAGGATCGGTCTCCTTGTTGTGCTGGTTGTGGCCTAACGGTGAGGCGGGTCCATGAAACGATCATCCGCAAAGTGCGGGATCTGCCGATTTTGGATGCCCAGACCTGGTTGCTGGTTCCCCGTCGGCGGCTGTTATGTCCGCATTGTGGTCCGAGCATCGAGCGATTATCCTGGCTCGATCGCTATGCCCGGGTGACCCAACGGCTGGCCGAGAGCGTTGCCCGGCTTTGCCAGGTTCTGACCGTCAAGCATGTCGCCGACTTCTTTGGCCTGGGCTGGGACCAGGTCAAAGAGATCGACAAGCGGGCGCTGCGCGACCAAGTCGGCTCGGTAGATCTCTCGAAGGTCGAAGTCATTGGCATGGACGAGTTCGCCCTGCATAAAGGGCATCGTTATGCCACGGTGGTGGTCGAACCCTATCGCAAAGAGGTCTTGTGGATCGGGCAAGGACGAAGTCGGGAGAGCATTCGGCCCTTC
>DATFJP010000288.1:0-9379 GCA_035269105.1 Desulfuromonadales bacterium
AACGATTCGCGGCGGCATCATCTCCGTGCCGAGCGGCCAGATGGAAGCGGCGCGCAGTCTGGGCATGGGCTCGGCACTGGCCATGCGACGCATCATCCTGCCGCAGGCCATCCGCATGGCCATCCCGGCCCTCGGCAACAACTTCGTGATTTTGATCAAAGACACGTCGCTGGTTTCGACGATCACCCTGGTCGAACTGACCCTGACCGCTCAGCGCCTGATCGGGTCGACTTACAAGCCGTTTGAAATGTACCTGATGGCGGCTTTCCTGTATGCGATTCTGACCACGACGACCAGCGTTTTGCTGAGTAAGCTGGAAACCAAAATCGCTGTCGAGCGGAGGTGAGTGATGACCGGGGCCGAAAACCAAGCCATGCAGATGATCGAAATTCATAATCTGAAGAAGTATTTCGGAGAAAACGAGGTCCTCAAGGACATCCACTTCAATGTCGAGAAATCGGAAGTGGTGGCGATCATCGGGCCCAGTGGTTCGGGCAAGAGTACGCTGCTGCGCTGCGTCAATCATCTTGAAGAGCCGACCTCGGGCGAGATTTATATCGAAGGCGTGCTGCTGAACGACACCTCTCTCGGCAAGCGCTCCTTCCAGCGCCATCTTAATCGCATCCGGACCAAGGTGGGTATGGTGTTTCAGCAGTTCAACCTGTTCCCGCACATGACCGTGCTGGAAAACGTCATGGAGGCACCCCTCAACGTTCTCAAGGAAGCCAAGGAAGACGCGGAAAGAAAAGCCCGCGAACTGCTGGACAAGGTGGGTATCGCCGAGAAAGCGGCCAGTTACCCGGGAACGCTCTCCGGCGGGCAGAAGCAGCGGGTTGCCATCGCCCGGGCGCTGGCCATGAACCCGGATATCATGCTGTTCGACGAGGCGACTTCGGCGCTGGATCCGGAACTGGTCGGCGAAGTGCTGAAGGTTATGGAAAACCTGGCCGAGGAAGGCATGACCATGCTGGTCGTGACCCACGAGATGGGGTTCGCCGAGCGGGTCGCCGATCGGGTGGTGTTTATGGCCGACGGCTACATTGTCGAGGAAGGCAAACCTGCCGAGATGTTCCGCAATCCTCAACACGAGCGGACCAAGAAGTTTCTCGCGGATGTGGCTCATGACGATGTCTAAGCTGCAGACAGCGGCCGAAGCCTGCCGCCCGATCCGCGACGGTGCGACCCTGCTGGTGGGGGGATTCGGCCAGCCGGGCACGCCGCACACCTTGCTCGGCCAGGTCCTGGCGCAGGGGACCGGGGAACTGACGCTGGTGAAAAACGATGCCAACGAGCCCGGTCTGGGCATTTCCAGACTCATCGAGGCGGGACGGGTCTGCAGGCTGATCGCCTCCCATGTCGGCCTGAACCCGCTGGCGGTTGCCATGAGCCATGCCGGGCGTTTGCAGATCGAGGTTTACCCGCAGGGCATCCTGGCGGAAAAAATCCGCGCCGGCGGGGTCGGCCTGGGCGGCATCCTGACCGATATCGGCCTGCACCTGGAAAACCCGGCGGCCTCCCGGCTGGTGGAAGTCGGCGGGATACAATATAAGATCGAGCCGGCCCTGCGCGGCGACATCGCCCTGATTCACGCCGAGCGCGCCGACACGATGGGCAACCTGGTATTTACAGGGACCGCCTCTAATTTCAACCCGGCGATGGCCATGGCGGCTGACCTGGTCATCGTCGAAGCCGCGGAAATCGTGGCGGCCGGCGCGCTCGATCCGGATCAGGTGCATCTGCCGGGGGCGTTCGTCGACCGCGTGGTTCTGATCGAAAGCACCGGTTCCGATTACGGAGTGCTGAAACATCATGCATTACAAGCATAGGATCGCCCAGCGGGCCGCCCGGGAAATTCGGCCCGGCCAGAATATCAATCTCGGCATCGGCATCCCGACCCTGATCATGGACTACCTGCCCGAGGGACAGCAGGTGTTCGTCCACTCGGAAAACGGCATCTGGGGCATGGGCCGACGCGCCGCTCCAGGCTGCGAACAGCCCGACCTGATCGATGCCGGGGCCGCCTACACCACCTGCGTGGCGGGCGCGGCGTGTTTCGACACCCTGACCTCGTTCGCCATTATCCGCGGCGGACGGATCGACCTGACCTTTCTCGGCGCCCTCGAGGTCGGTCAGAACGGCGACCTGGCGAACTGGATCATTCCCGGCAAAATGACGCCGGGCATCGGCGGCGGCATGGAACTGGCGCAGAAATCGCGGCGGGTGGTGGTTCTGACCACGCACGTCAACAAGTCGGGGGCACCCAAGATTTTGAAAACCTGCAGCCTGCCGCTCACCGCGCCGGCCTGCGTCGGCCTGATCATCACCGACCTGGCGGTGATCGAGGTCACCGGCGAGGGACTGCGACTGCGGGAGCTGGCGGCCGGGGTCCCGGTCGACGAGGTGGTGGCCAAAACCGAAGCGCAGCTGCTGGTCCCTGCGGGCCAGCTGCCGACATTCTGATCATTTTTAAACGCAGCAGGTGACATCATGAGCCTGACCCCGCAGCAGGACCGCATCATCCAGGCGGTCGCAGGACTGCATGACGACATTCTCGATCTGACCCTGGCCCTGGTTGCCCAGCCGAGCACCATCGAGAACCAGGCCGGCGCAGTTTCGGTCATGGAAGACAGACTCAGGGCGTTGGGCTATCCACCGGTCCGGGTCCCGGTCGACCTGGGCCGGCTGGCGGAGCATCCCGGCTTCGCTCCGGGTCCCTGGAATTACGACGGCATTGACAATCTGGTTGCGGTACGCCCCGCCGACGGCGAGGGCGGGCGCAGCGCCCTGTTCAACGGCCACCTGGACGTAGTCAGTGCTGAACCGGCCGCCGCCTGGAGCCGGGACCCCTATCAGCCGTTGATCGAAAACGGCTGGCTGCACGGCCGCGGCAGCGGCGACATGAAGTCGGGCGTTGCCGCCATGACCTATGCGGTGAAAGCGATCGATGCGGCCGGCTTCGGCCTGAACGGGCCGGTGACCATCGAAACGGTGGTCGATGAGGAGTGCTGCGGCAACGGCGCGCTCAGCTGCATCGCGGCGGGTTACGACGCCGACGCGGTCCTGATCCCGGAGCCCTTCGGACCGACCCTGTATACGGCCCAGGTGGGCGTGCTCTGGTTTAAAATCCTCATCCGGGGCAAGCCGGTGCATGTTCTGTCGGCGCCGGCGGGTACCAACGCCATCGAAAAAAGCTTCCCGGTGATTCAGGCCCTGCGTGACCTCGAAGCGGAGATGAACGTCGAAAACGTGCCCGCGGCCTATGCCGGTCTCAACCATCCCCTCAACCTGAACATCGGTATCTTTGCCGCCGGCGACTGGCCCTCGACGGTGCCGGCCCAGGCGGAAATTCATGGCCGCATGTCCTATTTCCCGGGCACGGCGTTTGCCGAGGTCGCCGCCCGCATCGAAGCCACCGTGGCCGAGGCGGCCGCCGGGGACGACTGGCTGCGCGAGTATCCGCCGGAGGTCTCGTTCTACGGCTTTCGCTCGGACGGCCATACCGTCTCGGCGGAGCAGCCCGTCCTGCAGACCCTGGCCGATTGCCACCAGCGGCTGACCGGCGAACCGCCGGCGGAGTACATTTCCACCTGCACCACCGACCTGCGGGCCTTCCACCATTTCGGCCGGGCCCGCGGCACCTGCTACGGTCCGGTGTCGGAATCGATTCACGGCGTCGACGAGCGGGTGCGGATCGACAGCGTGATGCAGACCGCCAAAGCCTACGCACTGTTCCTGAGCGAATGGTGCGGACTCAGCGAATAAGGAGCAGGCATGCGTTCCGTCGTCATCGGCAGTTACGGCCGCACGGCCTTCAGCCGGGCCCGGCCCAAAGAGCCGCAGAAAGATCCTTTCGCCCCATTGACCGGGGAAGAGCTTCTGGCCGGAATTGTCCCGCAATTGCTGGAGGAGGCCAGGGTCAAGCCCGCAGAAGTAAATGATTTCATCGTCGGCTGTGCCCTCGGCGTTGGCGAGCAATGGACCTTTGGCGGGCGAACCACCTCCCTGCTGTGCGGTTTGCCGGCCGCCGTTCCCGGGCGGTTTGTCGATATGCAGTGTGGTTCGGGAATGGCCGCTATTGAAACCGCCTGCCTGCAGATCGCCGCCGGCCAGGCGGAGATCGTCGTGGCCGGCGGCATGGAGCATATGACCCGCGTGCCGGTCGGCCCCGCCCTGTTTGAAAAGGGCTTGATGAAGGTCAATCCCAAGGTTTATCGCCGGACGGCAGACTGGGATATGGTCACCGGCTTGAATATGGGTTTGACCGCGGAACTTCTCGCGGAACAGCAGGGACTGAGCCGCGCAGCCATGGATGAGTTTGCCGTGCTTTCCCACCAGCGGGCAGCGGCAGCGCTGGACCGGGAGTTTTTCCGCGGGGAAATTTTCCAGGTCGGCGGTCCTGGGGGGAAACTGGCTGCCGAACTGGCGATTGATCAGAGCCTGCGCCGGGAAACCAGCAGCAAAGATCTGGCAGAGCTCCGGGCGGTGTTTAAAGACGATGGCCGGATCACCGCCGGCAACAGCTCCCCCTTGACCAGCGGTGCTGCCGCCATGGTGCTGATGAGTGAGGGGGCGGCCAAGGCCAGGGGCCTGCAGCCTGCCGCGCGCGTTCTGACCACGGCCAGCGCCGGGGTTCGCCCCGAGCTTATGGGCACGGGACCGGTTCCCGCTTCGCGGAAGGCCCTGGCTCAGGCGAACCTGGTCGTGACGGATATCAAACGCTGGGAAATCAATGAAGCCTTCAGTGCGGTGGTTCTGCACGCAGTCGAACAGCTGGGGCTCAACCCGGACCAGGTTAATGTCAACGGCGGAGCCCTGGCCATCGGTCATCCTCTCGGAGCCACCGGGATCCGCCTGGTCGGAACGCTCGCCCGCACCTTGCAGACCGAAGAGGTCCGCTACGGCTGTGCAACTGCCTGTGTAGGGGGCGGCCAGGGCATCGCCACCCTGCTCGAGGCCTGCTGATCGCCGGCCAACAGACAGATTGATGATAACTCCTGACCGATGAGGAACGATTATGACCAACGCCGATCTGCTGGCCCGCCGTGCGGCGGCGGTGCCAAAAGGGGTGGCCTCGGCCACGCCGATCTTTGTTGAACGCGCGCAAAACGCCGAGCTCTGGGATGTGGAGGGCCGGCGCTACCTCGATTTCGCCGCCGGCATCGCCGTCTGCAATACCGGCCATCGGCATCCCAGGGTGATGGCCGCGGTGGCCCGGCAGAGCGAAGCCTTCGTCCACACCGCCTTCCAGGTAGCCGCCTACGAAATTTACCTCGCCCTGGCCGAGCGGCTCAACCGGCTGGCGCCCATCGACCAGGCCAAGACGATTTTCATGACCACCGGCGCCGAGGCGGTGGAGAACGCGGTCAAGATCGCCCGCCACGCCAGCCGCCGGCCGGCGGTCATCGCCTTTAGCGGGGGCTTTCACGGCCGGTCCCTGCTGACCATGGGGTTGACCGGCAAAGTGGTGCCTTACAAGGCGGGGTTCGGGCCGTTTCCCGATTCCATTTACCATGCGCCTTTCCCGATTGCCCATCACGGCGTCAGCGTGGCGGACAGCCTGGCCGCCCTGGAGCGGCTGTTCAAGGCGGATGTCGAACCCGATCAGGTGGCAGCGATCATCCTGGAGCCGGTGCAGGGGGAGGGCGGTTTCTACATCGCCCCGCCGGAGTTTTTGCAGGCGCTGCGCGCGCTGTGCGATCAATACGGCATTCTGCTGATCTGCGACGAGGTGCAGTCCGGGTTCGCCCGCACCGGCCGGATGTTCGCCATCGAGCATTACGGCATCGAACCGGACCTGATGACGATCGCCAAGGCCCTGGGCGGCGGCTTGCCCCTGTCGGGAGTGATCGGCAAAGCCGCGATCATGGATTCGCCGGAGCCCGGCGGCCTGGGCGGTACCTACGGCGGCAGTCCGCTGGGCTGTGCCGCGGCCCATGCCGTGCTGGATGTGATTGAGGAAGAGGGCCTGTGCCAGCGCAGTGAGGTGATCGGCCGCAGGATGCTGGAGCGGCTCCGGGCCTTTAAGGCGCAAGCCCAGGGCCCGCCGATGGGCGACGTGCGGGGACTCGGCGCCATGGTCGCCTTCGAACTGGTCAAGGCCCACGGCGGCCATGAGCCGGATGCGGACCGCGCCAAACGACTGACTGTAAAAGCTTTGGAAAATGGTCTGGTCCTGCTGTCCTGCGGGGTCTACGGCAACACCATCCGCCTGCTGGCACCCCTGACGATCGGTGATGACCAACTCGGCGAGGGCCTGGAGATCCTGGAACGCAGTCTCCGGGAAGTTGCTTGAAGATGCAGTTTCGGAAAGGGGACCAGGGGTTCAGGTCCCCTGTTCGAGATAGGCTTTGAAGGCGTCGAGCTGCTGGGCATTGCCCATGGCGGCCACCAGGTCGCCTTGGGCAAAGCGGAAGTTTACGTCCGGGTTCGGGATGAACTGGCCCTTGCGGATAATGCCGACGATGGATACGCCCAGGCGGCGCCGGATCTCCAATTCGCCCAGGGATCTGTCGTTGAGGGGGCCATCCTCCGCCAGGCGGGCCCAGGAGAGCTCCAGCAGATTCCGGGCATGCTTCAATAGCCGGAGATCGGCCTCTTCTTCCTTCCCTTCGGCCAGAGGGTGATAGAATTCCTTGCGGATGGCGTCGGTGTATTGCTGAATGACGGGAATCGGCATCTTCAGATGCAGCAGGGTCTGCCGAGCGATTTCCAGGCCGGCTTCCAGTTCCGGCAGAATCACCATGTAGACTCCGAGGCGGTAGAGAGCGCGCATCTGCTCCTCGCCCTCCGCCCGCACCACGATGTTGAGATCAGGATGATGCTGCAGGACATGCTGGACAATCTGCCGTGCCTGGGTAATTGACGGGGCGGTGACCAGCAGCTGCTGGGCATGCTCGATATTCGCCGCATGCAGGACTTCGTCCTGGCTGGCGTCGCCGAAGATCGCCGGAAAACCGGCGGTCTTGCATTCCTCGAAGCGCCGATGATTGACTTCGATAATGACGAAGGCCACCTCGAGCTGGCGCAGAACCTTGGCCACATGCTGACCGACCCGCCCGCCGCCGACCACCACCACATGATCTTTCAGGACATCTTCGGCGAGATGGATGGAGGTCAGGGGGGTGTTACTGGAGACCCGCTGGAGCAGATCATAGAGAGGCTTGGTCAGGCCGGAGAGCAGCGGTGTCAGCACCATGCTGATGACCGTGGCGCAGAGAATCAGCCAGTACTGGTCCTGGCTCAGGGCGCCGCTGCCGAAGCCCGCCTGAGCCAGCAGGAAGGAAAACTCGCCGATCTGGAACATGCCGAATCCAACCGCGAGGGGAATGACGTTGCCGTAGCCGAAGATCCGGGCCAGGGCTGCCATGATGGCGCCCTTGCCCACACCAACCAGCAGAACGAGGGCCAACACCGCCTGCCAGTTGGCGGCGAAGAACCGCGGGTCGAGCAACATGCCCACCGAGGTGAAGAACAGCAGACCGAACAGGTCGCGGAGGGGAATGATGTCGCTCAGGGCCTGGTGGCCGTAATCGGATTCACTCAAGACCATCCCGGCGACGAAAGCGCCGAGCGCGAAGGAGAGACCGATCAGGTAAGTGGCGTAGCCGATGCCGAGGCCGATGGCGGTGATCGACAGCAGGAAGAGCTCCCGGGATTCCCAGCGGGCGATCATCGCCAGCAGACGCGGCAGCCAGCGGGTGCCCAGAAACAGCATCAGGGTCAGGAACACGGCGGCCTTGGCCGCCGCCAGCCCCAGCACCGGCAGGCCGGCCTGCGGGTCGCTGATGCGGGGCAGAATAATCATCATCGGCACCACCGCCAGGTCCTGCACGATGAGAATGCCGATCATCACCCGGCTGGACAGAGTACCCATGACGCCCTGGTTCATCAGGGTCTTGAGGATCACCATGGTGCTGGAAAAGGAGACCAGCGCACCCAGCCAGAGGGAGGGCAGGATATCCCAGCCGAACCAGCGGCCGATGTAGAAACCGAGCAGCGTGGTCAGGGCGATCTGGATCGGTGTGCCGATCAGGGCGACGGCGCGGACCGGCTTCAACTCTTTCAGGGAGAATTCCAGGCCGAGGGCGAACAGCAGCAGGGCCACGCCGATCTCGGCCAGCTTTTCGATCTCGTGGGTGTCACCGACCGTGATGCCGCCGGTGAAGGGTCCGACCAGGACGCCGGCGAGGATGTAGCCCAGCATCAGGGGCTGCTTCAGGCGATGGGCGACCAGCGCTCCCGCCAGGCCGGCAACGATGATAATGACAATGTCGGCAGCAATGCCCATTAAGTCCTCAGTCTGTTGTGGCCGTCAGTCTGACCTGCCGCAGATATAGGGTCCTGTCCGTGCAAATCCATATCAAACTCTTCGCCGCCTGCAAGCGGTCCGGCCGAATCCGCAACACCCGTGCAAGCTTGGATGATTGGAAGACTGCCATAATAATTCCGCCGGTTTGAAAAGACAAGTAAGCGCCAGAAGCGGAAGTTTACTCGATGCCGACCAGAGCCTTGATGTACTGCACCCGTTCGAAGGCATCCGGATCGTCGCTGCGGGCCTGGCTGAGGCGGCCGCGGAAATCGTCCAGCCGCGTATAGCCGTGGTCCTCCATCCAGCTCTGCATGCCGTCGAGGATCTCGCCGATGCGGGCGAAGCCGTGCCGGTAGAGGGCGGAGCAGAGCTGGACGGTCGTGGCGCCCGCCAGCAGCTGCTTGATCGCGTCCTGGGGGGTATGGACTCCGGTGGTGGCGGCCAGGTCGCAGTCCACCCGCCCGGCCAGCAGTGAGATCCAGCGCAGCGACACGTGCATCTCCTCGGAGGTGCTGTACGGGTTGCCGCCGGCCAGCTGCAGATTGTCGATGTCGATATCGAAGCGGTAGAAGCGATTGAAAAGGACGAGGGCATCGGCGCCCTGCCAGGTGACCTTCTTTTCGGTCTCGCCCGGCCCGCTCCAGCCGACCGTGAACGGCGGGGCGGCCATGCGGACGTTGGCGAGACGATCCGCCAGGTGGGCGAAGGAAGAAAAGTAGGGCCCGACCTTCAGGGCCACCGGCAGATCGACATGGGCACGCACCGCGGCCAAAATCTTTACGTAGCGCTCCTCGACTTCGGTGCCGGGAATCTTCGCGTCGTTGGGCAGGAAGCCGATGTTGACCTCCAGACCGTCGGCGCCGGCTTTTTCCAGCTCCCGGGCGTATTCGACCCAGCGCTCGCTGCTGATGCAGTTGACGCTGGCGATCACCGGCATGTCCACGGCCCGCTTGGCGTCCCGCACCAGGGCCAGGTATTCGCGCGGGCCCAGGGCGTGACCGTAGCCCTGCAGGTAGTCGAGGGCCTCGCTGTGAGCGGCGTGGTCGGACTCTTCGACCAGTTCCTCCGTCT
>DATFJP010000289.1:0-11029 GCA_035269105.1 Desulfuromonadales bacterium
CGAAGAAAACATTCCCGACGGCCTGCTCGGCGACCCCCTCAGGCTCGGCCAGATCCTCCTCAACCTCGTGAGCAACGCCATCAAGTTCACGGACAAGGGAGAAATCGTGATCACAGCCCGCCTTGCATCCCGCACCGAAGACGAAAAGGTTGAGGTGTTGATCTCCGTGACCGACACCGGCATCGGCATTCCCGAGCAGATCATCCCCCACCTGTTCGACTCCTTCACCCAGGCCGACGGGTCCACCACCCGCAAATACGGCGGCACCGGGCTCGGCCTGGCCATCTGCAAGGGCCTGGTGGAACGGCTGGGCGGTTCCATCTGGGTGGAGAGCCGGCTCGGGAAGGGGAGTACCTTTTTCTTTACCCTGCCGCTCAAAGATGCCGCAAAAACAGTTCAGCCTGGACCTGGGAAGCAAGACTGGTCACTTTCGCCAGCAGCCGCCAGGCGGCAGTTGCCCCCGGCGAGAATCCTGTTGGGGGAGGACGACAAGGACATCCGGACGCTGGCAGCCATGATCCTGAAGGATTGGGGGCTGGAGGTGATCGAGGCGGAGACCGGCACCGAGGTTGTTGACAAATGCCGGACCGAGCAGCCTGATGTGATTCTGATGGATCTGCAGATGCCGGAGATGGACGGCCTCGACGCCACCAGAACCATCCGTGGGCAGAAAGCCGGCCGGGACGGAAAACCTCCCATCGTCGCCTTGACCGCTCATGCTCACGGCGAAGACCGTGTCCGTTGCCTTGAAGCCGGCATGGATGCGGTGGTCACCAAGCCCATCGACCGCAACGAACTGTTTACGGTTCTGCTGGGATGCCTGGAGACATAGGTCCCGGCGGATCGGGGTGCGTCGGCCCGGCAGGGCGCATCAGGCCTGGCCGCCATCGACCTTTGCCAGGGAGAGCCCTGCCTGAAAGGTTCCCTCTGAGGCAGGGAGAACTGCCGATTTTCTGACGGCTGAAAATGTTCGGAGATCTTGCTGTTTTTCTGGCGACCGGCTGCGGCATCGCCAATTTCCTGCCGGCCTCGGTCGGCGCCCTGCTCGGCTGCCCGCTCGCCCTGCTCAGCCTGCGCCTGAGTTTCGCCCGGCAACTGGCCTTCATTTTGATCTGCCTGGTAGCGGCCACCATCCTCTGCGACCTGGCGGCAGCCGAACTGGGTGCAAAAGACCCACCCACGGTGGTCGCCGATGAATACCTGACCTTCCCGGTGGCCGTCTTCGGCCTGGCTCGCGCCCGGCATCCGGCCCTTCTCGCCGGCGCTTTCCTGACCAGCCGGATCCTGGACGGCGTCAAGCCGCCGCCGGCCCGGCAGGCGGAAGCGCTTGCCGGCGGTCTCGGCATCGTCGTCGACGATGTCATCAGCAATCTGTATGCGCTGGCCCTGCATGCCTTGCTCGGTTTCTTTATCCGCCGGCCATTTCGCCGTCGGGGAACGCCGCCGTCCGAGGACTGAGCAGGCCTTTGGCGGGAAAAGCTCACTCGGCCGGCTGAAATGCATATCTGTCAGCATAAATCGCCAGCTCGATTTGTATAGCCGCCGGTCATTTTCGTTGCAGCCAGGTGCAGGCCGAAATCGGCGGTAAGACGCTCACTGATCCGGATCCCTGGATCCGTTCCTTCCACGGGATGAGGGTCTCTGCTGGATTTGTGGTTGTGATGAACATTTGCCGGCCCCGGCAGGAATCTTCTTGACGCTGGATTCTGGTTTCTTTATGGTTGCGGACTGAACGTTCAGTCCGCTTCCGGGAGAGACTTTATGCAGCAATCTGACAAACGTCGGGCGATCCTGCAGGCCGCCCTCGAACTTTTCGCCGAGCAGGGATTCCATGGTGCGCCGACATCGCAACTGGCACAGAAAGCCGGTGTCGGCGTCGGCACCCTCTATCGGTATTTCAAGGACAAAGACGATCTGATCCGCGACCTTTACCGCATGGTGCGTGAAGACGCCATGCAACAGATTTTCACCGAGGTGCCAGGACAGACCCCGATCCAGGAGCGCTATCAGCTGATCATGACGCGCATGCTGCAGTTTTTCCTGAAGAACCCCTTGCAGTTCCGGTTCATGGAGCAATATTATTTCTCACCCTTTTCTGCCGGTGAACAGGACTGCGAGCCGCCGGAAACCCATGAAACCCTGCATCGGCTGTTGCTGGCGGCCCGCGAGGAACGGATTGTCAAGCAGGCGCCGCTGGCGGTTCTGCAGGCTTTGGCCTACGGACCCATCGTGGCTCTGGCCAAGGAGCACAATAATCGCAATCTGCCTGTCGACGAGGAGATGGTCCGGCAGACCGTCGAGGCGTCCTGGGACGGCTTGACACGCTGAAGCAGGGGCGGCAGGCCCAGGCAAGGATAACGGCGGATGGCTCTCCGCCAGTAAAAGCCGGGAGTGATTCAGGCACTCCAGCGAGGTAGCAGACATGACAGATGTTCAGAATCACAAAGAGCTTGGCGGCGAGCCCGGCCGGCATCACGGACAGAAGGGCCGGCGTTGGGCGTTGGCCCTGGCAGGGCTGGCGGCGGCCGGCTTTTTGACTTTCTTTTTGAGCACCTCCGGCGCCGAGCAAGACAAGCCGGCCGCTGACCCTGGCGGGGAGCCGCCGCGCGGGCTGCCGGTCGAGGCAGTGCAGGTCGGGACCGAGGCCGTCGAAAGAACCTTGACCGCGGTCGGTTCCCTGCAGTCGGATGAATCCATCGTGATCAGCACCGAAATCGCCGGTCTGGTCGAGACGATTCCGTTCAGCGAAGGCGAGCAGGTCAAGGCCGGGCAGATTCTGCTGCGGCTGGAGGATTCCGTCCTGCAGGCCGAACTGGACCGGGCGCGGGCCAGCCTTCAACTGAGTCGAGCCAACTTTCAGCGGGCCAAGGTGTTGCTTGCAGATGACGCGATCTCCGAGCGGGAAAAGGACGAGGCCTACGCCAAGTGGCAGCTCGACCAGGCCAATGTCCGCCTGGCCGAGGCCAACCTGGCCAAGACCGTGATCCGCGCACCCTTTACCGGCCGGCTCGGTCTGCGCAACGTCAGCCCCGGCGCTTACCTGCGGCCCGGAGAGCCCATCGTCAACCTCGACGCCATCGATCCGATCAAAGTCGACTTCAGTATCCCCGAAGGCTTCGCCCGCCAGGTGCAGGTCGGCCAGACCGTCCAGGTAACAGTCGATGCCGTGCCCGGTGTCAGCTTCCCCGGGCAGGTCATGGCCATTGCCCCCCAGCTCGAGACCGCGGGGCGCAGCCTCCTGGTGCGGGCACGCCTGGAGAATGACGAGAAAATCCTCAGTCCCGGCATGTTCGCCCGCATCGCCCTGGTCCTGGAGCAGCGCAGCGCAGCATTGATGGTACCGGAAGAAGCTCTGATCGCCCAGGGCGAACAGCAGCTGGTCTACAAGGTGGTGGACGGCAAGGTCGTCGCCGCGCCGGTCTCGCTCGGGATCCGCGAAAAGGGCCGGGTAGAGATCCGCGAGGGCCTCGATGCTGGCGACACCGTGATCACCGCCGGCCATATCAAGGTCCGGCCCGGCATGCCGGTCACGGTCTTGCCGGCCGCCGCTCAGAACGAAGCCGGTGAGAAACCGGCCGCCAACCATGAAGGTTGATTCATGATCCTTTCCGATCTGTCCATAAAACGCCCGGTTCTGGCCACGGTCATGAGCCTGGTGGTCATCCTGGTCGGCCTGATCTGCTATCAGCGCCTGTCGGTGCGCGAGTATCCGAACATTGACGAGCCGGTGGTCAACGTCGAAACCCGCTACCCCGGCGCCACCGCCGAGATCATCGAGTCCCAGATCACCCAGCCGCTCGAGGAGAGCCTGGCCGGCATCGACGGCATCGATCTGATGACCTCGATCTCCCGGTCGGAAGCCAGCCAAATCACCATCAAGTTCCGGCTCAACCGAAATCCCGACGAAGCGGCCAACGATGTCCGCGACCGGGTGTCCAGAGTACGCGATCTGCTGCCGGACGAGATCAGCGAGCCGGTCATCAGCAAGGTCGAGGCCGACGCCCAGCCGACCATCTACCTGGCCTTTTCCTCCAGCAACCACAACGCCCTGGAGATCACCGACTACGCTGACCGCTACGTCAAGGACCGGCTGCAGAACATCAACGGCGTAGCCAATGCCCGGATACTCGGCGAACGGCGCTACGCCATGCGCATCTGGCTCGATCCGGCGCGGCTGGCCGCCTACCGCATGACCCCGCAGGATGTGGAGAACGCCCTGCGCCGCCAGAACGTCGAGATTCCGTCGGGGCGGATCGAGTCGATGGAGCGCGAGTTCACCGTGCTTTCCGAAACGGATTTGCGGACGCCGGAGCAGTTTGCCGCGATGATCCTGCGCGATGCCGACGGTTACCTGGTGCGTCTGCGCGATGTCGGCCGCACCGAGATCGCCGCCGAGAACGAACGGCGGGTGGTGCGCTTCAAGGGCCGACCGGCGGTCGCCCTGGGTGTGGTCAAGCAGGCGACCGCCAACCCGCTGGATATTTCCTCCGACGTGCGCGCTCTGCTGCCGCAGATCGAAGCGGACCTGCCGGAGGGCATGACCGTTAATGTGGCCTATGACCGCTCGGTGTTCATCGACCGCTCCATCGAGAACGTCTACAGCGCCATCTTCGAGGCGGTGGGGCTGGTGGTGCTGGTGATCTTCATCTTTCTGCGCAGCCTGCGCTCGACCCTGGTGCCGCTGGTCACTATCCCGGTGTCTCTGATCGGCGCCTTCGCTGTCATGTACGCCCTCGGCTTTTCGGTGAATACTCTGACCCTGCTGGCGATGGTGCTGGCCATCGGCCTGGTGGTCGATGACGCCATCGTCATGCTGGAGAACATCCATCGCCACGTCGAGGCCGGTGTGCCGCCGCGGCAGGCAGCCTTCCGGGGCAGCCGGGAGATCGCCTTTGCCGTCATCGCCATGACCCTGACCCTGGCGGCGGTCTACGCGCCGATCGGTTTCATGGAAGGCCGTACCGGCAGGCTGTTTACCGAATTCGCCCTGACCCTGGCCGGGGCGGTACTGGTCTCGGGTTTTGTCGCCCTGACCCTGTCGCCGATGATGTGTTCGAAGCTGCTGCGCCATCGGCCGCGCCACGCCGCCATTTACAACGTCATCGAGCGGGGCATCGTCGCCATCACCAACGGCTACCGCGGCCTGCTGCGCATCTCCCTGCGCGGCAATCTGGTGGTCGTCCTGGTCGCCCTGGGGGTGGCCGGTTCGGCCTGGTGGCTGTTCGGCGTCCTTAAATCGGAGCTGGCCCCCACCGAGGACCGCGGCACGATTCTCGGCATCGGCATCGCACCGGAGGGGTCGACGGTCGCCTATACCGACCGCTACGCGCGGATGATGGAGCAGGTTTACGCCACCACCCCGGAGATCGAACGCTACTTTGTGGTGACCGGCTTTCCGGTGGTCTCCCAGATCATCTCCTTCGCCAACCTGGAAGACTGGCAGCAACGCGAGCGCAAGCAGCAGGAGATCGTCGCCGAGCTGCAGCCCAAGCTTTATGGCGGCATTCCCGGGGTCATGGCTTTTCCACTCAATCCGCCTTCTTTGGGCCAGAGCCCGCTGGCCAAGCCGGTGCAGTTCGTCATCCAGACCAATGCGCCCTACGCTGAACTGCAGAAGATGAGCGAGGCGGTGATGGCCGAAGCCCGCCAGTGGCCGGGTTTCCAGAACCTGGATTCTGATCTCAAACTCAACAAGCCGCAGCTTTCGGTGCAGGTCGACCGGGAAAAGACCGTCGATGTCGGCGCCGACATCGCCACCGTCGGTCGCACCCTGGAGACCATGCTCGGTGGCCGCCAGGTGACCCGCTTCAAGCGGGACGGCAAGCAGTACGACGTTATCGTCCAGATCGAGGAAGCCGAGCGGGTCACCCCGACCGACCTCTCGTCGATCTATGTACGCGGCAGCGAAGGGGCGATGATCCAGCTGGCCAACCTGGTCAACGTCGAAGAAACCGTGGCACCCAAGGAACTCAACCACTTCAACCAGCTGCGTGCAGCCAAGGTCACGGCCAGCCTGGCGCCGGGCTACGCCCTCTCCGAGGGCCTGGCCGAGCTGGAGAAGATCGCCGCCCAAGTTCTGCCGGGCAACGCGGTGGTCGATTACGACGGCCCGTCCCGCGAGTTCAAGGAGTCGAGCACCAGCCTTTACGTGACCTTCCTGCTGGCCCTGGGGTTTATCTACCTGGTGCTGGCGGCCCAGTTCGAAAGTTTTGTCGATCCCTTCATCATCATGCTTTCGGTGCCGCTGAGCGTGACCGGTGCTCTGCTGGCGCTCTACCTGACCGGCCACACTCTGAATGTGTACAGTCAGATCGGTCTGGTGACCCTGATCGGCCTGATCACCAAGCACGGCATCCTGATTGTCGAGTTCGCCAACCAGCTGCAGGAGGCAGGCAAGAACAAGTTCGAGGCGGTCGTGGAATCGGCCACCCTGCGGCTGCGGCCGATCCTGATGACCACCGGCGCCATGGTGCTGGGGGCCGTCCCACTGGCGCTGGCCGATGGTGCCGGTGCCGAGAGCCGGCAGGCGATCGGCTGGGTGATCGTCGGCGGCATGACGCTGGGGACACTGCTGACGCTGTTCGTCGTGCCCACCGCCTATCTGCTGATTGCCCGGCGGCGGAGTGAAGTCGACGCAGTTGACGCCGACGGGCTGTTGGCCGAACCGGCCGAAGGTTCGTCCGCCGGAATGGCTTGACAAGCCAATTGGAAGGTCGCAAACTTCGCACTGGCCCGGTTTTTTTCCCGGGGCGGGCGCTTTCTGAACGAACGGTGAGATCCATGCTGCGCTATCGACTGCTTCTGTTTCTGAGCCTTTTGCTGGCCGGCTGTACGCTGGGACCGACTTACCAGCCACCCGAGCCCGCACTGCCTGCCGCTTTCAAGGGGGAAGGTCCCTGGCGTCTGGCCGAGCCCCGCGACAACCTGGCCCGCGGCGACTGGTGGCAGATTTTCGACGACCCGGGACTGAATGACCTGATGTCACAGGCAATGGCCGAAAATCCCGGATTGCAGTCTGCCTTGTCGCGGGTGGCCCAGGCCCGGGCCGGGCTGTCAGTGAGCCGGGCGGATCGCTATCCGCAGTTCGATCTCAACGCCAGCGCCAACCGTTCGCGGACCTCCGGAGGGTTGGCGCCGACCGGTGTCGGTGGGACCAATACCTTTATCGACCTGCCGGTGGATCTCGGCTATGAAGTCGATCTCTGGGGGCGGGTGCAGCGGTCCGTGGAGGCGGCACAGGCCGAGCTCGAGGCGGGCATGGCCGATTATCACAGCGCCCGTCTCAGCCTGCAGGCAGAGGTCGCCCGCACCTGGTTTTCCCTGCGCACTCTCGACAGCGAACTGGTTCTTCTCGAAGGCACTATCGACCTGCGGCGGGAGAACCTGCGGCTGGTCAGCAGCCGCTTCCAGGCCGGCGAGTCCAGCAAGCTCGCGCTGCAGCGCGCCCAGACCGAACTGGCAACGGCCGAAGCCGAAGTTCAGGCGGTGGCCCGTAGCCGGACCGGCCTCGAGCACGCTCTCGCCGCCCTGACCGGGCAGGCGGCTTCCGGATTCGAGCTGGCGCGCAGTCCCCTCGATCTGGCACCGCCGGTGGTTGCCGCCGGCCTGCCCTCCGCCCTCCTCGAGCGGCGGCCCGACGTCGCCGCCGCCGAACGGCGCATGGCCGCCGCCAACGCCCGCATCGGCATCGCGCATGCGGCGTTTTACCCGGATCTTCGGATCTTCGGTTCGGCCGGTTTCCAGAGTGTCGGCACCAGCGATATCCTCGACTGGGACAGCCGCATCTGGGGACTGGGCCCATCTCTGTCCCTGCCGCTTTTCGATGGCGGCCGCAACCGGGCCAACCTGCAGCGGGCCGAGGCGGTCTGGAACGAGGTCGCCGCCGCTTACCGGCAGCAGGTGCTGGCCGCCATCGGCGAAGTCGAAGACGGTCTCTCCAGTTTGCATTATCTCGACCGGCAAGCGGATTTTCTGCAGAAAGCAGTGGATTCCTCGGCAGGTGCTGCGGAACTCAGCCGCAAGCGCTACCGGGCCGGAATGGTCAGCTATCTCGAAGTGGTCGACGCTGAGCGGACCCTGCTTCAGGCTCAGCGCCAGGCGGTGCGCCTGCTTGGCCAGCAGTTGGACAGCAGCGTCTTCCTGATCAAGGCACTCGGTGGGGGCTGGGATGAACGGTCATCGACCGGAAGTCAGGATTCCTTTGCCTCTGAATCATAAGCTCGGGCTTTCTGGAAATCATGGGGGTCACCCTTCTCCCGGTCTTGCTCTCTCACTGCCGCCCGGGCGAGGACGTGAGAGGCAATCGGCATGGTCAGCCAGACCAGCAGAGTAATCAGCAGCGCCCGCCAGAACCATTCCCAGCCGCCGCCGATAAAAGCGGTCCCGAGCACGATCAGGACGGTGCCGAGCGAACCGGCCTTGGTCGCGGCATGCTGGCGGGACAGGGCGTCCCGCAGCACGAACAAGCCGGTACCTGCCAACAGCAGCACCATGACCCCGACGCCCAGCAGCAGGAACCCGATGGCGGTCATGGTTTCGACTCCCGGTGATTGGGACCGCGCATTTCGACCAGTCGCGTCCAGGCCAGGGTCGCCACGAAGCCGACCAGCACCACGCCGATGGCAATATCGAGAAACAGGACCCGGCCGCTGCTCAGCGCCGCCAGGGCGCACAAGCCGACAGCCGCCGAGAACAGGATATCAAGGGCAACGATCCGGTCCGCTGCAGAGGGACCGCGCACGAAGCGCAGCACCCCGAGGGCCGCGCATCCCAGAATGACCAGAACCAGCAGTGAAATCATGGCATATGCTCCGGGAAAAGCGTACAGATGTCTTTTTCGAAATCCCGCCGAATGGCCTCCAGGACGGTTTCCTTGTCCCGTAGATCGAGGAGGTGCAGGAGGATTTCGCGGCGCTCCAGGTCGATGTCGATGGCGCTGCTGCCCGGCGTCAGGGTCACCAGGGCCCCCAGGACGGCGGCGCCCGGCGGACTCATGGGGGCAAAGGACAGCCGGACAAAGCCGGCCCTGGTCGGAGTGCGCTGCAGGATGATGCGTGCGGTCGATAAGCCCGCAAGGACGCAGTGGCCGAGGAAGCGCAGCAGCAAGCGGCTCAGGATCAAGGGCCGGAAACTCACGGGGCACCTCCGTACAGAGTGGCCGTTGCCTCGGTGACGAAGACCAGCAAGGGCTCGGGGTACAGCCCGACCCACAACACGACGAGCATGAGGATGCCCAGCCCGGTGCAGGCCGGCAGCAGGCCGTTCCCGGAGCGCGGCTGCCAGTTGCTTTGCGGGTGAGGCTTCCAGAAGGCTTCCAGCCAGATTTTCATCATTGAGTAAAAGGTAAGAGCCCCCACGAAAAGGGCGATCCCCGCCCACAGGTATTCTTCCTGCAGCAGACTTTCGCGTACGATCAGGTACTTGCCCCAGAAGCCGCTGAACGGCGGGATGCCCACCAGGGAAAGCGCCAGCAGCAGAAAGGTCCCTGCCAGCAGAGGTCTGGCGGCATACAGGCCGCCGATTCGCCGCAGGTCGTAATGCCCGGCCTGGTGGAAGATCAGTGCGGCAGTGAGGAACAGGCCGGCTTTGACCAGACTGTGGTGCAGGGCGAAAAAAATGGCTGCGGTATTTCCCGTGCGGGACGCCAACGCCAGGGCCAGCAGCATGTAGCCGACCTGGCTGATGCTGTGAAAGGCCAGGATACGGCGGATGTCCCAATGGTAGGCGGCACCCAGTACTCCGGTCACCATGGACAGCAGGGCGATCCAGCCGAGCATTTCGAAAAGCGGGGCGGGCGCCGGCTGGAAGGTTCCACCCAGACTCCTGATCAGGGCGCAAATACCGATTTTGGTGAGCAGAGCGGAAAACAGGGCCAGAATCGGTGCGGGCAGAGTGTGGTAGGAGGCTGGCAGCCAGCCGAAAAAGGGAAACGCGGCGGCTTTGATCAGGAAGGCGATCAGCAGCAGGCCGATCAGGGGTTGCATGATGGCGGCGTCCACCTGTGCGGCCGCCTGGCTCATGGCCGCGAAATTCAGATGACCGGTGGCGGCGTACAGCAAGGCGATTGCCGCCAGCAAAAGCAGTGTGCCGACCAGGTTCAGCGCAAAATACTTGAGGCAGGCATCGAGCTGGCGCAGGGCGCCGCCCTGCGCCAGCAGCCCGAGCGAACAGATCAGGGCAACTTCGAACCAGACATACAGGTTGAAAAGATCCGCCGTCAGAAAGGCACCCACGGCCCCAGCCACCAAGCCGTGCAGCAGGGGATGGAGCATGGCTGACGAAGGCGCGGCGTCAGCATCGCTGCCCTGCCAGATGATCGCGAGAGTTATCATCAGGGCGGCGACCAGGATCAGGCCGACTCCAAGACGGTCGGCCACGAAGGCAATGCCATACGGCAGAGGCCAGCCCCCTGCCGTCATGGCGACGGTCCCTTCCCGGGCCACCCGGGCCAGCAATGCGATCCCGACCACCAGCAGCAGCAGGGCTCCGCTCAGACTGACAGCGCGCTGCAGACGCGGCCTGGTGTGGACCGTGGCGCAAAGCAACGCCGTGGCCAGGGGTGTCAGGAGGGGAGCCGCGACCAGGATCATGGTTCATCCTCCAGAGCCGGTTTGATCGGGGAATCGGCCGGCGGCTCAGCGCTGCGCAACTGGCTGATATCGTCGCATTTTGCCGACTGGACCAGGCGGACGGCCAGGACCAGGGAGAAACAGAGCAGGGCGAAGCTGATGACGATGGCGGTGAGGACCAGGGCCTGCGGCAGGGCGTTAGCCGCAGCGCCGAGGGTCCGACCTGGCTCGGCGATGATTGGCGGAGCCTTGCTGCCGAACCGCCCGGCGGCAAACAAGAGCAGGTTGACGCCGTTGCCGATCAGGGCGAGGCCGACCAGGCAGCGCAGCAAATCCCGGGACAGGGCGAGGTAACTGCCGGCGGTGATCACGGTTCCCAATGCCAGAGCAACGGCCCAGATCATGGCTCCTCCTCGATCGACTCCACCAGCTTGAGACAGTAGCCGGCCAGAGCCCCCCAG
>DATFJP010000290.1:0-19765 GCA_035269105.1 Desulfuromonadales bacterium
TCGAAACCATCGCCCGCATCGCCCATGACAACGGCGTTCCGTTCATCGTCGACAATACGGTCACGACCCCGATCCTGTTCCGGCCGATCGACCATGGTGCCGACATCGTCTGCTATTCGCTGACCAAGTTCATCGGCGGCCACGGCACCAGCATCGGCGGCGCCGTGGTCGACAGCGGCCAATTCGACTGGGCCAACGGCCGTTTCGATGAATTCACCACGCCCGACCCCAGCTACCACGGCCTGGTCTACCACGAGGCGCTCGGCGAGCTGGCCTACATCCTGAAAATGCGGCTGACCCTGATGCGCGATATGGGCGCCTGCCTGTCGCCGTTCAACTCTTTTTTGATTCTGCAGGGGCTGGAAACCCTGCATGTCAGGATGCCCCGTCACTGCAGCAACGCCCTGACAGTGGCTCGCTTTCTCGAGGGGCACCCCCAGGTCAGCTGGGTCAACTACCCGGGCCTGGAGAGCCACCCGGACCACACCCGCGCCCAACGTTACCTGCCGGAAGGCCAGGGGGCGATTCTCGGCTTCGGCATCAAGGGTGGTCGTGAGGCCGGTGCCAAATTTATCGACAATGTCGAACTCTGCAGCCATCTGGCCAACATCGGCGATGCCAAAACCCTGGTCATCCACCCGGCATCGACCACTCACTCCCAGCTTTCACCGGAAGAACAGATGGGCTCCGGTGTCAGCCCCGACTTCGTCCGTGTTTCGGTCGGCATCGAGGATGTGGATGACATCATCGCCGATCTGGACCAGGCCCTGGCCGCGAGCCAATAAGGGATTTCTCTTTTCAAGGAATTTCGGCGGGCCTGCCCGGGCCCGCCTTTTTCTATGGATCGCAAGTAAATTCATTGTATATTCCTGGACCTGAATTCGCTATCCTGCAGGAACCGCAGGCCATTTCATCACTCACAGAATAAATTCGACCGGCTCCCTTTTGAAACTACGGAATTTCCTTGAAAACCTGGCCTTTCTTGCTATCGCCATCCCGGCCCGCAAGCTGCCGCGCGCGACGGCCCTCGGTCTCGGCCGCAGACTGGGCCGGTTGGCAAGATTTTTCCAGTCTCAGCGTGCAGCCACCGCACGGCTCAACCTGCAGGCAGCTCTTCCGGACCTGGCGCCGGGGGAACGCGATGAAATCGTACGCAACATGTTCGGCCATTTGGGCATGGGCTTCATTGAACTGGTCAGGCTCGATCTGTTCGAAGGGCAAGAGGATCTGGAAAGGTATTTCAGCATCGAGGGGCTGGAAAACCTGCGCGCCGTACAGGAGATGGGACGTGGGGGAATTCTCTTGACGGGCCATGTCGGTTTCTGGGAGGCTGGCGCCTTTTTCCTGCCGCAGCTCGGCGTAGAAACCAGTTTCGTCGCCAAACCGTTGCGCAATCCCTTGATCAACGGCTACATCGAGCGCATGCGCACAGCCAAAGGCTGCCATCTGATCAACAGCCGCAAAGGCGCCCGCCGCATTATGAAAGCCCTTCAGCAGAAGCACCTGGTCGGCCTGCTGATCGACCAGCACACGAGTCCCCGGGAAGCCGTCAGGGTCCCTTTTTTCAACCGACCTGCCTATACCACGCCAGTCATCGCCCAGCTGGCCATGAAACTGGGGGCCCCGATTTTGCCATCCTTCGTCTACCGGACCGAAGATAACCGCTATCGCGTCCTTTTCGAACCGATGGTTCTGCTGGATAAAGGCGACATGAGCCCGGAACAGGTTATTCGCAACACCGCGCTGTTATCCGAACTCATCGAACAGGGCGTCCGCCGGGAACTCAGCCAATGGTTCTGGCTGCACCGCCGATGGCGGGAACCGAGAACCGGTCGTTCCACCGGGTCAGACAGGGACCAGGTTTCGGATCCTCGGAACGCCGGATCGGGAGGCAACAATGGTCCGACGTGAACCGTGCAGCCTGCCCTTTCATATCGTTCTGATCGAACCGGAAATCCCCCCGAATACCGGTAACATCGCTCGGCTGTGCGCAGCCACCAACACTGTGCTTCACCTGGTCGGCAAGCTCGGTTTTTCCATTGACGACAAGCAACTCAAGCGCGCCGGCCTCGACTACTGGCATGCCGTCGACCTGCATCGTTGGCAGAATTTCGAGGATCTGCAGGAGAAGTATCCCGGAGGGCGGTGGTGGTTTACGTCGAAAAAGGCGGAGACCTCGTATCTGGAGGCTGATTTTCAGCCTGGAGATTTCCTGGTATTCGGCAAGGAGACGGTCGGCCTGCCTGAAGACCTGGTTGAGCGGAACAGCGACCGGGCCATCCGCATCCCTATTGTGAACCCGGCAGTACGCAGCTACAACCTGGCCAATTCAGTCGCAATCATCCTGCACGAAGCAATCCGGCAGAATCGCCTTTGAATACTAAAATCAAATGCCCGATTTAACGCCGAGGCGCAGAACGACCTAAAACCTGCTTTTCAATACCTCAAGAAAAAAACATGCGGCTCGGGCCTGCTGGGGGACCTGACCAGGCCCAAGGTTGATGGTGACTTCTTTGCGTCTCTGCATCTCTGCGTTAACCTGTTTCCCTTTTCAAAAAAACCATCAATCACTCAAGGGTATTCTCGATCCGGATGAACAGGCTCTCGTCCTGAATGACATCCTGCCGGTCGATTTCAGCCAGGGCCGCCTGCACATTGCTCTCGATGGCTTTATGAGTCATCAGGACGATGGGGACCGCCTCCGCTTCGTGGCGGTGCGGCTGCAGCATGGATTCGATGCTGATCTGATGTTTGCCGAGAATGCCGGCGATAGTGCCGAGCACGCCCGGCTGGTCCTTGGCGAAAAATCTCAGGTAATAGCAGGAGGAAATCTCAGTCATCGGCTTGATGCCGAGATCCCGCATGGTTGCCTGGGGATAAGCCAGCGGCGGGTTGCGCAGGCTTCCGCCTCCAGCCAGGTCACGGGCGATGGCGGCCACATCGCCCATCACGGCACTGGCGGTCGCTTCGCTGCCTGCCCCGAGCCCGGACAGCAGTACCGGCCCGACGAAATCCCCGACCAGTCGGACCGCGTTGAAAACGCCGTTGATGTCGGCCAGAGGATAGTTCAGAGGAATCATGGTCGGATGGACCCGGGCCTCGATCTGGTCGCCGCTTCGCTTGCCGATTGCCAGCAGTTTGAGGGTATAGCCGAAAGCACCGGCAAACTGAATGTCGAGCGCCGTCACCCGACTGATGCCCTCCGTATAGATGCTGTCGAAATCGACGCGGGTCCCAAAGCAGAGGCTGCAGAGCAGAGCCAATTTGTGAGCGGTATCCACCCCCTCGATATCGAATGTGGGGTCAGCCTCGGCATAACCTTTGCTCTGGGCGTCCTGAAGAACGTTTTCGAAGTCTGCGCCGTCCTCATTCATGCGGGTCAGGATATAGTTGCAGGTACCGTTGAGGATTCCGAAAAGGCTCTTGATCTGGTTGGCGCCGAGATTTTCCCTGATCGCGGAAATCACAGGAATGCCGCCGCCGACGGCCGCTTCGAACAGCACATTGACGCCGGCGGCTTCGGCGGCAGCGAAAATTTCGCTGCCATGCTTGGCCAGCAGGGCCTTGTTGGCCGTCACCACATGCTTGCCCTGGCCGATGGCCTGCAGAACGAAGGTGCGGGCCGGCTCGTAACCGCCGATCAACTCGATGACGACCTGGATCTCCGGATCCTCCAGCACGGCGTTTGCATCGGTGGTCAGTATTGCAGCATCCACCGCGACGCCGCGATCAGAGGTGATATCGAGATCAGCGATTTTAACCAGTTCGACCGGCACACCGAGCCGCTCCTGCATCAGGGCGCCGTTTTTCTGGAAGACTTTGACCACGCCGCTGCCAATGGTGCCGAAACCGAGCAAACCTGCTTTAATGCTGTTCATAGACCTGTCCTTGCTGCTTGAATTTAAACGGCCCGACCGTGGTTTGTGGAAAGCCGGCAAATCGTGAATTTCTTCTGCAGACCATCCATCTCCCGTCTAACCAGTTCCGTTATATCTTCCGAATCCAAACCTTCTATCACCGGCAGGCAGAGCGAAGGTTCCTTGAAACCTGCCTCGCTGACGACTCCAAGAAGGTGACGAACAAGTAAAGCGTACGCCGCTTTGTCAAGCTCCTGCCATCGGCCTCCGCCGACGAATAAAGCCCATGCCGCGGCAAGCCGCCCGTTATTCTGGTAAACAGCGTGTTCGCCGGCCTTGCCGGTCAGCTTTCCCTTCAGGAGAAAGCGGGTCGGCAAGCCGTCCAGACGCCAGTCGAGCAGAGCACAGGGACCGGTCAGGGGGCGTTGGTCCTCGAAATAAAAGACGCCGACCGCATCGCCGGGAAGCCGGTCGGCAGGGGCCTGCAGGAGCTCTAAGGAATTCATTGGCCCGATGGGCGGCATTTTCGGGACAAAGGATCCAGGATGCCGTTGATGAAAGCCGAGGTTTCCGCCGTGCCGAAACGCTTACCGATTTCGATTGCCTCGTTTATAATGACGCTGACCGGCACCTCCACGCAGTAAAGGAGTTCGTAGGCGGCCATCCGCAGCAGGGACAAATCGACTCTGGTCATCCGATCCAGCGCCCAGTTGGTTGAATAATCCGCGAGAGCCTGGTCAATCTGCTCAAGGTGGTCAGATACGCCCACCACGATGTGTTCGGCGAAATGCCGGACTTCGGGGCGGACCCTTTGGCGAACGGCATCCACCGCCTCGCCAAGAACGTCGTCCCTGAATTCGAACTGGGCCCAAAAATCGGCAAAGACCTGTTCCAAACTGCCCCCTTCATGATCGGGCAGGCTGTATAATATTTTCAGGGCCATCTCCCGGCCCTGTCGACGCACTCCTCGAGACATCCGGCTAAAATTCTTTGTAAAGATTGGCCATCTCGATTGCTGCCATGGCGGCATCGAAGCCCTTGTTGCCGGCCTTGCTGCCGGCCCGTTCAATCGCCTGTTCCAAAGTGTCGGTGGTCAGAACCCCGAAAGTTACCGGGATGTCCGCATCCATGGCGACAGCCGCCACACCTTTGGAAACCTCGGCGCTGACATAATCGAAATGCGGGGTCGCACCACGGATCACTGCCCCGAGGCAGACGATCGCATCGAAATGACCCGACCGCAACATCTGCCGCGCGGCTGCGGGAATTTCAAACGCTCCGGGCACCCGCGCCACACTGATGTCGCCATCTTTGGCGCCGTGCCGCACCAGGGCGTCGACGGCGCCTTCGACCAGCCGTTCGCTGACGAAACTGTTGAAACGGCTGACCAGCAGACCCACCTTGAGGCCCTTGGCGTCGAGCGTCCCTTCGATTGTCTTCGGCATGGCAAATACTCCCGCTAGCAGTGTCCGTTCTTAGAAATTTTCCAGCAAATGCCCCATTTTGCGCTGCTTGGTCTGCAAGTATTTAAAATTGGTTTCGTTGGCCTCAACCTGGATTGGAACCCGCTCGACGATTTTCAAGCCGTAGCCTTCGAGACCGATGATCTTTTTCGGATTGTTGGTGAGCAGGCGGATCTGGCTGACACCCAGTTCCGACAGAATCTGGGCGCCGATGCCATAGTCGCGCAGGTCGGCCTGGAAGCCGAGCATTTCGTTGGCTTCGACCGTGTCATGGCCGGCATCCTGCAGGCCGTAGGCTTTCAATTTGTTGATCAGGCCGATGCCCCGACCTTCCTGACGCATGTAGAGCACGAGGCCGGTGCCCTCCCGTTCAATGGCCTGCATGGCGGCATGCAGCTGGGGGGCACAGTCGCAACGCCGCGAACCGAAGACATCTCCGGTCAGGCATTCGGAATGGACGCGAACCAGGACCGGCTTCTCCGGATCGATGTCTCCCTTGACCAGGGCCAGGTGCTGGGCATTGTCGACGTCGTTTTCATAAACGATCGCCCTGAATTCACCGCCGTACTCGGTTGGCAGGACCGTTTCGGCGGCCCGGCGCACAAGCAGTTCCTTGCGCATCCGATAGGCCACCAGTTCCTCGATGGTAACGATTTTGAGACCGTGATTTTTGGCAAATTTACGCAGCTGCGGCAGCCGGGCCATGGTGCCGTCTTCGTTCATGACCTCGCAGATCACCCCGGCGGGTTTCATGCCAGCCAGGCGGGCCAGATCAACCGATCCCTCGGTCTGCCCGGCGCGCACCAGGACGCCGCCTTTCTTGGCCCGCAAAGGGAAGACATGACCAGGCCGCGCCAGGTCGGCCGCCGTGGTTTCGTCGCCAATCGCCACCTGAATGGTCCGGGCACGATCAGCCGCGGAAATGCCTGTGGTTACGCCGCGGCGCGCCTCGATAGACACCGTGAAGGCCGTTCCGAAAGAGGAGGTGTTGTCCCTGACCATCAGAGGCAGGTCGAGTTCATCGGCGCGCTTTTCGGTCAGAGACAGGCAGATCAGGCCACGCCCTTCCCGAGCCATGAAGTTGACCGACTCGGCTGTGACCATTTCCGCGGCCATGCAGAGATCGCCCTCGTTTTCGCGGTCTTCGTCGTCGACCAGGACCACCATTTTCCCCTGGCGGATGTCCTCCAGGGCTGCTTCAATTCGGGCCAAAGGCATATTTAACTCCTCGCCAGCAAGACTTGTCAGTATCTCACAAAAACCCATGCTTGGCAAGAATATCTGTTGTAATTCCAGTCTTTTCCGCTTGATTATCAGCCTTCAGAAGACGTGCGACGTACTTGCCGATCAGGTCGGTTTCGATGTTGACCACCTCGCCGACCTGCCGGTCCACAAGAGTGGTCGCCTCCAAGGTATGCGGAATGATAGCGACGCTGAAAGCTCTGCCGGACACCGTATTGACGGTCAGGCTGATGCCGTCGACAGCCACCGACCCCTTGGCCACCAGCAGGGCGGCGACGGTCGGGTTGTCGAGCTGAAAATGGAAACGCCAGGCGTTGGCATCACGTGAACGTTCGACAATGTGCGCCAGGCTGTCGACATGGCCGGTGACCAGGTGTCCGCCAAGCCGGTCGGACAATCGCAAGGCCCGCTCGAGATTGACCCGGCTGCCCCGCTGCAATTTGCCGAGAGTCGTGACTTCGAGCGTTTCCGGCGAGACGTCTGCAGTAAAGCGGCCGTCCCCGAAGCGGGTAACCGTCAGGCAGACACCGTTGACCGCGATACTTTCGCCTTTCTGCAACTCCTTCGTGGGCAGACCGGTGGCGACCGTCAGGCTGCACTGCCTTGCGCCGCGCTGCAGGGAGTCCACAGATCCAAGGTCTTCTATCAGCCCGGTAAACATCGCCGCACCTCCCCTTCCACCAGGATGTCCTGCTCGACCCGCCGGACCTCAACATCGCTCAAGCGCCAGGCATCGTCGATCCGCTCAACTCCAATGCCGGTCATCAGGGCCTTGCCGTTGTCGCCGCCGATCAGCAGCGGCGCGATGAACAACATCATCCGATCGACGAACCCGCCACGCAGCAGGGCCCCGCCGAGACCGCCACCACCTTCCAGCATAAGGAACATAAAATCCCGTTCCGCCAGGGCGGCCATGATCGCAGCGGGGGCGAGAAACCGGCCCTGACTCGCCAAACGCACGATCTCCACACCCAGGTCGGCAAACGGCGCGAGAGCCGCGGGAGAATGGTCCGCGCTGGTGACCAGGACCCGGCGGGTCCCGTCGGGCGAATAGACGGCGGCCCGGGAAGATGTCAGCAGCCGACTGTCGATCACGATCCTGGCCGCATTGCGGCTCTGCTCATCAAGGCGGGTCGTCAGTCGCGGATCGTCAGTCAGAACGGTTCCGGAGCCGACCAGGATGCCGTCGACCCGGGCCCGCAGCCGATGGACCATCTGCCGACTTTTTTCTCCGGAGATCCATCGTGAATCACCGGAGGCCGTGGCAATTCGACCGTCCAGGGTCATGGCCGATTTAAACAGGACGTAAGGCAGGCCGGTGGTGATGAATTTAGCAAACGGAGTAATCAGCCGCCGGCATTCCTCCTCGAGGACGCCGACGGTCACGGCGATGCCCGCCCTGCGCAGCCGGGCGACCCCCTCCCCGGACACGGCGGGATTGGGGTCGAGGGTGCCGATGATCACTTCCGCGACATCCGCTTCGATGAGGGCATCGGCACAAGGCCCGGTCCTGCCCTGGTGACTGCAAGGCTCCAGAGTCACATAGAGGCTTGCCCCGCAAGCATCTTCGCCAGCCTGCTGCAAAGCAAATATCTCAGCATGGGGTTGGCCTGCAGCGGGATGAAAGCCCTCGCCCACCACCCGGCCCTGCTTGACGAGAACCGCGCCCACGGGTGGATTCGGCGCGGTCCGGCCTTCGCCCCGACGGGCCAGTTCCAGGGCGTCCTGCATGAATTGTTCGGAAGCTGGCATGCCGGCGTGTCCCCGCCTCTGGTTATTCCTGCTCTTCGGTGGGCAGGACTCGGCTCGCGGCGCCGCGGGCCAGAATATCCTTCAGTTCAGCCATGAATTCGTTAATATCACGGAACTGGCGGTAGACTGAAGCGAAGCGGACATAGGCCACCTCATCGATCGTCTGCAGGGACTGCATGATGTATTCGCCGATCCGACTGGATTCGATCTCCTTTTCACCGCTTTCCTGGAAATGCTGTTCCAGCTGGTCGACCGCCTGCTCGATGGTCGCAATCGAGACCGGCCGCTTCTCGCAGGCGCGCTGCATGCCGCCGATGATTTTCTGGCGATCGAAAGGCTCCCGCCGGCCGTCCTTCTTGATGACCAGCGGCAAGGTTTCTTCAATGCGTTCGTATGTCGTGAAGCGCCGCTCGCACTCGATGCATTCACGACGGCGGCGAATATTGTTGCCTTCCCGGCCCAGTCGTGAATCGACGACCCGGGTGTCCTCAAAGCTGCAAAACGGACATTTCATGGTGTCCCCCCTGGTGGCGGCCCTTCGCCGGCATAAGCGCTGACCTCGACGCCAGCCTCCTCGAGCATCGCCTGCGACAGATCGTCAGGGTAGCCGTCCAGAAAAACCACCCTTTGGATCCCTGCGTTGATCAACATTTTCGTACAGATGATGCAAGGCATGTTAGTGCAGTAGACGGTCGCGTCGGAAATGTTCGCACCATGACTGGCGGCCTGGATGATGGCATTCTGTTCGGCGTGGAGGCCGCGGCAGAGTTCATGCCGCTGCCCCGAAGGAACCTTGAGTTGCTCCCGCAGGCAGCCGGTTTCGGAGCAGTGAGTTATGCCTTTCGGCGTACCGTTGTAGCCGGTTGCCAGGATGTTCTTATCTTTCACCAGCACCGCCCCGACCTGGCGACGCAGACAGGTCGACCGGCGCGCCACCAGCCGGGCGATGTCCATGAAATATTCTTCCCAGGACGGACGCTTCATTCAGGCCAGCCGGTGCGCATAAAGCGGAAACTGCTTGCACAATTCACGGATTTCAGCGCGAATTGCAGCCAGGGCCTCGTCGTTGCCGATATTCCGGAGAGCGCGATCGATCCATGCTCCCACCTGAGACATTTCAGATTCTTTCAGACCGCGGGTGGTGGCCGCCGGCGTACCGATTCGGATGCCGCTGGTGACAAACGGCGACCGGGTGTCGAAGGGCACGGCGTTCTTGTTGACTGTAATGCCGGCCTGCTCGAGAGTTTCCTCAGCCACTTTGCCGGTCAGGTCGCTACCGGTGAAGTCGAGCAACAACAGATGGGTGTCGGTGCCCCCCGAAACGAGCTTGTAGCCGCGTTCGGACAGTTCCCCGGCAAGCGCCCTGGCGTTCTCCACCACCTGTCGGGCGTAATCCTTGAATTCCGGCTCCAGGGCTTCCTTGAAAGCAACGGCTTTGGCGGCAATCACGTGCATCAACGGCCCGCCCTGAATGCCGGGGAAGATGTTGCTGTTCAGTTTCTTGGCGAACTCCTCCTGGCAGAGGATCATGCCCCCGCGCGGGCCGCGCAGGGTCTTGTGGGTCGTGGTCGTGACGAACTCGGCATGGGGAACGGGCGTGGGGTGGACATCGGCCGCAACCAGTCCGGCAATGTGGGCCATGTCGACCATGACGATGGCACCTACCTGGTCGGCAATTGTCCGGAAAGCCTCGAAATCGATAATCCTCGGATAGGCGCTGGCACCCACCACGATCAGTTTCGGCTGATGCTGCCTGGCGAGCTGCTCAACTTCGTCGTAATCGAGGGTCCCGGTCTGCTGGTGGACTCCGTAAGGCACGATATTGAACAGTTTGCCGGAAAAATTCACCGGCGAGCCGTGGGTCAGATGGCCGCCGTGGGCGAGGTTCATGCCCAGCACGGTATCGCCGGGCTGGCAGGTGGCGAAATAAACAGCCATATTGGCCTGGGAACCTGAATGGGCCTGAACGTTGGCATGCTCGGCGCCGAACAATTGCTTGGCCCTCTCAATGGCCAGCTGCTCGGCGACATCGACGTATTCACAGCCGCCGTAATAGCGCTTTTTCGGGTAGCCCTCGGCATATTTGTTGGTCAAAACCGAGCCCTGGGCTTCCAGGACCCGTTCGCTGACGAAATTCTCCGAGGCAATGAACTCGAGGCTGTATTCCTGACGTTCGGTTTCATGACGGATAGCGGCATTGATTTCAGGATCATACTGGGCCAGGGTCTGCTTCATGGTGATGTTTCCTCCAGGACCTGATTAAATCAGTGTAAGTTGAAAATTGTCGTCAATTCCGGAAATTAGGCAAGGAACATTGAGATCAACGAAGAAGGGCAGGCACTTGGCCTGCCCTTCGGTCTCCATCGTCAGAGGCTGCCGTTTCGAAGCTCCTGTTCGATGCGGGCGATTTTGTCGAGTCGCTGCTGGTGGCGACCTCCCTCGTAGGCGGTGTCCAGCCAGACCTGAACCAGGCGACGGGCCTTATCAGCCGACAGGACCCGTCCTCCCATAACCAGGATGTTGGCGTTGTTATGCTCCCTGGCCATCTGAGCCATATATTCGTCCGTGACCAGGGCAGCCCTGACGCCGGGAAACTTGTTGGCGGTGATCGACATGCCGATCCCCGTGCCGCAGATCAGGATGCCGCTTTCTGCCTCGCCGCGTGAAACCGCCAGAGCAACCTTTTCGGCAAAATCGGGGTAATCGACCGAAACGCTCTGGCCGGTGCCCAGGTCTTCGGTTTCCAGGCCGCGTTCGCCCAGATACTCCTGCACCGCGACCTTGAGATCAAGACCGCCATGGTCGCTGCCGAGAACGATCATCATTCACCAGCCTTGCGGAACAGGAGGCTGGCGTTGGTCCCGCCGAAACCGAAGGAATTGGACAGAGCCATCCGGACCTTGGCCTGGCGCGCCTCATTCGGCACATAGTCGAGGTCGCATTCCGGGTCGGGCTCCTGGTAGTTGATGGTCGGCGGGACGACCTCTCTGGCGATTGCCAGGACCGAAAAGACTGCCTCGGCGCCGCCGGCGGCACCCAGCATATGCCCGGTCATACTCTTGCTGGAGCTGACCATCAGCTTTCGCGCGTGCTCGCCGAACACGCTCTTGATGCCGATTGTTTCATAAAGATCGTTGAACGGCGTCGAGGTGCCATGGGCGTTGATATAGTCGACCTCTTCGGGATTCGCCCCCGCCGTCTCCAGGGCCATGCGCATACAGCGGGCCGCGCCTTCCCCTTCCGGGGCGGGAGCGGTCAGATGATAGGCATCGCCGGTCAGACCGTAGCCCACTACTTCGGCGTAAATATTCGCCCCGCGTTTTTTGGCCGCTTCATATTCCTCGAGGAAAAGTATCCCGGCACCCTCGGCCAGCACGAAACCATCGCGGCCTTTTTCGAAGGGCCGACTGGCGGCAGCGGGATCGTCATTCCGGGCCGAAAGGGCTTTCATGACAGAAAACCCGCCGATAGCCATCGGGCAGACCGTGGACTCGGTGCCGCCCGCAAAAGCGGCGTCGGCATCGCCGCGCTGGATCATGCGAAAGGCGTCGCCGATGGCATGAGTTCCGGTGGCGCAGGCAGAGACCGGCGCGATATTGGGACCCTTGGCGCCATGGCGGATCGATATCTGCCCAGCGGCCAGGTTGATGATCGACATCGGGATGAAAAACGGGCTGATCTTGCGATAGCTGTTGGCCAGCATCGCTTCGTGATATTTTTCGATGGCCGGCATCCCGCCCATGCCGGAACCGACGATAACTCCTATCCGGTCGGCATTTTCGGCATTGATCGCCAGACCCGAATCAGCAAGCGCCATGTCGGCGGCGGCCAGCGCGTAATGAATAAAGATATCCATTTTCCGCGCTTCCTTCTTATCAATAAAATCTTCGGCAACGAAGTCGCTTACCTCTCCTGCAATGCGGATGGGGAATTCCGAGGCATCAAACCGGGTGATCGGTCCAATGCCGGATTCGCCTCGGGTCAGGGCAGACCAGTTTTTTTCCAGACCGGTCCCCAGGGGGGAGACGATGCCCAGACCGGTTACGACGACTCTTCGCATGTGAATATCATCCTTCCCTAACAGCAGCCCGCGCCGCCGGGCCCGAGGGTCGGCGGCAAGCCCCTGTCCTTGAAGAGGCGGGGGCGCCGTCGGCGACCCCCGCCCTGGAAAAAGCGATCAGGAATTTTCGGATATGTAATCGATCGCGTTCTGAACAGTCTGGATCTTTTCGGCTTCTTCGTCAGAAATTTCGATATCGAATTCCTCTTCGAGCGCCATCACCAATTCAACGGTATCCAGGGAATCAGCACCCAGATCATCCATGAAAGATGCTTCGGCGGTGACCTGCTCCTCATCGACACCGAGCTGTTCTGCGACAATCTGCTTGACTCGTTCTTCCGTTGTAGCCATTTCGTTACCTCCTTCTGAAGTTCGACCCGACTTCTGTTGTTCGGCTCATGGTTGGTTTTCTATTCCGTCCCTGGTTTACATGTACATTCCACCATTAACCCCCAGGACCTGACCGGTGATATAGGCCGCCTGATCGGAGGCCAGAAAAGCGACGCTGGCGGCGACATCGTCGACGACGCCAAGGCGGCCGAGGGGGATTTGTCCAATCAGGTCCTGCCGCGCCTTGTCGGAGAGACCTTCGGTCATGTCGGTGGCAATAAAGCCCGGGGCCACCGCATTGACGGTAATGCTGCGACGGGCAAGTTCGCGGGCTGTGGCCTTGGTCAGGCCGATCAGTCCGGCTTTGCTCGCGCAATAATTCACCTGGCCGGCGTTGCCCATCTCGCCCACAACGGATGAGATGTTGATAATCCGCCCCGACTTCTGCCGGGTCATGACCCTGGCAACCGCCCGGGTGCAGAGGAAAGCACCCTTGAGGTTGGTCTCGAGAACGGCATCCCAATCCTCATCCTTCATGCGCAATAGAAGTCCGTCACGGGTGATGCCGGCGTTGTTGACCAGAATATCGGCCCGGCCGAACTTATTGACAGCTTGCTCGACCAGACGGTCGGCGTCGGCGGCGAGACCGATATCCCCCGCCACGCCCATGGCTTCACCACCGGCGGCAATGATCTCGGCCACCAGGGCATCCAGGAGCTCACCATTGCGAGCAGAAACCGCGACCTGGGCGCCCTGCCGAACCAGTTCAAAGGCAACGGCCCTGCCGATGCCGCGTGATGCCCCGGTCACCAGGGCGACCTTTCCCTTTAACATCCCAGCTCCATTCTATCAGACTTTGCCAATGTCCCGCCTTGAGTTGAGGCCGGAATTTTCTTTCAGTGGGTCAGCACGGCCTGCAGGTCGTCGCTGTCTTGGATATTGTCGACCCGCGCGCCTTTGGCGCTGCGCTTCATGAGGCCGGCCAACACCTTGCCGGGACCGATCTCGATAAAGTGGTCCACCTGCAGGTCCAGCATCTGCCGGATGGTCTCGTCCCAGCGCACCGGCGCACTGACCTGGCGGACCAGAAGCTCGCGAACCCTGGCGGGATCCTGGTTCGGCGTTGCCTCAACATTGCTGAGCACCGGCAGCCGCAGGGGGCGGACTTCGACAGTCTCCAGCACCTGGGCGAGGCGTTCACCGGCCGGCTGCATCAGGGAACAGTGAAAGGGTGCGCTGACCGGCAGGGGCATGGCCCGCCTGGCCCCTGCCTGTTTGGCCAAAGCGACTGCGCGTTCGACGGCTTCGGCATGACCGGCAATAACGACCTGCCCTTCACTGTTGAAATTCGCCGGGCCAACCACCTGGCCCTGGCCGGCTTCGGCACAGACCCTGGCGAGCCGGTCCCGATCAAGTCCCAGGATGGCGGCCATGCCGCCCTGGCCGACAGGGACCGCCTCCTGCATGAAGCGGCCCCGTTCGCGGACGATGCGCACCGCATCGGCAAAATCCAGCGCGCCGGCGCAAACCAGAGCACTATACTCGCCGAGAGAATGCCCCGCCGCAAAATCGGGGTTCAGATCGCTTTCAGCTTCCAGAACCCGCAGGGCCGCAACACTCACGGTCAGTATCGCCGGCTGGGTGTTCTGCGTCAGCTTCAGCTCATTTTCAGGGCCATTATAGCAAAGCCCAGCCAGGTCGAAACCCAGGGCGTCGTTGGCCTCCTGAAAAACCTGCCCGGCCACGGCGAACTCCTTCGCGAGGTCCTTGCCCATTCCGGCGTATTGCGATCCCTGTCCAGGGAAAAGAAATCCAAGCATAACCCTTAACTCCTGTCTGCCCTGGCGGGTCGCCTACCAGCGGAGCAGGGCGGAGGCCGATGTGAAGCCGCCGCCGAAGGCGTTGAACAGAACGATATCCCCAGCCTTGATCCGGCCGGCGCGATTGACCTCGTCGAGAGCAATCGGGATGGTTGCGCCGGAGGTGTTGCCGAAGCGGTCAACGTTGATATAGGTACGCTCGTCATTAAGCTTCAGGCGCTTGGCGGTCGCTTCCAGAATCCGCAGGTTGGCCTGATGGGGGATGAACAGGGAAACATCCTCCGCCGTCATATGGTTGGTCTTCAGGGCTTCAATGCCGATCTCGGTCAGGGAGCGGACCGCCACCTTGAAGACTTCGTTGCCCTGCATTTTCAAAAGGTGATCCTTGTGCTCCATCGCCTCGGCCGAGGGCAGGATCCGAGTGGAAAAACCCGGCTGGTAGAGGAGTTTCAACTGGGTCCCATCGGCATGCAGATGCGTCGAAAGCACACCTCGGTCGCCCTCGGCAGCTTCAAGGACGACGGCACCGGCACCATCGCCGAACAGGATACAGGTATTCCGATCCTCCCAATCGCAGATCCGCGTCAGGATCTCGGCGCCGATCACGAGAATCTTCTCGGCGTTGCCGGCCTGGATGCGATCGACTGCGGTACTCAGGGCGTAGAGAAAACCGCTGCAGGCCGCGGAAACATCGAAGGCTCCGGCTTTGCTGGCCCGGAGATTCGCCTGGACGATACAGGCGGTTGCCGGCCAGGGATAGTCACCGGTAATGGTGGCGACCACGATTCCGTCCAGATCGGCAGCGTCGACTCCGGCCATTGCCAGAGCGCGTTCCGCGGCCTTGGTCGCCAGATCTGATGTATTCTCATCGTCGGCCGCCACGTGCCTTTCCGAAATCCCCGTGCGGGCCCTGATCCATTCATCGGAAGTATCCAGAAATTTCTCAAGGTCGAAATTGCTGAGCACCTTTTCAGGCACGTAGGAACCGGTTCCGGTGATGCGCGCTCTGATCACATTAACTCTCCTTCTCGAGGGAACGGGTCACGTCCTGACGGTCCGAGACTGCCGGTCCGCCGAATTCTTCGGCAATGCTCTTGAGGAGCTGCCCGGTCACCTGGCTGGTTTCATTTTCATGGGCCATCCGGATCGCGTTCATGATGGCACGTGGGCAGGAACTGCCGTGACAGATCATGCCGGTTCCCTGGATGCCGAGCAAGGGAGCGCCGCCGTATTCCGCATAGTCGACTTTTTTGCGAAAAGCATTCAAAGCCGGCCTGGCCAGTAAATAACCTAAGCGCGCCAGGAGACTGTTCTCGAACTCGGCGCGCAGCATGCGTCCCAGAGCTTCGGCAAGACCTTCGGAAACCTTGAGAACCACATTGCCGACGAAACCGTCGCAGACCACCACATCGACCGAACCGTTATAAATATCCCGCCCTTCGACATAGCCGGTGTAGTTCAGGGAGGAGGCCTCGAGCAGGCGATGGGTTTCCCGCGTCAGTTCGTTGCCCTTGCTCAACTCCTCGCCGTTGGACAATAGAGCGACCCGCGGCCGGTCCTTGCCGAGAGCCCGTCGGGCATAAACGGCTCCCATCAAGGCAAACTGGGAGAGATGCAGGGGCTTGCAGTCGACGTTTCCGCCGACATCAAGCACCACCGTCTGATCCTTGAGATTCGGCACGATGGTCGCAATCGCCGCCCGGTCGATACCGGGAATGCGCTTTAGAACAAACATGCCGGCCGCCATGGTCGCTCCGGAATTACCGGTACTGACCACGGCCTGCGCCTCGCCGCTCTTGACCATGTCGAAAGCGACCCGGATCGAGGAATCTTTTTTCTTGCGCACCGCGTCCGAGGCAGAGTCATGCATGCCGACGACTTCACTGGCCTGGCGTATGGAAACATCCAGACCGTCGGTTTCATGGCATGCCAGTTCGCGCTCGATCTGTTCAGTCTGACCGACCAGCACGATCGACATCCGCCAGCGCCGGGCTGCCATAACCGCCCCGGCGACTTCATGTGAGGGCGCATGATCGCCTCCCATGGCGTCGACCGCGATGACGATTGATTTACCGCTCAAGCGAAAGGCTCCTAAGCTTCGGAGCTGACGACGTTCCTACCTTTATAGGTACCGCACGAGGGGCATGCGCGATGCGATTGCTTCGGTTCCTTGCACTGGGGGCAGAGGGACAGGCCCGGGGCTTTCAGGGCATCATGGGAACGGCGCATGTCGCGCTTCGATTTGGACGTCTTTTTCTTGGGGACTGCCATGGTTCAAAATCTCCTTGAGCAACAACCCTTGGTCGGGCTTGAGTCGTTCGTTAAAAAGGACCACGCTCGAGCAGCTTCCGCTGCTCAGTCACGATCAACCTTGAAATCCTTGAGCCGGGCGAGACCGGCGTGGAACGTCGGCTTCTCACAACCGCAATCCTGCTGATTGAGGTCTTTGCCGCAGACCGGGCACAGCCCGGCGCAATCCTCCCTGCAGAGAGCGGATTGCGGCAGGGCCATAATAATTTCCTGAGCAATCTCGGGAGTCGGATCAATGACCTCCCCCTGAAAAGGAATCAATTCCATCTCCCGGAGAGTGAGCTCCATGTCCTCAGGCAGCGGCTCCTCTCGCCGGTTCTCATCAACCTTCTGATAGCAAATACTCAGCGGAACCTCGAGAACACGCTCTATTTGAGCAAGGCAACGGCTGCAGACCATTGCCGCCCTGACCGACGCGCGGCCTTCAACCCGGACGGTTCCTCCGGTCAGGGAAATATCCAGACGACCCGCAACTTCTCCTTTGAAAACAACCTCATCCTGTTCTTGCGAGGCAACCAGGGCGGGGATGCCGGTGACCGGTTCGTTAAATACGACCTGCCTGGGGCCCTTATGTAAATTGTCGACCCTGATTTGCACCGATAAACCTCAAGCCGGCAGGGGAAGCATTAAATAGCGGAAGCAGCCGGATACTGTCAAGAAAAAAGGCTGGAGCCGAGACTGACTTTGAGAGTTGCTTTTTATCGCATTCATCAGTTTTTTGCAAGGAATTTAGTCCCTTTTGCCAAGTCATCCCTCAACCAGAGGCGTTCCGCCGGGGTCGACATCCCTTGCATTCCATGGGGAGCTGCGGTAGAAGAAGCTGCGCATAAAAACACGGCATGCAGGGCCGTGATTCCTAACCCGTTTGCAAAGCAAAGGAATGATTCCATCATGACTGCCCGAGACGCCAGACAGGCAATCAGCCTGTTGCTCGACATTATGAGAACCCTGCGCTCGCCGGAGGGTTGTCCGTGGGACGCCCAACAGACTCCGGCGTCCCTGGCTCCCTATATCCTCGAAGAGGCGGCCGAAGTGGTTGATGCCATAGAATCCGGCAACCCCGAAGCTGTCCTCGATGAAACGGGAGACCTGCTGCTGCAGGTCGTCTTCCTGGCTCAGATTTACGATGAAAAAGCGCAATTCAACTTTGCCGATATCGCTTTGGCAATCTCCGACAAACTGATTCGCCGCCATCCTCATGTATTCACGGAACAAACTAACGATTTGAGCCAGGCTGACCTGGACTTGCAGTGGGAACGTATCAAACTTCAGGAAAAATCCTCCGACGGCACGCCACCACACCCTCTGGGCCAGATACCGACCAACTTGCCCGGTTTGCAAAGAATGCGCAAGATCCTCGACCGGGCAGAGAAAGCCGGAATGCTCGAAAAGGTGGAAAAATGCGCAAGCGGTTCTCCTGGCGAAACGATTGACCAGGAGGCGCTTGGCAGTCAACTGCTTGAGCTGGTCTGCCGGGCTCGCCGTTCACACCTGGACGCCGAACAGGTTCTGCGCAAAAAAATACGCCTTATTCTCCAGGTGACAGAGGATTCACCGATTAATCAGGGGCCAAAAGATCATTATTGAGAAGTACTTTGCCGACCCGGACAGGAAGCTTCTGGAAAAAGCATGGACTTTCAACCACCTTGAAGCTTTTCCACGGCAACTGTGGAAAAAACGTGGAAAACAATGTGGACAGACACACTCTCAATACCAAAAAACACCCCGGTCTGCGTTGTGCCTATTTTTTATACATGTTTTTTTGTTATATTTTTCAATAATTTACCATATTGAAGACGAGGTATGCGAAAATTTGTAAAAAAGGAAGCAGTCTTCCTTGGTGATTCTCCCTTAGGGTGCCTGTCATGTTTATAAGGCTTTTAATTCTGTTTACTTGCATCCCTCTTCTGGAACTTTACGTTTTGCTGGAAGCGGGTCGGCAAATCGGACTTTTCTGGACGGTTCTCCTGATCTTAGCCACCGGCGTCTCCGGTGCATGGCTGGCCAGGACCCAGGGACTCGAGATAGTCCGCCGTATTCAGTTACAGATGTCCCAGGGTGAAATGCCTGGGGCCGTCCTGCTGGACGGAGTCATGGTCCTGGTCGGTGGCCTGCTGCTGCTCACTCCCGGTTTCTGTACCGACCTGATCGGCTTTACCTGCCTGGTCCCGCTGACCCGGTCTTTCTGGCGCAATCTTCTGACAACCTGGGTCAGGAGGAATGTCGAACAGGGCAATATCCGAATTAATCGCATGTAGGCAAACCTGGTTACCCGTCCTGCATTTTTCTGCTGCTAAACCGGGGTTTCGCCCCCGGCCGGCGACCAGGGGGACCGCTCACCCCGGTCCCCCTGGACCCCCACGGTGCCCGATGCCGATGCCCGCCATAGCCCGCCGTCGCGCGAAGCGCTATGACGTGGTGGCGCTGTAGGGCGCGTTTTGGTCCTACCTTTGCCGCGTCGCAAAGGGAGGGCGCCGTCCGGGGGCGCGTCCCCGGTTCGAAGGCTGACACTTTGCAGATCGGCAGCTCAAACTCCGGAAAAAACTCCCTCGAAATTCCCGGATGAACCTTTTTGGGTGTGCGCCAGCGCATGCCGCACACCCTCAGCACATTGCCTTTAAAAAATTCTTAAAATTAATTTACCCCAACCCAGTGCACGCCCTCTTTTCTTTACTATTTTTAGTGTTTTTTCGTATACTTATACATGATTATTTTTATTTAAATAATCTTAATTTTATAGTTGACATGAACCGTGTCTAATGTTAGAGTCTACTTAACTTAAACAAACAAGAACCGCAAACATAAATCAAAAAGGAGAGAAACCATGAGAAACCAAACCACCATGATGGACACCGTCAAGAGCAGCTACCTGGCCCTCACCCTGACCATCCTCGGCGTCTTTGCAGTCGTCTCCGCGGTCCTGATCGCCTG
>DATFJP010000291.1:0-2601 GCA_035269105.1 Desulfuromonadales bacterium
TTCTCGACTTCGCCCCAAGGCGGGTGGCTTTTTTCGTCGGCAAGCTCTACGAGCAGTCGGGGGACCGATCGGATTGTGATCCCCGGGCGGTGCTCGAAAGGGTCCTCGAACGCGCCGAAAGCGAGTTCGGCGTCCGGTTCCTGGTCGGCCCCGAGCATGAGTTCTTCCTGCTCACCGGCGAAGAGGTGAGCGCCAATCTGCACACCGACCGGGTCGGTTATTTCGGCAGCGCCCCCGGCAACGAAGGCGAACAGGTCAGGCAGCGCATCGTCGAATTGCTGAGGCGCTGCGGCATCGATTACGAGAAGACCCACCATGAGGTCACGCCTTCGCAGCACGAAATCAACCTCGAACCCGGGCCGCCGCTCAGCGTAGCGGACCGGACCCTGCTCTTCGTCCACGTCACCAAGGAACTGGCCTCGGCCGCAGGTATGCATGCGACCTTCATGTCCAAGCCTTTCGACAACATGAACCGCAACGCTTTTCACATCCATGCCTCCATGACCGACCTCGAGGGCAACAACCTGTTCCACGACCCGGACGCCGAGTACCAGCTGAGCCTGCAGATGCGGCGCTTCATCGGCGGCATCCTCAAGTACGCCCGCGAGACCTCGATCATCATGGCTTCGACCCTGAACTCCTACAAGGCCTACATCCTCGACCGCGAGGCCCCGGTAGTCCGCGGCTGGGGCCTGAAGAACCGCAGCTCAATGGTGCGCATTCCATACGCCAAAGGTCCCGCCGCGACTCGTCTCGAGCTGCGCTGCCCGGACGCGACCGGCAATGTCTATCTGCAGCTGGCGACGCTGATCGCCATGGGCCTCAAGGGGCTCGAGGAAGAACTCGACTGCGGCGCGCCGGACAGCGGCAGCACCTACCGGCAAGCTTCCCGCAAACGCATGCATGACCGTCGCTATATCCCCCGCGACATCTTCGAGGCCCTCATGGAAGCCGAAAAAAGCAGCTTCCTCAAGGCGCTGCTGGGCAAGTCCCTGTTCGACAACTATCTGCAGCTCAAGATGGCCGACTGGGAAGAACACCGGACCCACGTCACCGCCCTGGAGCACCGCAAATACCTGCCGATCTGAGAATTTGCCGCCTTCGGATCAGGAAAGGGGGAGCCGGCATGGTTCCCCCCTTTTTATCGGATCATGCGGGAATTTTCGCGGTAGGGGTGCGATTTATCGCGCCCTGGTTTCGTATTCGAGTGACCTGGGTTCGGGTGGTCTGATCCGCCCGCAATGGATGGACCGGGCGCAATAAATTGCCCCCTACGGGTCGTTGAGACCGGAAGCGGCGTGGTCAGGATTCCGAGTTGGAATTGCCCACCGCTGGCGGCACGATGACCACGGTCCGGTGGGTCTTGTCCAGAACCTTCCGGGCCACGCTGCCGAGGAAAGTATAATGCAGGATGCCCTTGCTGTGGCTGCCGAGAATAATCATGTCGGCGTCGATGGTATCGGCGACCGTCAGGATCATTGACGCGGGGTCGCCATGGTGGACCTCCACGGTGGGAGTGTGACTGAGGCGAAAATCGCCGGCTTCGGTTTCCTCGGCGATCAGAGCATCCAACTGCTGGCGGGTTTTCTCGGTCATCTCCTTTTCAGTCTCGGCACTGAACTTGGCCAGCCGGTCCGGCCCCATGGCGATGGACACCATGTTCAGGACCGAAGTTTCCACTGTCGGCATGACATGGAGCACGTGGATCTGGGCATCGAACTTGCTGCCGAGTTCCAGGGCGTAGCGGATGACGTTCGCGGACTGCCTGCTCAAGTCTTTGGCTACGAGAATACGCTCTATCTGAATGTTCATCCTCTCCTCCCCTTCTCCGGCGCGGCCCTGTCGCCGCTATCGGTAGCAAAGCGGGTTTAATGTCATTGTCGCCGGCGTACCCCGATCAGGCTGCGAGAGCGAGTTTCTTCCGGCGCCTGAACTGAATCAACCAGATCAGGCTGAACAGCGCCACCACGGGCAGGTAAACGAGCTCTTTGGGCGGCACATCGGTCGGGATCTGAATATTCAGGATCTCCTGATCCCATTCCAGGCCGGCCTTGTCCGCGGCACTGGCGAACACAATATTGTCGATCAGAACTTTGTCGTCCTCGGTGCGCGGGACAATCCCCACGCCGGCCAGCCGCTCCTCGGCGGTCTCTTCGTGGCCCACCGTAAGCATAACGGTCTTGGTGAACTTCTCGCCGCTCATCTTCTCACCCTCGACTTCCAGCCGCAGGGAGGTATCGGGTTTCATGGAGGAGACAATTTCCTCGAGATGAGCCGGTGGTTTTTCCTCCAACGGCGGGTAGATCTCATCCCAGACGAGGCCCGGCCGGAACAGCAGCAGAGCGACCACCAGCAGGCCGGCCGTCTCCCAGATGCGGTTGCGGGTCAGCATGTAACCCTGGGTGGCGGCGGCGAAGGCCAGCATCGCCAGGACCGCGCCGGCGATAATAACCACCAGGTGATACCAGGTGTCGAGTCCTATCAGCAGCAGCTGGTTGTTGAAGATGAACATAAAGGGCAGCACCGCGGTGCGGATATCGTAGATAAAACCCTGGATCCCGGTACGGATGGGATCGCCGCCCGAGATACCGGCCGCGGCGA
>DATFJP010000292.1:0-16809 GCA_035269105.1 Desulfuromonadales bacterium
GAAGTTCTGCAGCTGGTCCGTTACGAATTGAAGAAACAGTCGATTCATCTCGAAACCGACCTGCAGGCAGTGCCACTGGTCTCCGCCGACCCCAACAAACTGAAACAGGTGGTCATCAATCTGGTCATGAACGCCGCCCAGGCCCTTGGCCGGGGAGGCTCCATAAGACTGACCACGCAAAAATGCGGTCATGACGAAATCGAACTGTTAGTCAGTGATACCGGTCCGGGGATGGCTGCGGAACTCCAGACAGAGATCTTCAAACCGTTTTTCACCACCAAGGCTGACGGCGAAGGGACCGGCCTCGGCCTCTACCTTTGTGACAACATCATCCGCGAGCACGGCGGCCGCATCCTCCTGGAGAGCGTTCCCGGACAGGGCGCGACTTTTCGCATCAGGTTACCTGCGGCATGATTGGCCAGTCTGGCGGGAAAGTGTTCAATAAATGTGCAAAAAAATATGACTTTCACCGGCCTTTCTTTCTAAGTAACTGAAAATAAAGAACATGAAGGCCTTGGCATAACCCATGCAATAAAATGGGACGATGCTGATCAAGGCCCCAAAATGATCGGCTGAACATTTCAGCAACAGGGTCGAGACAAAGACGTTTCGCGAACTGTTCCAGGCAACGGCGCCTTTTCCCCGGAAAACGGGGGAAAAGGCGTTTTTTATTTTCTCAGGAAAGGAGCACGAGGATGAAAAAAATCGAATGCATCATCAAGCCGTTCAAGCTCGACGATGTCAAAAACGCCATTTCCGAGCTGGGCGTCAACGGCATGACCGTCAGCGAGGTGCGCGGTTTCGGGCGGCAGAAAGGCCACACCGAACTGTACCGGGGGGCGGAATACCAGGTTGATTTTCTGCCGAAAATCAAAATCGACCTGGTGGTGCCCGACGAACTCGTCGAGGAACTGCTCGAAGTCGTCAAGCGGGAAGCCGCCACCGGCAAAATCGGTGACGGCAAGGTTTTCGTCAGTGATGTCAGCCAGTCGATGCGTATCCGGACCGGTGAGCTCGGCAATGACGCCCTATAATTAGTTTACTAATTGGATCAATCGTCGTGAAGGAGATTAAGACCATGAAAAAGATTTCTGTTTTGCTATTTAGTTTTCTTGCTGTACCGGTTCTGGCCATGGCTGAAGAAGCCGCAGTTTCGGAGCTGTCTTTTGTTCTCAATACGTTCTCGTTCCTGATCATGGGCGTTCTGGTGATGTGGATGGCGGCCGGTTTCGGCATGCTCGAATCCGGCCTGGTCCGCTCCAAGAACGTGGCCACCATCTGCCTGAAGAACATTTCCCTGTTCGGCATTGCCGGCATCCTCTTCTACCTGGTCGGCTACAACTTGATGTATGCTGGTGTCGACGGCGGCTTTATGGGTTCATTCGGGCTCTGGAGTGCCGATGATACAGCCGCTTTGGCCGGGGATTATTCGGGTGGTTATGCAGCCGCCTCCGACTGGTTCTTCCAGATGGTCTTCTGCGGCGCCGCCTGTTCGATCGTTTCCGGCTGCGTGGCGGAACGCATCAAACTCTGGTCGTTTCTGCTGTTTTGCGCCATCCTGACCGGCATCATCTATCCCATCCAGGGCTCCTGGGGCTGGGGCGGCGGCTGGCTCGCCGAAATGGGCTTTGCTGATTACGCAGGTTCCACCATCGTGCACTCGGTGGGCGGTTGGGCGGCTCTGACCGGTGCCCTTATTCTCGGCGCGCGCAAGGGCAAGTACGGTAAAGACGGGCGGGTCAACGCCATGCCTGGCTCCAACATCCCCCTCGCGACTCTCGGGACCTTTATCCTCTGGATGGGATGGTACGGTTTTAACGGCGGTTCCGTGCTCGCTCTGGGCGACGCCGCCAGTGCCATCGAAATGTCCAATGTCATGGTCAACACCAATCTGGCGGCCTGCGGCGGCATCATTGCAGCCATGGCCATGGTACAGATCCTTTACAAGAAAGTTGACGTCACCATGGGTCTCAACGGTGCCCTCGCCGGCCTGGTTTCGATCACGGCGGGTCCGGCGACGCCCTCTCTCGGCGCTGCTGTCCTGATCGGCGCGGTCGGCGGAGTACTGGTCGTTCTGGCTGTCCCTTTCTTCGACAAACTCAAGATCGATGACGTGGTCGGTGCGCTCTCCGTCCATCTGGTCGCCGGTATCTGGGGCACCATGGCGGTTCCATTTACCGACAGCGGAGCCAGCTTTGTGACCCAGTTCATTGGCGTCGCCGCCACCGGCATCTTCGTTGTTGTCGCCAGCAGCATCGTCTGGGTGGCTCTTAAATACACCATCGGCATCCGCGTCAGCGAAGAAGAAGAGTATGTCGGTCTGGACGTTTCCGAAATCGGCATGGAAGCCTATCCTTACTTCCAGACGGTCCATTCCGGCGGCGGCAGCGGTATTTCGGCACCCGGACTGCAGGCGTCGTCAGCTGCCCATATGGCAACCAAGTCGGTCAGACAGAACTGATCAAAATTACATGAACTCCGCGAAGCCGGACTTCGCGGAGTTCGTTCTTCATGCGAGAAATTTTGATCGGAAGAAACGTAAAAAGCGCCGCGTTGTCAAAGCGGCGCTTTTTACGTTGGCTCTGACTATTCGCTATTTCTTGTGGCAGTCTCGGCAGCCGGTTGGTCCGGCCCCCTGTTCCTGGTGGCAACCTTTACACAACTCATGCGCTTTATCCTTCCCCAACTCGAACGGTCCCGGGCCTGCTGAACCGTGGCAGGTGCTGCACTCCAGAAATCCTGCATGGACATTATGGGGGAAGGACACATTGCCGAAGCTGGCTTCCAGGGTCATGACTTCCGGAGCCGCTGTCGAAGCAACGGCCTGCTTGGTTTCTGCCATCTGCTGCTCGACAGCCTCGGCTGCTTCCATGGTTTTTTCGGCCACGATATCCTTGGCTTCTTCGGTGGTTTCGGCGGCCTTCTGGCCCATTTCCTGTGCCGCCTCCGCGGTGGTTTCAGCGGCCGCTTCGGCCTTTTCCTGAATCTGGTCAGCGGTTTGTTCTGCGGTTTCCATGGCCGTCTGGTCTTCAGCCGCGGCCTCGCTCTGCTCTTTCTGCACAGCTTTTTTGTCGTCTGCCTGGGTTTCCTTTTGGACCTGCTCGGCAGGCTGCTGCTGGGAAGAAGGCTCTTCACCGCGGTTGCAGCCAAACAGACTCAGGGCGATCACCAACATACTGAGGATAATGAATCGTGGCATGGGTTTCTCCTGATGAAAAAATTAAAGTTTACGGGCGATTAAAAAAAGAGGGTCGTACCCTTCCTTCAATTTTTAGCAGGTTTTTCTGAAACCACAATGGTCGTGACCCGAACCAGGGCCCGGCTATCCTTTTGCAAAACCGGGGTGGACGATGTCCGGGACGGGTATGTGCAACGGCTTGAGGAGGTTAGCCTGATCCAGGTTCTGCTGAGAAGAATGGTCGCCGAGAGCACTTAAAGGGGGACAATACCGACCAAACACTTCGGATAATGCGGCCTCCGGCCAGAGAAAAAGATTCTGTGAATAAAGGGATTGACTTGACCGGCTCTTGAGGTTAAGTTTTTTTAACGTCCACAGGGAGGAACTGCCCATGCCGCTCTTTATCTGGAAACGGAGCTATGAAATAAACATCCCCGAAATCGATATTCAGCATCGCCGGTTGGTTGGACTGATCAACCAACTTTATGAAGCGATGAAGGAAGCCCGCGGGCAGAAGGTCATGGATCATATTCTGGATGAATTGCAGACTCAAATCCAGGAGCACTTCGATACGGAAGAAAGGTACATGGAAAAACACCGTTATCCCGGATTCGAAACTCACCGTCAGGAACACCATGGCCTTGGCAGCCAGGTGATCGCTCTCCAGGAACTTCGTGATCACGGCGGCAGGATTTCCACTCCCGAGCTGATGAGTTTTCTTTGCAACTGGTTGCGGGACCACCTGGTCGGCTCAGATAAGGAATTCGGCGAATTTCTCAGCCGTTCCCGCTGAGGCCAACCCACTCTGCAAGGTTCCCCCGAAACTGGTTCAGGCCACCTTGATCCAGACCACCTCGAGCCGGAAAGTTCCTTCCTGCTGACCGGATATCAGCAGAGCGAAACTTTTAATCCGCGCCAGATCAAGGGCTGCGGCATTGGCGAGTACCTGGCCATGATGCGTGGGCAAGAAATCTTCGAAAGGCAGTACCACCTCTTCCCACTGACCTGCGGCCGGGGCAAATTCGGCCAGGTAGGTCACGCCATCATAGTATCGATCGATACGTAATCCCAACTGGTAGCGCCTGCCGTCGCCCTTGACCCGAATGATTGCCTGGCGACGCCCGCTCAGGTTGTAGGTTCCCGCGGGTGAGCGCAGGGAAGCGAAGCCGCCAAGATTTTCCAGGGAAACCTCGCCTTGGAAAAAGAGTGTCCCGCGGTCACTCCACGCGAACCCGCCCCGCGAAGAACCGCCCATTATGCGGTCATCGATAACGTCCCAGGGCTGCTGATCCCGGTTTCTGGAAAAATCGAAGACGGTCTTGCTGTTTTTCATGGTCATGTGTTCTCCGGGCCATTCGGCCTGCCGGTACCGCGTGAACTTTTCTGCCAACGGGATCAGCGTGTCAATTGCCGGTATTTGATCCGATGTGGGCGGACAGCTTCCGGCCCCAGACGCTGCTTGCGGTCCTCCTCGTATTCACTCCAGTTGCCCTGGAAGAAAAAGACCTGGCTGTCCCCCTCGAAAGCGAGGATGTGGGTGGCGATGCGATCCAGGAACCAGCGGTCATGACTGATGACCACCGCGCATCCGGCAAAATTGTCCAGCGCTTCTTCCAGGGCTCGCAGGGTGTTGACGTCCAGGTCGTTGGTCGGTTCGTCCAGGAGAATGACATTGGCTCCCTCCTTGAGCATTTTCGCCAGGTGGACGCGATTCCGTTCGCCGCCGGAAAGTTTGCCGACTTTCTTCTGCTGGTCGGCACCCGAAAAATTGAAACGGGAGACATAGCCGCGCGAATTGACCAGCTGGTTGCCGAGCTGAATCTGATCCTGGCCGTCGCTGATCTCCTGCCAGATCGATTTCTCCGGGTCAAGGTTCCGGCTCTGGTCGACATACGCAAGTTTGACCGTCTCACCAATTATGAAGCTGCCGTCATCGGGCTGCTCCTGGTCGGTCACCAGGCGGAAAAGAGTGGTCTTGCCGGCCCCGTTCGGACCGATAACGCCGACGATGCCGCCAGGCGGCAGAGAAAAATCGAGGTCCTCAAACAGCAGACGATTGTCGTAGCCCTTGCTGACATGCTCGGCTTTGATGACCAGATTGCCGAGCCGCGGGCCCGGCGGGATGTAAAGCTCGAGATCACGGGTCCGTTTTTCGGCATCCTGGTGCAGAAGTTTTTCGTAAGCATTGATGCGGGCCTGCCCCTTGGCATGACGTCCCCTGGGGCTCATCTGGATCCACTCCAGTTCGCGCTGCAGGGTCTTTTGTCGGGAACTTTCCGCCTTTTCTTCCTGACGCAGGCGTTCCTGCTTCTGTTCGAGCCAGGAAGAATAATTGCCCTGCCAGGGAATACCGTGACCCCGGTCCAATTCCAGAATCCAACCGGCGACATTATCGAGAAAGTACCGGTCGTGGGTGACGGCAATCACCGTTCCGGCATAACGCTGCAGATGCTGTTCCAGCCAGGCCACGGTTTCCGCATCCAGATGGTTGGTTGGTTCATCGAGCAGCAGAATGTCGGGTTCCTGCAGCAACAGCCGGCAAAGAGCGACCCGGCGCTTTTCACCTCCCGAGAGCACATTGACCGGCATCTCTTCCGGAGGGCAGCGCAGGGCGTCCATTGCCATCTCCAGGCGTGAGTCGAGGTCCCAGGCATCAAGCGCATCGAGTTTTTCCTGGACGTCAGCCTGCCGCTCGCAAAGGGCTGCCATGGCCTCGTCGTCCATCGATTCGGCAAATTTGAGGTTGATTTCCTCGAACTCGTGGAGCAGGTCGACGGTTTCCTGGACGCCTTGTTCGACAACTTCCCGGACCGTCTTGTCGCTGTCGAGCAGGGGCTCCTGTTCGAGATAGCCGACGGAATAGCCGGGTGAAAGTACGGCTTCGCCGTTGAAGTCCTGGTCGACACCCGCCATAATGCGCAGCAGAGTGCTCTTGCCGGAACCGTTCAGGCCGAGAACGCCGATTTTAGCGCCGTAAAAATAGGAGAGGGAGATATCCTTAATGATGGGTTTTTTGTCGTAAACCTTGCTGACCCGCATCATCGAGTAAATGATTTTATTGCCTTCGCTGCTCATGCTTTTTGACCTTTGCTTGAAGTTTTGGGTTGACTGGAACGGCATTGTAGCGATTTTTTCCGGTTTTCGCCAGTCAGAGCCAGGATTCCGATAAAAAAATCGATTCGAAATGGGTGCCGACGAGCAATCAGGTGCTGAATTCCAATTTCTGCGGAATCCCCGGCGCGTGCTCGGTGTGCCGGCGGTAAGGCCCCACCTCCCGGCAAGACGGCGTGCCGATTTACGCCCTATTTGTTTTTCGATTTAACTTGGCACTCTCTATGCAAATCCTAAGAGCATTTCTTTTTCAAGGAGTTTACCCTATGGCTGTTGCCCTGATTGCCGATGATGAATCATTGATCCGCCGACAGGTTTCTGAAATCCTTACAGATTACGGTTTCGCCGAGATCGTCGAGGCTGCCGATGGGGCCGAGGCAGTGGCTCTGGCGGATGCCAAAAAACCGGTTCTGATCATTATGGATGTCAGTATGCCGGTCCTGGACGGGATCAGTGCTGCTGAAAAAATAATCAAAAATCGCGCGGTGCCGATTGTCATGCTGACCGGAACCGGCGACGCTGAAACTGTGGACCGGGCTCGCGCAACCGGGATCATGAACTACATCATGAAGCCGGTGCACAGCGAACAGCTGCATGCCGCAGTCTCTCTCGCCGTCCACCAGTTTGTCGAAGTGTCGAGCCTCCGCGAAGAGGTCGAAAAGCTGAAAGAATCCCTGGAAACACGCAAGCTGGTCGATCGGGCCAAGGCCCTTTTGATCAACAACGGGCTCTCGGAGCCGGAAGCCTACCGGAAGATGCAGAAAATTGCCATGGATAAACGGAAAAGCATGAAGCAGGTCGCCGAGGCCATTCTGCTCATGGAAGGTTGATCAGTGCTGATCCGGAGCTGGGAGGCTGACCGGAGTCAGGAGTCCACACGGCAGAGCCGGTTTTCCTTGTTCGGGAAAACCGGCTCTGCTTTTGGGCTTATCCGATCATGTGGAAGCGGTCTCCCGACCGCGAATGGTTGTCCGGTTTTCTCCCCGGGTTTCAATGCCGGCTCTACGGCCTAACTGGTGTCCATCCGGAAACTCCGGATGGCGCGACTGCAGTTTTCGATCCGGAAACAAGCAATTTTTCGCAAGGTCAAGGAAATCAAGAATTTGAGCGGAGGCGTAGTACTTTACGCCGCACAATCAAATTCGCCGATTGACGCAGAGATTGCGAAAAAGGGCCGTTTCCGGACGAAAACTAGCTGGAAACACTTTCCTCCGGGTAGGCGGAGATCTTGTGAATGGCCAGGTCGGACCCCTGGAATTCCTCTTCGTCGCTCAGCCTGAAACCAACTCCCTTGACGACGATGAAGTAAATGACAAAGCCAGTGGTCAGGGCGTAAACCACGGCAAACAGGCTGCCGGTCAATTGCGACAGGAAGGATACGCCGCCCAGGCCGCCCAGGGCCTGATAACCGAAAATTCCGGTGGCTATGCCGCCCCAAGTGCCAACGATTCCATGCAGAGGCCAGACGCCGAGAACATCATCGATCTTCAGTTTTTCCTGCTCCCACTGGAAGCCGAAAACAAAAATCAGGGAGCCGAGGCCACCGATGAAAAAGGCGGCGATCGGATGTACCAGGTCGGAGCCTGCACAGATTGCAATCAGGCCGGCCAACGCCCCGTTGTGGGCAAAGCCCGGATCGCAGCGCGCCACTACGACAGCGAACAGGACGCCGCCGACCATGGCCGCCAGGGAGTTGACGGCGACCAGACCGGAAATCCCGGTCAATTGCTGGGCGCTCATGACGTTGAAGCCGAACCATCCCACAGCCAGAACCCAACTGCCCAGAGCCAGGAAAGGAATATTGCTGACCGGGATTGCCTGGCTTTTGTCGCGAACCCAGCGGCCGACCCTGGGGCCGAGCAGGACAATGGCGGGCAAGGCCAGCCAACCGCCCATGGAATGGACAACGACACTGCCGGCGAAATCATGGAAAGGGGCACCCATGGTCTGCTCGAACCAGGTCTGCACCCCCTCGCTGTTCCGGCCCCAGATCAGGGATTCGAAGAAGGGGTAGGTGATACCGGCAAACACGGCCCCGGCAAGCACCTGCGGCCAGAAACGGGTCCGTTCGGCGATGCCTCCCGAGATGATTGCCGGGATGCAGGCGGCGAAGCATAGCAGAAAGAAAAACCGCACCAGTTCATAACCCTGGTCGCCGCTGATCAAACTCTCTGCCGAACCGAAAAAGTTGACCCCATAGGCAATCGGGTAACCGAGGAGGAAATACATGACGGTCGAGACCGACCAGTCGGTCAGGATTTTGACCAGGGCGTTGGTCTGGTTCTTGATGCGGACCGTACCGACTTCAAGGAAGGCAAAGCCGGCATGCATGGCGAACACCATGACGGCACCGAGCATGAGGAAGAGGACATCCCCGGAACGGGTCAGAGTCTGTATCGCGGAATCCATCGTTCACAACCTCCTTGTTGCGATTTCGGGCGGCATTGCCCAAAACCATGTACTATTCAACAGGCGTGCCGAATAAAAAATATGTGAATCCAGGAGGTTAGGGTTTTGCTTTAAGGAGTACCCGCTTTTCTTGCCGAATTTTTGCGCAGAGGGACGTCTGTTTAATGTGCAGATCCGGATTCTGCCAGGGGCGGTTTGGCCGGGAAGTACTGCCGCAAAAGACTCCGACCCCGACAGATATTTGAAAAACGGCGCCGAAATGAGCCTCCCGCCGGGCAAAGGAAGTTGCCGAAGGGCAGGCTGTCGCGTATGCTTAGCTGAAAAATATCTTACGGAGCTCGCCAATGAACACCTTGATCCGCGAAAATCCGATTGGCCGGTTCAGCCGGGGTTTCTTCAGCCCTTTTCGCAGCCTGTCCCTATTGCGGCGCAAGCCTCGCCTGCTGACTTATATTCTGATCCCCTTTCTGATCAACCTCGCCGTCTTTACGGGCGCGGTTTATCTCGGCCTGGATTTTTTCGGCGGCACGGTGGTCGAACACATTCCGCAGGGCGACGCCTGGTACTGGTCGATCCTCTCCTGGTTTCTCTGGGTCATCGCTGTGCTGCTGACCGCGGTCCTGGTTTTTTTCACTTTTACCGTGGTCGGCAATCTGATCGCTTCCCCGTTCAACGATCTGCTGTCCGAGCGAACCGAGCAGATTCTGACGGGCAGGGAAACCGACGAAGCTTTCTCGCTACGGCGTTTTTTCGGCGACGCCGGGAAGACCCTGCTGATGGAACTGAAAAAGATGTGGGTTTTCGTCCTGGCGATGCTGCTGATTCTGCCTCTCAATTTGCTGCCGGGCTTCGGCAGCGCTTTGTACACGATGCTGGCGATTTTCTTGACCCTCTTTTTTCTCAGCATCGAATACCTCAGTTTCATCATGGTTCGCAAACACCAGTTTTTCAATGAACAGCGTCGATTCATCTTTGCCAGGAAATTTATGATGCTCGGTTTCTCCTGCGGGATCATGGTGCTTTTGGCTGTTCCCTTTTTGCAGTTTTTCTGCATTCCGCTGGCTGTGATCGGCGCCACCCGGCTCTGGTGTGATGAACATGGCTTGACCAAGGATAATTTTCGCCAGGTGTCGAAAGAATCAAATTCGACCCTTCCCCATGAGGCTCACTCTTGAAAAACCTTTTGATACAAATGGCGCACCGGGCTGGTCAGGAACTCCTCGAGGCTTTTGAAAAAGGTGTCGCAGTGGAGTTCAAAGGACCGGATGATCTGGTCACGGAAGCCGATCGCCAGATCGAGTCCTTGCTGATGGGCATGATTCGCAGCCAATATCCGGACCATGACATCCTGGCCGAAGAGACCGGCTCCCATGATCGCGGCAGCGATCATGGCTGGATCATCGACCCCATCGACGGGACCACAAATTTTGCTCACGGCTTTCCCTGGTTTGCTATTTCGATCGGCCTGGAGGTTCGTCGGGAGCTGGTGCTCGGGGTCATTTTCAATCCCTGCAACCAGGAATTCTTCCTGGCAGAGCGGGGCGCGGGAGTCTGGCTGAACGATCGGCCTATCCGGGTATCATCCGTTTCCGCTCTGGAAAAGTCCCTGCTGGCCACCGGTTTCCCCTACGACCGGAAAACCGCCGAGGTCAACAACTACGACCATTTCATCAATTTTCAGCATGCGGCCCAGGCTTGCCGGAGACCTGGAGCGGCCAGCCTCGATCTGGCTTGCGTGGCAGCCGGCCGGTTGGACGGTTTCTGGGAAATGAAGCTCAAGCCTTGGGATCTGGCTGCCGGTGTGCTGATGATCGAGGAGGCGGGTGGCCGGGTTACGGATTTCGACGGGCAACCAATGGCGCTCGATCAGCAGGAGTGCCTGGCCAGCAATGGCCTGATTCATGACGAAATGCAGGCCCTGCTGCAGCAAGGTCGCCGCTTGCCGCGAGTTGGTGTTTAAAGGGGCCTGGCAAAAGGGAGAGACATTCTGGAAGAATTAAACGAGACATCGGTGGCGTGATAATATTATTGACCTGTAGGGGCACGGCGCGCCGTGCCCCTACTGCTAGGATTTATCTTCCGAATTTTGCAGGTTGGGGGGAGGTTCCTGCTCCTTGATATTCTCGATTTCCTCTTCCAGGGCTGCCGCGGCTGCCTTGAGGCTGTCGAGATGCTGAAGCATCTCCTTAACCTCGGTTTGGGTCATAATACTTTTCCGACCGGCTTCCCGAAGATCGTCGATCAGCTTGCCGAGGTCGGAATGCGCAACGCCGATTTTTTTGTGCAATGCCGAAAGGTCGATTTTTTTCTGGACCAGGCGCTTGTATTGGCCGGCCTTGAAGGTCGCAGTCGTCCAGGCCTGTTTGGTACTGTCCCAGATCTTCTCGGTGGTGTCCTTGGCCCGCTCCTGTTCATCTGAATCCGGAACCGCGGAGTCATTTTCCGCACCCGTTGCAGAATTTTGCTGGTATTCTTGTGTCTGTGCGAGGTTATCCTCGGGTTGGCTGGCGGGTTTTTCGGTCTGCTCTTCCGGTTTTTTCTGTTCGGCCATGGGGTGCCTCCTCGGAAACAGAATTTATCTGGAATTATTTGGATTTATAGTAGCATTTTCCGGCCGATGGTCAAGCTCTACCATCGCTGACTGAACTGCCCGGAGTGAGCATTTCACCTAAACTGTCCGAGATATCTTTTAAGGAGGAATTCATGGCCGAATTCGGTACGACCCCCTGGCATGTGGACCTGAGGCGCCATATGCGCGAGCATGATGAAGATCGCGATTTAACCCGCTTGATCTGTGAAATCGCCGATGCATCCAAGTACATTATCAATGCGATCAATACAGGCGACCTCGGTGTGGCCGGGACCTCCAACCTCTACGGTGAGCAGCAGCTGGCCCTCGACGTGCTGTCGGATCGAATCATTACCAAGCGCCTGATCAACTCCGGCGTCGTGGCGAGAATTGCTTCCGAAGAGCGGGATGAAATCGTTGAAGTCGATCCGGAATGCGAAGAAAAGTTTTCGGTGGCATTCGACCCGCTCGATGGATCATCCCTGGTTGATGTCAATCTGGCGGTCGGCACGATCGTCTCCGTTTTCAAGGGGGGCGAGTTGCTGCAGCCAGGCCGAAACCAGGTCGCGGCCCTCTATATTCTCTATGGACCCCGGACGACCCTGGTCTATTCGACGGGCAGGGGGGTTCACGAATTCGGCATGAACAGTCTGATGGAATATACCCTTAACAATGAAAATATCAGGATGAGTGAAGGCCCCGCAAAAGTGTATTCACCGGGTGGTTCCCGCAGCCAGTATTCCGCGGGGATCGAGAAATTTCTGCAATATCTGGAGCACAACGGTGCCAAACTCCGCTATTCAGGGGGATTTGTGCCCGACTTCAACCAGATACTGATCAAGCGCAGCGGTCTTTTCATGTATCCGCACCTGAAAAATTTGCCGGAAGGGAAGCTGCGGCTGCTCTACGAACTGAACCCCATGGCCTATCTCATTGACAAGGCTGGCGGGGCGGCATCGGACGGGAAGCAATCCATCCTGGACATAACCCCGCAGGATATCGATTCCTGTGCCCCGCTTTTTATCGGCAGCAAGGAGGCGGTACGCAAAGCTGAGGAATGTATTGCCGAATTGGGTTGAGCCACCGAAAACGGGAAAGCATGGCATAAAAAGGCCCGGTCGGCAGACCGGGCCTTTTTATTAATTGGTGTCCATCCGGAAACTCCGGACGAAAACTAATTGAGAAATGACCAGTGAAGAGAGGGCCTAGTACCCTGTAACCCATAAAATGTCGCATCTTGCTTGTCCTTTGGCGCGTCAACTGCGTTGTGACGAACGATACGTCGCTACATGCATCGTTCGTCACGCCTTGTTGACCCGCCAAATTCCTGCGCAATTTTACGACATTCTATCAGTTACAGGGTACTCGCTGAAGCTTGGACTTTCACCTTTACTGCCACTTGCCCCGCAGGTAGCTGAAAAGATGCTTGTTGGGAATGATCTGAACCACGGAAAAATGACTTTCGGCCAGCTTTTCGGCTGAAAGGGCCCTGGCTTCAAGGACCAGTTCCCGGTAGGAAAGGATGCCGACGTAGGGGACCTTTAGGGAGTTTGAGTGGCGCACCTGAACCGCAAGCGATTCGGGGTCAATCTGGTGATACTTGCCGAGGACTGAACCATCCGGCTGGCGAAGGACCTGCATGCGTGATCTTGACAAGCGGTGGTTGCGGTTCAACTGTTCGACTTTACTGACAGCAAACGCCCTGAATTGCTCACGCTTTTCAAGCAGGGTGGCATCCTTAACCGGCGTTGACTTGTCGACCTTGGCCACCTGTGTTGACTGTGGCGGGAGAGGCGTTTCAGCCGCCTGTACTGTTGTGGCTAAAGCCAGCAGAATAAGCGAAACCATGGTCCCCAGTCTTTTTCCCATAATTCACCTCCCGGAGTAGTGCTTTCTCTGTCTCTTCAGTTAAGCAAAGCTTGTGCCAGACACGCAGGTCTGGATAGAAGGTTGCGGAATTAAACATAAAAATCCCTTTTAGCACAGACCAGGAAAGCAAGTCGACACGGTTTCTGCTGGTCCAGAGTGACATTTTGCGACCGTTGGGGACGTGAAATAGGGGCGGCCCGGGGAAGTCATTTCCCCGGGCCGCCAGTGCGGTGCTGAAGGTTCGTTGTTGTCCTACAACTCCATTGGTTCGCTGATCAACTCAACGCGGCGATTGAGCGCGCGGCCTTCACTGGTTGAGTTGTCATATTTCGGACGACTTTCACCATAGCCCACGGTCTTCAGTCGGTGGGCGTCGATGCCGTTATCGACCAGCCATGCCTTGACTGAGCCCGCCCGGCGTTCGGAAAGTCCCTGGTTGTAAACATCAGTACCAATGGAATCGGTGTGCCCGGCCAGAGTAAAGGTGACCTCAGGATTCTCTTCGAGGATGCCTTTGACCTGTTCGAGAACCGGCACCATTTCATCGGTAATGTGCCACTTGTCGAAACCGAAGAGCAGGTTGAAGGTAATGACCTCTTTCTGAATGACTGGTTCAGGTTTGACAACCGGGGCCGGAGTCACGACGACCGGGGCCGGCTTCGGCGCGGGGGCCGGCGCGACATCTTCATAGAGGACATTCCGGGCGAACTGAGCCAGGGCGGCATCATCGGCCAGGGTTTCGATGTTTGCGGCAACGCTGCAGTCAGAGATGTTGCGGATCGCCTTGATGACCTGTTCACCGTGGTCGGTGTCGGCCAAACTGACGATATGGATGCAGAGGTCGCCGGCATTGGTGGTATAGAGGTTGTTCGCGACCGGGACCGGGTAGGCCCCTGCGTTGTTGTTGCCGTCAGTGAAGATAATCAGGGCCGTTTTCCCGGAAAGATTGCTGATGACCGGGCCCAGCTGGTTCAGCCCGTCGCCCAAAGTGGTGAATTGATTGAATAAGGGTTTGGGTGACGCGAATGCGGACGCCAGTGCGCCATTGCGGTAGACGGCGGGTTCTGCCAGAACCTTGTATGGCGAGAACGCAGCGGAGGTGCTGGTATAGCCAAGTTCCGGCACGGTCTGATCAAGCCGGCTGATGGCATCCAGAGCCAGATCATGCTTGTTTTCGCCGAGAGGGGGGTAGGGGTGGTGGACCATTGAACCGGATTGGTCAAGTAAGATAATAAAGTTGTCGACCTTTTTAACCAGTTCGGCACTTGCACTGAGCGGGACGAACAGAAGTCCCAAACAGACCATAAGGGAGACAATCATGCTGCCGGGCCATCTTTTCATTTGTGGATCTCCTTTCACTTTTCGTGAGGACAGAAGGGTTATTTTCATTTGAAGAACTCAATTATAACCCAGGTAGGCCAGTCGTCAAATGCTGCAGCCGAGTACACGATTATTTATCAGTGAAAGGACGAGATACAGACCAGAAAGCCAAAATCCGGCTGGAACTGCCAGGACCGAATGGCTCCGCTTACCGGATACCGACGAAAAACCCCTGCGGAGAGTGGTCCCGCAGGGGTCATTGAGTCAATCGGTAGAAGGCTTGGCGGCTAATTCAGCAAAGCCTTGCCCTTCTCGTAACCGAGATTGTAGGCCTTCTGGTTCAGCTCCTTGAAGGCGGGCGGAACTTTTCGCATGACGGCTTCTTCACCGGCTTCCTTGGACACCACGTTGGTCAGGCCGATAACCGCGCCCAAAGCGATGACGTTGGCCACGATTTCACGGCCGATGTCTTCCTTCGCCATGCGCATGATGGGCAGGCGATGGACCGTAAAATTGCCTTCCGGATCCTTCTTGACGAAGTCGTCATCGAGCAGCAGCAGGCCCCCGTCTTTGATACCGACGGCATATTTGTCAGCCGACTCCTGGGTCATCGCCAGGCAGGCATCGACCACCGTGGCTTTCGGGTAGTCGATGGGTCCATCGGAAATGATGACCTCTGATTTCGAGGCGCCGCCGCGTGCCTCGGGGCCGTAGCTCTGCGACTGCAGGGCGCTCTTGCCCTCGATGATCGCCGCGGCCTCGGCAAGAATGATACCGGCTGTGATCAGACCCTGACCACCGGCGCCGGAAAACCGAATCTCATAACGATCTGCCATGGTTCAATCTCCTTTTCGCTCGTGATCAGGCGCTTTCCTGGACGCGTTTGATCAGGGCGTCATATTGTTCGCAATACTCAGGCTTGTCGGTCTCGTGGTAAAGAACACCGGTCAAAAACTTGCCTTCCAGCTGCTCGGGCGACATCTTGGCGGCAGCTTTGGCGGGCACGGCGCTTTTCTTGAGCTCCTTCATCATGTCGATGACCGAGCGGAACTTGTTGCGGCGGCCGTAGGTGGTCGGGCAGTCGTCCAGAACCTCGATCACGGCCATGCCTTTGTGCTTGATGCCCTGAGTGATCAGCTTGTCGATTTCCCGCGGATGTGCCGCAGTGGTGCGGGCGACGAAGGTCGCTCCGGAGCCGATCGCCAGCTTGCTGATATCGAACACCGGATCAGGGTTGCCGTAAGGGGTGGTCGAAGCCTTCTTGCCGGTCGGCGTGGTCGGCGAGAACTGACCGCCGGTCATGCCGTAAATGTAGTTGTTCATGACCACGTAGGTCATGTCAATATTGCGGCGGCAGGCATGGATGAAGTGGTTGCCGCCAATCGCGGTGCCGTCGCCGTCGCCGCCGCAGCAGATGACTGACATTTCCGGCTTGGCCAGCTTGACGCCGGTGGCGAAGGCCGCCGCGCGGCCATGGGCCGTATGCAGGGTGCAGGCATCGAGGTAGCCGGGCAGACGGCTGGCGCAGCCGATGCCGGAAACGATACAGGTGTTGGTCCGGTCCAGTCCACAGGTATCCATGGCCCGGATCAGGCCTTTCATGACAATACCGTGACCGCAGCCCGGACACCAGATATGCGGCAGTTTGCCGGGGCGGATGGATTTTTCGTAATCGTAAGCCATCAGATGACCTCCTTCACTTTTGCAATGATCTGAGCGGGGTTGATCGGTTCGCCGTCAACCCGGTGGACGCCGGCAATCGCACAGTTGCCCCTGGAGACGCGATCCACTTCGTAGATCATCTGGCCGAGGTTCATTTCGGGAACCACGATCGCCTTGGCCTGTTTGGCAAGTGCTGCGGTCTGCTTCTCGGGAAAGGGCCAGAGGGTGATCGGCCGGAACAGGCCGGCCTTGATCCCTTCCTGGCGCAGCAGGTTGACCGCGTAGCGCGCCGAACGGGAACTGGAGCCATAGGCCCAGATCACCACCTCGGCGTCATCGAGCTGATACTCTTCGAACTTTTCGATATCTGCCACATTGTCGGTAATTTTGTCGATCTGGCGGCGCTCTTCGGCATCGACCAGTTCGGCCTTGGTGGTCGGGAAACCGTCATCGGCCTTGTTCAGGCCGGTGACATGAAATTTGTAGCCGGAGCCGAAGGAGGCCAGCGGCGGGATCTGGCCTTTGCTGGAATCGTAAGGCTTGTATTCATCGGGGCCGACGCTGGGCTTTTCGCGATCGATGACTTCGAGTTCGCCCGGCTCGGGGTAAACGATGCGCTCGCGCATGTGGCCGACGATCTCGTCGAACAGGACCTGGACCGGCATGCGGTATTTTTCGGCCAAATTGAAGG
>DATFJP010000293.1:0-17662 GCA_035269105.1 Desulfuromonadales bacterium
CTGTTTGATTTTTTCGGCTTCCCCGGTCGGCGTTCTCAGACCGACGGCAATGTCATTGGTCAGGTGGTTGCCGCCCAGGGAAAGCACGGCGGTGTGCTTGATCGCGCCGTCGACGAAGATCGCCACGTCGGTTGTGCCGCCGCCGATATCGATCAGGGCGACGCCGAGATCCTTTTCATCGGCGGTCAGCACTGCCTCGGCCGAACCCAGCTGCTCGAGAACGATGTCGCCGACATCCACTCCTGCCTTGTTGCAGCTCTTGATGATGTTCTGGGCGCTGGCCACCGCACCGGTTACGATATGCACCCGCGCTTCCAGGCGGACACCGCTCATACCGAGCGGCTCTTTGATGCCATCCTGGTCGTCGATTATGAACTCCTGCGGCAGGATGTGGATCACTTCCCGATCCATGGGGATAGCGATCGCCTTGGCGGCATCGATCACCCGGCGTACGTCTTCGTTGGTCACCTCGCGATTCTTGATTGCGATCACGCCCTGCGAGTTGAGTCCTTTGATGTGCCCGCCGGCGATGCCGGCAAAGACCGACTTGATCTCGCAGCCAGCCATCAGTTCCGCTTCCTGAAGTGCCTTGCGGATGGCGCTGACGGTTCCCTCGATATTGATGACAACCCCTTTGCGCAGGCCCCGTGAAGGACTGGTGCCGATGCCGACGATATCCAGACCTTCATCGGTCATGGCGCCGACGATCGCGCAGATTTTGGTCGTCCCGATATCCAGTCCGACGATCAGATTCTCCCTTTTGTTGTTCATCTTGCCTCCCATTTTCCGGACCTCAGCTGAAGGACCGTTTCACATCGACCTTGACGATGACCCGATCGATAACGTTCAAATCGATATATTTCAGCGCCGAAAGGCGCGGCTCCAAATCGTTATAGACCCTCTCCAGCCTTTGCAACTTGTACAGATAGTCGTCATGTCCGATCCTGATCGGCACGCCGCCTACCAGGGTGTAGAGGGTCAACCCCTGGTAGGGGTCGACGTGCAGCTGCGAAATCTGCTCCAGGCTGAACATTTCCCTGTTGCGCAGCAGCTCGAGCAGACCGAGGGCCTTGCGTAGACGGGACCGGACCTGCTCCGGATGATTGAGCATGTCATCGCGGTCGATCCCGCTGATGACCGGGAAATCGAGTTGGTCGGAGCCATCCAGCAATTTGAAGATTTCGCCCTCGTTATCCACATAGTAGAGATATCCCAGATCGACGATCGCTTTCGGTTCGCGTTCCACTACCCGGATAATGATTTGGTCCGGGAAGACCCGCTCCACTTCCGCGGTGGCGATCCAGGGATTTTCCTCGATCTTGCGACCGATCAGGTGCAGGTCCAGGTCGAAGATGCCGTCGCCTGGACGGATGTCGGATACGGCCAGGATGTCTTCTTCCGTCACCCGCGACTGATGTTCCACCCTGACCGTGCTGACCGCAAAGTACCCCGACTCCAGCAGAACCTGGGCGGTCAGTACGGTGCCGCTGACAATCAAGGCGCCGCTGCCCAAACCGACGGTGGTCATCAGGAGGCGGTGGAAAAGTTTCTTCCAGTCCCGCGGCTGCTTTTTCTTCCGCAGCCGGTTCTGCTTGACCTTCTTCTGCTTTTGCCGTTTGAGATCGTGCATATCCGTCATTCTCACCCTGATGCTACTTGTCCAGCCCGGCGTCCTCGAGCATGCGCTGCACCAGTTCCGAAAAGGGAATCCTCGCATGCCCGGCCGCTTTCGGCAGCAGGCTGGTTTCGGTCATGCCGGGGATGGTATTGATTTCCAGGCAGAAAAATTCCCGCTTACGAACCATGAAATCGACCCTGGCCGCGCCCCGGCAGCCCAACAGCGCACAAACCTGCACGGCCGCCTGCTGAATGCGGTCGTACAGGGCGCTGTTCAGTGGCGCCGGCAGGATATATTCGGTCTGCCCGCTGGTATACTTGGCTCGGTAATCGTAGAAACCGCTTTTCGGTTCGATCTGAATGATCGGCAGCGCCTCGCCGTTCAGAACGCTGACAGTGACTTCGCTGCCCGCGATATAATCCTCGATCAGGACCCGGCGGTCATGACGTAGAGCTTCATCCAAGCCCCGTTCCAGGTCCTCTTCGGTGCGCACGATGGTGATGCCGATGGTCGAGCCTTCATGGACCGGCTTGGTGATCAGCGGATAATGCCGGCACTGCCGGAACAGGGCAGTTCGGTCATCCCCGGACTCATAGGTCAGGTAAGCGGGCGTGGGCAGTTCATGGTAAAGCAGGATCTGCTTGGTCATGAGCTTGTCGAAGCACAGGCTTGAGGCCAGAACTCCGCTGCCGGTGTAAGGTATCCGCATCATTTCCAATAGCCCCTGAATGGTGCCGTCTTCCCCGAAGCGCCCGTGCAGGCAAAGAAACGCCAGGTTAATTTCGGCTTCTCGCAGCTGTTTCGGCAGGTCCGGGCCGGGATCAATGGCCACAGCCTGGTAGCCTTCTGCCTGCAGGGCATTCAGGACCGCGGTGCCGGTTTTCAGGGAAACCTCCCGCTCTGCGGATTGTCCACCCCTCAGCACGGCAATCTTGTCTTGACGCATCTGTTGCCGATCCATCAGTGTTTCCGCTCCCGTAACCGCTCGAGCAGTTCCTCTCCGGTCTGCCAGACATTGCCGGCCCCAAGGGTCACGACCATGTCGCCGGGTGTAACGACTTCGAGCAGGTGCTGAATGGCGGCGTCACTGCTGCCCGCATAAAAACAGGATTTATGCCCGTGCTCCCTGATGCCCGCGGCCAGCCTTTGCGAGTCGATCCCCGGGATCGGGTCTTCACCGGCGGCGTAAACATCCATGATCACGGCATGATCGGCCTGGTAGAAGGCGGTCACGAAATCCTCTTGAAGAGCCTGCGTCCGCGAGTAGCGGTGCGGTTGGAATACCGCTACGATCCTGCGATCCCAGCCGTTCCTGGCAGCCCCCAAAGTGGCGCGGATTTCGACGGGATGGTGGCCATAGTCGTCTACCACCATGATGTCGTCGATTTCACCCTTGATCTGGAAGCGTCGCTGGACGCCGCCGAAATCCTTGAAGCCCTCGGCAATCACGTCGAATGGCAGCTGCAGCTCAAGACCGACCGCGATCGCCGCCATGGCGTTCAGAACATTGTGGCGGCCCGGCATCCGGAAGCTGATACGGCCGATTTTCTCTCCATGCAGAAGGACCGTGAAGGCCATGCCGCATTTTTCATGAACGACGTCGGCAGCCTGCAGATCCGCCTGGCTGTTGAAGCCGTAGGTGATCATGCGCTTCTTCACCTCGGGCAGAAGCTGCTGAATATTCAGATCGTCCAGGCAGAGAACGGCCAGTCCGTAAAACGGCACCTTGTTGATGAAGCTGACGAAAACTTCGCGAATCTGGTCGATGTCCCGGTAATAATCCAGATGATCTGCATCCACGTTGGTGACCACGGCGATGGTCGGCGACAATTTCAGGAAGGAACCGTCCGATTCATCGGCTTCGGCCACAAGGAATTTGCCCTGGCCTAGCTTGGCGTTGGACCCGAACAGGTCCAGCCGCCCGCCGATTACAACGGTCGGATCGATGCCGCCATGAGAAAGGAGAGTCGCGACCATGCTGGTCGTCGTGGTCTTGCCGTGGGTTCCGGCGATCGCCAGCCCGTACTTCATGCGCATCAGTTCGGCCAGCATTTCGGCGCGGGGGATAACCGGGATGGAACGGCGGTGCGCTTCAAGAACTTCCGGGTTGTCGGGCCGGATCGCCGTCGAGGTCACCACCACATCGACCTTTTCAAGGTTCTCGCCGCGATGGCCATAGGCGATCATGCCGCCGAGCCCGGCCAGCCGCCGGGTGGTTTCCGACTCCCTGAGATCCGATCCGGAGACCTGGTAGCCGAGATTGATCAGAACTTCGGCAATGCCGCTCATACCAATGCCGCCGATGCCGACAAAGTGAATTTTTCTGATCTTTCCGTACATAGCTTCTCCCGTTCAGCCGTTTGCCGCGCTCAGCCTGCGGCATTCTGCGAGCAGATCCGCGGCGGCCGCCGGCCGGGCCATCTGCTTGGCCGCGGCCGCCATTGCGTGCAGTCGTTGCCGATCTTTCAGTAGATCGACGATCTGCCGGCCCAGCGCTTCCGGAGTCAGTTCGCTCTGTTCGATCATCAGGGCCGCGCCCCGCTCGGCCAGAGCCCTGGCATTGGCGGCCTGATGGCCGCCTGCCGCATGCGGATAAGGGACCAGGATAGCGGGTCGACCGCAGGCAGTCAGTTCCGCCAGGGTGGTCGCCCCCGCCCGACAGACGACCAGCGAGGCCTGTCGATAGGCAGCGGCCATATCGTTGATAAAAGGCTGTACATCCACTTTGTCCCATCCGGCCTGCCGGTAGCCGGCGACCACTTCGTCAAAATCAAGCCGTCCGGCCTGATGAATGATTTTCAGATCTTCGCACTGCCCCAGGCAGGGCAGCGCAGCCAGCATGGCCCGATTAATGGCCCGGGCACCGTGACTGCCGCCGAACACCAGCAATACCAACGGTCCCTCGTCAAGGGCGGGGCATTGCCCCATCGCGGCCCGGACCGGGTTGCCGGTCACCACCGTTCGCCGGCCGGGAAAGGCCTGTGCCGCCGCCGGATAGGACAGGCAGATCGTCCTCGACCAGCGTCCCAGCATTCGGTTGGCCAGGCCCGGCCAGGCATTCTGTTCATGAATCAGAAACGGCATCTTCAGTGTTTTCGCTGCCAACAGCACCGGAACCGAGGCATAGCCGCCAACGCCGATAATAACCTGCGGGCAAAATTCCTTGAGGATCCGGCGGGCCTGGCTGAAGCCCCTGCACAGGTTGCCCAGTGCCCGGAATCTGCCTCGCAGACCGAGCCCCGCCCAACCGCTCATGTCGATGGTCTTCAAGGGCCAGCCCAGTTCTGGCAGCAGCCGGGCCTCAAGCCCTTGCTTCGTACCCACGAACAGGACCCGGCTTTCCGGCTCTTCCCGCTTGAGCTGTTCCGCCAGAGCCACGGCCGGGAACAGGTGCCCGCCAGTGCCGCCCCCTGCCAGCAAAAGCCTCATTTCAGTTCTCCCGCCGCTTGCGCAGAGACATTCAGGATGATACCGACCGCGACCAGGCTCATCAGCAGGCTGCTGCCCCCGTAGGACAAAAACGGCAGGGCCATGCCTTTGGTCGGCACCATCCCCATGACCACGGCCATGTTGGCAAAGGCTTCCAGTCCGAGCAGCAGGCTCATGCCGAACGCCAGGTAGCAGCCGAATTCATCGGGGGCATGCAGGGCCGCCCGCAAGCCGCGCACGACCAGCAGCAGAAACATGGCGGCAATCACAATCACCCCGATAAAGCCGAGTTCCTCGCCGACTACCGAGAAGATAAAGTCAGTATGCGCCTCCGGCAGGTAAAACAGCTTCTGCTTGCTCTCTCCCAACCCCTTGCCAAAGGCGCCGCCAGAGCCGAAAGCGATCCAGCTCTGGATGATCTGGAATCCCGAGTTGCTGGGGTCATCCCAGGGATTCAGAAAAGCCATCACCCGCTGCCGGCGGTATTCGACGTTCATGATCAGGACATAGAGGAACGGCAGAGCAACGACCGCGGTGCCAAACAGGAACAGCAGCCGAGTCCCCGCCACCAGCAGCATCATCACCGCGACCACTGCCAGGGTCAGCGCGCTGCCCAAATCCGGCTGCGCCAGCAGCAGGGCCAGCAGCAGAACCAGCAGCAGCATGTAGGGCAGGAAGCCGATCCGGAAATCCTTGACCTTCTCCTTCTTTTTCGCCAGGGAGTGCGCCATGAAAATCACCAGACCGAGCTTGGCCATTTCGGCCGGCTGGAAGGAGAAGCCGCCGACCGGCAGCCAGCGTGCGGCCCCGCCGACCTTGCGGCCGAGGCCGGGAACCAGCACCAGAACCAGCAGCAGAATGCAAAAGAACAAAATCGGCACCGCCAGTTTGCGGAAATGATGGTAGTCGAAACGAGCGGTCAGGGCCAGCATGCCGAATCCGGCCAGGGCAAACAGGCCTTGGCGCTTGAGAAAATAGAGACTGTCCGCATGCGCCCGCACCGCCATGATCGATGAGGAGGAAAATACCATGACCACACCGAGGCAGGTCAGGCAGACTGCCAGCAGCAGTATCGAGTTGTCGGTTCCCTGCTTGATTTCCATAAGTCTCAAATGCTCGCCGCAAGCTGCCTGACTGCGGCCTCGAACGACCGGCCGCGTTCTTCGTAACTGGTAAACATGTCGAAACTGGAACAGCCGGGGGAAAGCAGGACCGTCCCGCCGGCGGGAGTGATTGCCGCCGCCGTCCGTACGGCCTCTTCCAGACTCGCCGCCCGGTGAATCCGGGTTTGGCCGGTGAGGGCCTGTTCCATCCGCTCGGCCGCCTCGCCGATAAGAATGACGTGATCGACTTTGCGGCGAACCGGTTCCACAAGCGCTGCGAGCGAACCCTGCTTGTCTTTGCCGCCGGCGATCAGGGTGAGCGGCGGACGGCAGCCCTCCAGGCTTTTCACCACGCTGCCGATGTTGGTGCCTTTTGAATCGTTGAACCAGCGCAGCCCGCCAAACTCGCCGACCAGGGCCATCCGGTGGGGCAGTCCGCGGAAAGCGAGCGCGGCCTTCCAGGCCGCGTCCGCCGGACACCCGCTCCACAGGGGCGGGATCAACGCAGCCATGACATTCTCGAGGTTGTGCAGACCTTGGACGCACAGTTCCCTCACCGGAAAGCGGCGTTCACCGCCCGGCCCCCGCCAGACCAGCTCATCCTCTTCCAGGCACATGCCCTGCTCCAGGGAGCGGCTGCTGCTGAAGAAGACCTTGACAGCTGAGATGTCTTTGGCAACCTCCAGAACCCGTTGGTCCTCACGGTTCAGCACCGCGACATCCTCGCCGGTCATGTTTTCGAACAGCCGGGCTTTGGCCGCCTGGTAGCTGGCCATGTCCGGATAGCGATCGAGGTGATCTTCGCTGATGTTGAGCAGCACACCGAATTTTGGCCGGAACAGGGCAATCGTTTCCAGTTGAAAAGAGGAGAGCTCCGCCACCAGCCAATCCCAGTTCCCCCCGACCGCTTCGATCAGAGGCGTGCCGAGGTTGCCGCCGACAAAGGTCCGTTGGCCACATGCTTTGAACATCTCGCCCATCAAGGTGGTGACTGTGGACTTGCCGTTGGTCCCGGTGATCGCCGCCAGCGGCGCCGTCAGTGCCCGGGCGGCGATTTCAATTTCGCCAAGGACCGGGATACCCCTTTCCCGGGCCGCATTCAGGATTCCGAGATTGCTGGGAACACCTGGGCTGACCACCACCAGATCGGCCTCGTCGAAGCAGGTCTTGCTGTGTCCGCCCAGGTCGAGCCGCACACTGCCTTGCGCCAGGTCGCCCGGAACGGCGATGCGTCCTGCCGGCCGCGCATCGCTGAGAACGACCTGCGCGCGCCGTTCGAGGAAAAAGCGTGTCAGCGCGCAGCCGGTTCGGCCGGCACCCACCACGACGATTCTTTTTTTGAAAAACTCACTTTGCATTATCGCAACTTCAGCGTCGACAGACCGATCAGCGCCAGAATAATGGCGATGATCCAGAAGCGGACGATGACTTTCGGTTCGGCCCAGCCCTTGAGTTCAAAGTGATGGTGCAGCGGCGCCATCCGGAACACCCGCTTGCCGTACAGCCGGAATGAGGTCACCTGGACGATCACCGACAGGGCTTCCATGACGAAAATTCCGCCGACAATGACCAGCACGATCTCCTGCTTGGTGATCACGGCGATGGTGCCGAGCGCCCCGCCCAGCGAGAGGCTGCCGATATCGCCCATGAAGACCTGGGCCGGATAGGTGTTGAACCACAGGAACCCCAAGCCGGCGCCGATCATCGCACCGCACAGAACCGCCAGCTCGCCCGCCCCTTGAACGTTGTTGATCTGCAGATATTCCGCCAGGTTGGCATGTCCTGCGACGTAAGCGAACAACAGATAGGTGCCTGCCGCAATGATGATCGGGCCAATAGCCAGGCCATCCAGCCCGTCGGTCAGATTGACGGCGTTGCTGGCGCCGATGATGACGATCATGGCAAACGGAATATAAGCCCAGCCCAGATCCGGATTGAGCCCCTTGAAAAAGGGAAAGGCGAGGGTCGTCAAAAAGGGCGGATAAAAGAACAGAATGACACCGACGCCGAGAGCGATCAGCATCTGCCAGAACATCTTCTGTCGGGGTGAAAGACCGTCGCTGTTTTCCAGTTTGATCTTGAGCAAATCGTCGACAAAGCCGATCACCCCGTAGCCGATCGTCACCAGGATGGTCAGCCAGACGTAGAGATTGGTCAGGTCGGCCCAGAGCAGGGTCGGCACGACGATGGCGAACAGGATCAGCACGCCGCCCATGGTCGGGGTACCTTCTTTCACATAATGGGATTCCGGACCGAGTTTGCGAACGCGCTGGCCCATCTGCAGGGCCGAGAGCCGGTCGATCAGCCAGGGCCCGAACAGAAAGCTGAGCATGAGAGCCGTGATCGTCGCATAGATGGCCCGGAACGTGATGAACCTGAACACATAAAAGACCGAGAAGTCGGTATGCAGCGGATAGAGCAGATGATAAAGCATGATCAGCCTCCCCCCCCGGTCGACGGGTCCTGCATGGAGGACTTGAGCATGCCGACCACCTTCTCGAGCTGCATGGCCCGGGAGCCTTTGACCAGCAACCGGTCGCCCGGTTGCAGCAGCTCACGCAGGCGAGCGGCGACTGCAGCGTGGTCCTCGCCGGCTTCGACACACTCTTCGGCCAAACCCGCCTCTGTGGCACCATGCCCGATTTCCATGGCGAGCTGGCCGAAGACCAATAGTTGATCGACACAGCCGGCAGCGATGCGACCCACTTCTCGATGCAGATCCTCGGCGGCGGTTCCCAGTTCCAGCATATCGCCCAGCAAGGCGATCCGCCGGGTGGCCCGCCCCATGTCGTGCAGTGCGTCGAGGGCGGCCCTGACCGACAGGGGATTGGCATTATAGCTGTCGTCGAGAATGAGGATGTCATTGGCCAGCCTCACCAGTTCCATGCGTCCCGGGCAGGGCACGAAGGCCTCCAGTCCGGCCGCGATATCATCGATGTCGACCTCGAGAACCCAGGCTGCAGCGGCGGCCGCCAGGGCGTTCATCACATTGTGCCGCCCCGGCAGGGGCAAACGGACTCGGCGTTGCTCGCCGTCGAGGTGCAGCAGAAAATCCACGACGCCGTTGCCGGCCGCTATCTGTTCGGCATGGACGTCAGCCTCTGCAAGGGAGCCAAAGGTGATGCGCTTCACCCCATTGGCAATCGGGAGTCGCCGGACCTGTTCGTCGTCGACATTGACGATCGCAGTGCCGCAGTCCGGCAGATTGGCGAACAGCTCCCCCTTGGCCCTGGCAACGGCTTCGATGCCTCCCAGGGTTTCCAGGTGGGCCCGGCCGATATTGGTAATCAGGCCGATCGTCGGCGAGGCGATCTCCGTCAGTCTGGTGATTTCACCCCGCTCGCTCATCCCCAGTTCGATCACCGCCCATTTTTGTTCCGGCCGTAATTCGAACAGGGTCAGCGGCACCCCGACCAGGTTGTTAAAGTTGCCCGCCGATTTCAGCCCTTCGCCGGTCCGCGAAAGAATCGAGGCCAGCATTTCCTTGGTGGTGGTCTTGCCGGTCGTGCCGGTGATGCCGACCACCGGGCCATTGAAGCGATTGCGGAGGGCGGCCGCCAGGTCGCCAAGCGCTTTCAAGGTATCCGGCACCAGGACCACCGGCAGCGGCAGCCCACCCACCGCCTCTTCGCTCAGGCAGGCCGCGGCGCCGAGTTGGGCGGCTTGAGCCAGGAAGTCGTGACCGTCGAAATTCGGTCCGCGCAGAGGGATGAACAGCTCTCCCGGCTGCAGAACCCGGCTGTTGGTGCAAATACCCTGGATCTTGACGTCGATGCCGTTGCGAATCAAACGCCCGCCGGTCGCTTCGGCCACGAACCGAACATCCAGTTCATTCATGGCTACCTCCCGCAGCAAGGGCCAGACGCAGCTCTTCCCGGTCGTCGAAATGAATCCTCTTCGTGCCCAGGATCTGGTAGTCCTCATGCCCCTTGCCGGCAACCAGCAACAGGTCGCCGGCCTGCAACAAGGAAACCGCAGTGCGAATCGCCTGGCGGCGATCTGGAATGACCAGGTAGCCGGGGCTTTCGGCTTTTCTTGCTTCAGCAAGCGTCCATTCCCGGTCATGCACCCGGGCCAGTCCCCTCTTGACATCTTCGATGATCTTCAGCGGATCCTCGGTCCTGGGGTTGTCCGAGGTGACCAGAGCGATGTCCGAGAAGCGGCCGGCAACCTCCCCCATGACCGGCCGCTTGCCGGGGTCACGGTCGCCGCCGCAACCGAAAACGGTCAGCAGCCGACCGGGACGCAGGGCCTGCATGGCCTCCAGGACCCGCTTGAGAGCATCCCCGGTATGGGCATAATCGACGAGGATGACCGCATCCCGTGCATTGTCGACCTTCTCGAGCCGGCCGGGAACCTGCGGCGCCGTCGTCAAACCCGCTTCGATGGCGGAGACCGGCAGTTGCAGTGCGATAGCGGCGGCGACGGCACACAGCAGATTTTCTACGTTGTATTCGCCCAGCAGGGGAGAAACGACCTGAATCGGACCCTCCGGTGTCTGCACACGCCCCCGGATGCCAGCCAGGTTGACCTCAAGCTGCAGAGGATGGACAGCGGCTGACCGTGTTCGACCGCAGGTCAGGGCTCCGCTGACCTGCTGGACCAGGCGCTCGCCATAGGGGTCGGAGATATTGACGACCGCCCGACCACCGTCCCTCGCCAGCAATTCCTGGAACAAGCGGCATTTGCTCTGAAAATAGCGATCCATATCGTGATGGTAGTCGAGATGTTCGGGGGTGAGGTTGGTGAACACCCCCACCCTGAAATGCAGCCCATCGACCCGGTACTGGTCCAGGGCATGGGAAGACACCTCCAGAACCAGCGAACGTGCACCTTGCCGCCGGAAATCGGCAATGTGCGCCAGCAGTTCAGGTGCTTCGGGCGTTGTGTAAGGTGCCGGGTGCTGCTGGTCGCGGTAGCGGTAGTCGACGGTGCCGACCACCGCCGGCGTCAGGCCCGCCCGTTGCAGAATCGTTTCCAGCAGATAGCTGACCGTGGTCTTGCCATTGGTCCCGGTGACGCCGACCACCGGCATGTCTTCGGTCGGATCGTCGTAATAGTTGCGAGCCGCAATCGCCATCGTCTGCCTGGCGTTCGCGACTACCACACCGGCTCTCCCCTCCGGCAGGGTGCACTCGCGTTCCGAGATGACGGCGCGGGCGCCGCGCTGCACAGCCTCTGCCACGAAAGCATGACCGTCGTGGACCAGGCCGCCGAGCGCGAAAAAGCCACAGCCGGGCTGCACCTGCCTGGAATCAAAACAGAGACCCGTGATTTCCACGGTCTCCGGGCCAGACAAGGATTTAATCGGGCAATCTTTCAGTATTTCAGACAGCAGCATCATCTCGGCCTGTCATCCGGGGGGCGCCAGCTTGACCCAGGCCGGCATGCCATAGGAAATTCCGACCCCGGGCGGCGGCGATTGTTCGACTACCTGCCCCTGGCCCCGAAAACTCAGGTTCAATTTTCGGTCCTCCATCAGGCGGAGGACCTGCCGGTAACTCATGCCGTGAAAATCAGGCATGCTCGGCCCCTCAGTGCCCTGTTCCCAGCCTGCGGACCGTATAGGGACGACCTGTTTTTGCGGAAGATCGTTGAAAAACTGTTCGAGGGTGGGCTGTCGCTGTTCAGGCACGACCGCTCTGGTCGGCGGAATCCGCAGATACTGCAGAGCCTGCCCGGCAATTCGGGAAAAAACCGGCGCAGCCACCAATCCTCCGTAAACATGCTTCTGGGGTTCGTCGATGGTGACCAGGATCACCAGCCGCGGCGCCTCGACCGGAACGAAGCCGACAAAAGAAGCAAGCCGCTTGTCGGCCGAGTATCCCCCGGTCACCGGGTCGACCTTCTGAGCGGTACCGGTTTTGCCGGCAACTCGGAAACCGGGAACCTGGGCCTTGACGGCCGTGCCACCATCCGCCGTCGTCGACTCCATCATCGAGGTCACGACCTGGGCAACATCGCGGGCGACGACCTTGCGCACCACCCGGGGCTGTCTGGTTTGCCGCACCTGCCCCTGCTGATCGACGATTTTTTCGACCACATAAGGCTCCATCAGGTAGCCATCATTGGCAATCGCGGCAGTAGCGGCCGCCATCTGCAGCGGGGTGACGGTCAAGCCCTGGCCAAAAGAAATGGCGGCCAGGTCGACCTCAAACCAGCGATTCGGGTCATGCACCAGTCCGCCCTGTTCACCGGGCAGGTCGATCCCGGTCGGCGAGCCGAAGCCGAACTTGCGAATATAGTTGTAATAGCTTTCTCTTTCCAGGAGCTTGCCAATTTTGGCCGAGCCGATGTTGGAACTGTATTTGATGATCTCCAGCGGGGTCAGCTTCTGGTAAGGCTTGTGATCGTGGATGGTTTTGCCGCCGACATGGAAGCGACCGTTTTCACAATCGATTCGCTGGGAGGTCTTGATCACCGCCTCGTTGAGAGCCGCCGCCATCAGAAAAATCTTGAACGTCGAACCCGGTTCGAAGGTATCGCAGATCGCCCGGTTTCGCCATTGGGCCGGCTCATGGCGGGCAAAGGCATTGGGGTTGTATGTCGGTCGACTGGCCATGGCCAGGATCTTGCCGGTCGCTGGTTCAAGCACGACCACGGTGCCGGCCCTGGCGTCGGCCGCTTCGATCCCCGCAGCGAGTTCCCGTTCGACGATATACTGCAGGTTCTTGTCCAGGGTCAGGTACAGGTCGTGACCGCGGCTCGCTCCCTGTATCTCCGGCACGCCGGCGCCGAGTCCGCGTCCCAGAGCATCCCTCTCGGTCACCAGGAATCCGCCGCTGCCGAGCAGAGCCTGGTCGTAAAACAGTTCGAGGCCCTCAAGACCTTTCGGATCAAGCCCGGTAAAGCCGAGCAGGTGAGCCGCCACGCCGGAATTCGGATAAAAGCGGCGGGGCTCTTTGATTCGATGGACACCGTCGATCCCGAGCCCCTGCGCCGCTTCGCTCTGCTGGGGCGACACCTGGCGTTTCAACCAGGTGAAGTTCCGGTTGCCTTTCAGCCTGGCCGCCACCGTTTCTGCCGGCAGATCAAGAGCCTTGGCCAACTGCCGCGAGGCATCGCCCCGATCTTCGATCTTGCGCGGCTCGGCGAAGATGGAGTCGACATCGATGCTGACAGCCAGTTCTTCACCGTTGCGGTCATAGATAGTGCCGCGCTGCGGCGTCAGAGACACGATTTTCTGATGCTGTTTCTCAGCACGCTCGAGCCATTCGCCGCCGTGCAATACCTGGAGATCGAAAGCGCGAAACCCCACCAGCAGAAAGCCGAGCAGGAACAAGCCTCCGATCAGGCGGATGCGGATTCTGATGCTTTTCTCCACACGGTGGCTCATCAGTCGACGGTAATCACCTGTTCGGGGATCGGCAGGCGCAGGCCCAGTTCCTGCCTGGCAACTCTCTCGATCCGATCCGGACTGCTCAAGGTTGCGGCCTCCAGAGTCAGCTGCGCCATCTGCTGGCGACTGCGGCGCAGTTCATTTTCGATTGCGGAGATATCGTATTCAAGGCTGGTCACCTGGACCCGCGACCAGACGAAAAACAGGGCGACCAGAGAAAACAGGCCGATGAAGCCGAGGACCGGCAGCAAAGGCGGTTTGTGCAAGGCAAAGCCGTTGATCTTCGGCAAGGCTTTGAGTGTGGTTTCTGCCATCATCCCTCCCTTGTCCCTTGAGTCATGCGTGTTACGGCGGTCGATCTCACAGACGTTCGACCGCGCGGAGAACGGCACTGCGTGCCCGGGGATTTTCCTTCGTCTCGGCTTCCGCGGCGCGGACCCCCCGCCGGGTCAGCACCTTGAGAAGAGCCCGATGATCGCAGCTGCAGACGGCCAGCCGCGGCGGACAGATGCAGTCGATCGCAGCATCGCGGAAAAAGTGCTTGACGATGCGGTCCTCCAGCGAATGAAAACTGATCACCACCAGTCGCGCGCCGGGCTTCAAGGCCGCTGAGGCCTCACCCAGGCCCTCTCGCAACCGGTCCAGTTCGCTGTTGACGAAAATCCGCAGCGCCTGGAAGACCCGGGTTGCCGGATGGATCCGCTGCGGGCCGCGCCCGCCGGGTACGACGCGGCTGACCAGTTCGGCCAGCTGCCGGGTCGAGGTCAGCGGCTGGGCCTCCCGGACCCTGACCACCTCGCGGGCGATCCGCCTGGCCCAGCGTTCTTCACCGTAATCCCGGAAAACCTTGGTCAGCATCGCGGCATCCTCTGCGGCCAGGACATCAGCGGCCGTCCTTGCTTGATCCGGGTCCATCCGCATGTCCAGCGGGCCGTCCTCCCGGAAGGAAAAACCACGCTCCGGGCTGTCCAACTGATGGGAAGAAACACCAATGTCCAGCAATACGCCATCCACCTGTTCAATCTGCAGCGCCGCCAGATGTCGTTGCAGATCGCCGAAATTACCGCGCCGCGGGATGAACCGTGCGCCGAATTCGCTCAAGTTTTTTTCAGCGGCCGCCAGGGCATCCGGATCCTGGTCGAGACCGACCAGCCGGCCGTCAGGCGCTGCCGCCTCGAGAATCAGCCGGGCATGACCGCCGCCGCCGACCGTACCGTCCAGGTAGAGGCCACCGGGACGAGGCTGCAGCCAGGCCAGGACCTCATCGGCCAGCACCGGGACATGCGCAAACGGCTGCCCCGCCAACGGTCAGAGCCCCAGCTCGAAGCGCTTCTGCCGCTGGTCGGCCATGCGCCGCTCGGCTTCAGCCTGCGTTTCGAGGTACTTGGTCTTGTTCCATATCTGAATTTTACCGTCGCCGCCAACCACCACGACATCGCGAACGCCGTCGGTGTCCAGCTGGCAATACTCGCGCAGGGCCTGGGGCAGCTGGATGCGGCCCTGCTTGTCGAAGGTCACGTGGGCGGCGGGGGTCACTGTGGTGAGATGAAGGTCTTCCCGAAACTGGTCATGGGGAAGCTGGGCGAATTTTTCGAGGAACTTCTCCCATTGAGAAACGGGATAGGCGGCAATTCCGCTGCGATCCTGGGTGACGACCAAGGTTTCGTCACCGTAAGTCTCCCGCAGTACTTCGCGGAACCTGGCCGGGATGCTGGCCCGGCCCTTGGCATCGACGGAATTGTAATAGACACCCTGGAAACCCATATGGCCCTCTTTGGCCGAAAAAGACACCATTTAACACCTTGTGGGCAAATATAGCCGGGGGCTGTGTCCCTGTCAAGATTAATTTCATTTTTTTAGGGAGTTAGGACATTCTATGCGGTCGGGGCCGGAGTCGAATCAGAGCCTCTGCCGATATGAATCTCTTCTCACCGCCGGTCCAAGAGATTCAAGTCGCTGATATTCTTCGGGAGAAGCTCATTGGGTGGAGGCAATTTCAGAACAAAAGCTGCGGGTCAGGTGGTTTTTTCCGGAAAAGCGAGCAGCCGCATCTCGATCTCCTCGACCCGGTGTTCCTCCATCCGGCGGACGGTGAAGCGTACGCCGTCGGTCTCGCACTGGTCGCCCTCCTGGGGGATCCGCTCCAGCAGGTGCAGCAGGAAGCCGGCCAGGGTGTTGACATGCTCCTCGGACAGGGTCAGGCCGAAGCGGCGGTTAATGTCGCGCAGGGGCGTGCTGCCGTCGACCATGAACACGCCCGGCTTGAGGGGCCGGATCAGGGCGTCCTCGAGATCGTATTCGTCCTGGATCTCGCCGACGATCTCCTCGACGATGTCCTCGAGGGTGACGATGCCCTCGACGCCGCCGTATTCGTCCACGACAACCGCGAGGTGGACCTGCTTGCGGCGGAAGGCCTGCAGCAGCGCTTCCACCGACTTGGCTTCCGGCACGAAATAGGGCGACCGCGCGACGTTGCGCATGGAGAAGGCCTCCGGCTGGCCGACGAAACTCAGAATTTCCTTGATATGAATAATGCCGACGATCTGGTCGAAGTCGCCGTCATAAACCGGAAAGCGGGAATGGCGGGCCTCGGCGCCGATCTTGATCAGCTCACTGAAAGGGGTATCGACAGCGATGCCGATGATCTCGGTGCGCGGCACCATGACATCGCGCACCCGGATCTGGGCCAGGTCGAAAACGCCGTGCAGCATGCGTCGCTTGTCTTTGGCCACCACGCCGGCGGTTTCGCCGAACTTGATCATGGTGCGTATCTCGTCCTCGGAGATAATCGGCCGCATCTCTTCGCCGCTCAGCAGGCGGGTCAACAGACCCACGATCCGGGTCACCAGCCAGTTGACCGGCGTCAGCAGCCACATCGCCAGGCGAATCGGCAGCAGGACCCGAAAGGAGAGTTTCTCAGGATACTTGGCAGCGTAGGTTTTCGGGCAGACTTCGGCGAAAATCAGCAGCATAGGCGTCAGGATCAGGATGGTCAGGATCTCGCCCCGGGCGCCGAACAGATCGATGAGCAAGGTCGTTGCGAAGACCGAAACGGCGATATTGACCAGATTATTGCCCACCAGGATGGTGCTGAGCAGATTTTCGGGGTTGTCGAGCAGGGCATCGAGCCGGCGCGCCCCGGGCCAGTCCTTGTCCGCCAGGTACTTGACGCGGAAGCGGTCCATCGACATCAGGGCGGTTTCCGACCCGGAAAAAAAGGCGGAGAACAGGAACAGCACGCCGAGACCCAGCAAATGCAGCCATTGGTCACTGGTCATGGAATACGCGTCACCTCGCAGAGGACCGGAATCATATTTCTCGGCAGGTCCATAAAACTTTTCTTAATATCCGCAATATAGAGATGAATACTAACCGACCTGCCCGGGAAAAACAATCCGCTTTCCTCCCCGGCCAGGGTTTGGCGCTGGTTGTGAGGGTCCGCGCCCTATGCTAGGCTCCCAACTTTGCTTTTTGGCCCCGGCAACTGCCATGTCCCGGCACCGGCAACCCGCTGGAACCTGCCGGCGGCACCAATTGTGGTATAAATGTTTTGCAACCAATTCCTGCCCATCCGGGAACTCCGGATGGGCACACTGAAGTTTTCGAGCTGGAAACGAGGAGTTTTTTGTCATGGCAAGGAAATCAAGGACTTGCGCGGAGGCGTACATCGGTACGCCGCGCAAGCAAGTCCGCAGATTGACGCCGCCAGGGCGGAAAAGAAACGTTTCCGGACGGAAACCAATTCACCGGGAAACTGACGCCATGAGGAAATCCATCACCCAGCGGCACGCCGAACTCTGCCGGGAGCTGCACCGGCACAACGCGCTTTATCATGCGCTCGACCGCCCGGAAATCAGCGACGCCGAATACGACCGCCTGCTGCGTGAGCTGCTGGATTTGGAGCAACAGCATCCGGAACTGGTGACACCGGACTCGCCGAGTCAGCGCGTCGGCGCTCCCCCTCTCGACAAATTCCCCCCTTATCAGCACGCCGTACCGATGCTGTCGCTGGAAAATGCCTTCGATGCTGCAGAATTGCGGGCCTTCGATCAACGCGTCCGCCGCTATTTAGCGACCGAAGCCGCCCTCGACTACGCCTGCGAACTGAAACTGGACGGCGTCGCGGTAGAGCTGATTTACGAAAACGGCCTGCTGGTCGCGGGCGCCACCCGC
>DATFJP010000294.1:0-19955 GCA_035269105.1 Desulfuromonadales bacterium
ACATCGCCGAATAGCCGTCGAAGGGGACCTTATAAGTCGGGTCGTAATCGAGGCTGCGGCCGGTGACGTCGTCCTTGATGCCGACCACGCAGTGATTCATCGGCTTGTCTTTGGAGAGATTATCGAGCACGGCCTTGGCCATGCCGGGGCTGAACTCGTAGGAGCCGAGGCCGTAGCGGAGGCCGACGATGGCCGGATAACCGGGGAAGTCGATCAGGCCGTCGGCCATCGCCTCGCCGAAGGCGGTGCGCACGTTGTGGTAGAGCGGTTCGCCCATGGAGCCAGGCTCTTTGGTGCGATCGAGCACGGCGATCTTGCGGGCCGTGGCCGGCAGGGTTCTGGCAAAGGCCTCGACGTCGAAGGGCAGAAAGCAGCGCACCTTGATCAGACCGACCTTCTCGCCCTGGCCGGCAAGATATTCGACCACTTCCTGCATGGTCTCGCAGGCCGAGCCCATCATGACCACCACCCGTTCAGCGTCCGGGGCGCCGACATAGTCGAACAGATTGTACTGGCGGCCGGTCATCTTGGCGAACTTGTCGAACTGGGCCTGGAGGATGCCGCCGACCTTGTCGTAGTAGGGATTGACGGTTTCCCGGCCCTGGAAATAGACGTCGGGATTCTGGGCCGTGCCGCGCAGGACCGGATGATCCGGGGACATGGAGCGGGCGCGGTGGGCGCGGACCAGCTCGTCGCTGATCATGTGCCGCATGTCTTTTGCGGACAACTCGTGGACTTTCTGCACCTCATGCGAAGTGCGGAAGCCGTCAAAGTAATGCAGGAAGGGGATCCGGGATTCGAGGCTGGTCGCCTGGGCGATCAGGGAGAAATCCATGACTTCCTGAACGTTGTTCGAGCAGAGGAAAGCCCAACCGGTGGAGCGGCAGGCCATGACGTCCGAATGGTCGCCAAAAATGGAAAGCGCCTGGGCGGCGATGGCCCGGGCCGAGACATGGAAGACCGTGGGGGAAAGCTCGCCGGCGATCTTGAACATGTTGGGGATCATCAGCAGCAGGCCCTGGGAGGCGGTGAAGGTGGTCGTCAGCGAACCGGCCTGCAGGGCGCCGTGGACGGCACCGGCAGCACCGCCTTCGGACTGCATTTCGACGACCGTGGGAACGGTATCCCAGATGTTCTTCTCGCCCAAGGCGCTCTTGGCGTCGGAAATTTCGCCCATGACCGAGGAAGGCGTGATCGGATAGATGGCGATCACTTCGTTGGTGGCATGCGCAACATGTGCGGCCGCCGTATTGCCATCGATGCAAACCATTTTTTGGGACATCATTTTCTCCTTTTGACTGTTTGACTGCAGGAAAATTTAATCTGGTTATCGGATATCCTGGATTATGCGCGATTCTGAAATCCTACAGGATGTTTCTCCGGCCCTCGATGGCCCGGTTGACGGTTGCTTCATCGATATATTCCAGTTCACTGCCCATCGGAATGCCGTAGGCCAGTCGGGTTATGCGAATTCCGGTCGTCTCGATCTGCCGGGCCAGGTAGAGCGCCGTTGCATCGCCTTCGACCGTGAAGTTGGTGGCTACCAGGACTTCCTCGATCCCGCCCTGCCGGAGACGATCCATCAGTTGGGGAATCTTGAGATCCTTGGGGCCGATGCCGTCCAGCGGGGAAAGTGCCCCATGCAGGACATGGTACCGGCCGCGAAACGAATGGCTGCGCTCCACGGCCAACAGGTCCTGGGGGGTCTCCACGACGCAGACCAGCCGATCGTCCCGAGCCGGGTCCGAGCAGATCCGGCAGGGATCGGCTTCGGTAATGTGATGGCAGACGGAACAGAAGCGCGTATTGCGCTTCAAGTCCAGGATTGCCTCGGCCAGGGCTTCGGTGTCGGCCGAGGATTGACGCAGCAAGAAAAAAGCCAAGCGGGCTGCCGTTTTGCTGCCGATCCCCGGGAACTTGGTGAGCTCCGCCACCAGCCGGGCAAAGGACGGAATGGAGTCTAACATAAATTTTTTCAGTAATTCAACAGTTTATGGTTTTTTAACTAATCTTTTGAAGCGATCAAATATTTTTCGGCAGACTGAAAAATAAAGCAAATTCGCTTTAGTATAGCTGAAAAAATTTAACGAGGCTCAAGTTTCTGACCAAAAATCGCCTTGCCGATGTTTGCTTCCGGCCGATTTCGGCTGGAAGTCAATCAAGTGAGCCCGGGAATATTCATACCGCCGGTGACTTTACTCATCTCCTGCTGAACCATTTCCTGGCTCTGCCGGACCGCTTCGTTAACGGCGGCAACGACCAGATCCTGAAGCATCTCGACATCCTCCGGATCGACAGCGGCCGGATCGATAGTCAGGGAAACCAGCTGCTGCTTGCCGGTCACCACGGCGGTCACCATGCCGCCGCCGGCAGTCGCCTCGACCTGTCGTTGCTCCAGCTCCGCCTGCATTTCCGCCATTTTCTTCTGCATCATCTGCGCCTGCTTCATAATGTTGCCAAGACCTTTTGCCATCGTTTTCCTCCAGTATCAAAAGAATGATCGTAATATGTTTTGGCTTTTTGTTCGGTTCAAGCTTTGCTTGGCCGGACCTGCTCTACACAAAGCCCTTGTCGGTCGGAGTGACGTTGATAATTTCGCCGCCGAAAATCTCCTGAACGGCCTTCAGCGCCGGGTGGGCCATGGCATCCTCACGCAGTCGCCGCATGCGGTCGGTTTCTTTGGCCTGACGGGTTTCGACCAGCGAAGGCGGTGCGTCCTGACGGACCCCATCCAGGGGGGTCACGGTAAGGGTCATCTTCTGTTTAAAGTAGCTTGCGGCCAGCGATTCCAGCTCGCGACAGTTGTCAGGGTCCTGCAGTTGAACCAGCAAAAATGAATCCGCCGGATAACCGATTTCCAGGCCCGGCGGCTCGCAATGCAGCAGGCGCCCATGTTCGAGCACCGAAGCGAGCATGGGACGGCTTTGCCTGACCTGCTCCACCAGCCCCTGCCAGTCCCTGTGATCAGTCTCTGCGGCGACGGGGGCTTCAGGCTTTTTTGGCGGTGGTTCTCCCGGTGGCGGCGGCGCGGCAGGCGCCGGGCGGGAGCGCTCGGGCGCGGGGCCGGTCTGGCCTGTGCCGCCGGCCAGCCGTTTTTCCAGGTGCTCCAGCTGCTGAATCAGCCGACCGACCTCCTGGGTCGGGGCCAGAGTGGCGATCCTGATCAGGGCCATCTCCAGGGTCAGCAGCGGGTAGGGGCTGCCGGCCAGCTCGGTCTGGGTTTTCATCAGCAGGGTGATGACCCGCTGCAGATCTTCGAGACTGGGCGGCTCGGCCAGTTTGCGCAATTCCTTCAATTCATCTTCGATCAGGTCGAGCAGGTCGCCGGGTTCGGCAACCGCCTTGCAGATAACCAGCCCGCGAAAGAGTTCCACCAGCTCCTGAACATACTGCCGCAAACCGTGGCCCAGATTATCGACCTGCCGGATCAGGTCCAGCAGACGGCGGCTGTCGCGCTGCAAAACCGCTTCCAGGGTATCAAGCAGCAGGCGACGGTCGACCATCCCCAAGAGGGCCTGCACATCCTCGTCGTCGATACTTTCACCGCAGAAGGCAATGACCTGATCGAGGGTCGAAAGGGCGTCGCGCATGCTGCCTTCGCCGCGGCGGGCCACCAGGCCCAGACTGCGGTCGGAAATCTCCAGCCCTTCCGCATCGGCGATTTGACGCAGGCGCGCAACGATCTGCTGCAGGGGAATCTTGCGGAAATCGAACCGCTGGCAGCGGGACAGAATGGTGACCGGTATTTTATGGGGTTCGGTGGTGGCGAAAATGAACTTGGCATGTTCCGGCGGTTCTTCCAGGGTCTTCAGGAGCGCATTGAAGGCACTGGTGGACAGCATGTGGACTTCGTCGATGATAAAGATCTTGAAACGGGACCGGGAGGGCAGGTAGCGGATGTTTTCGCGCAGCTCACGGATGTCGTCGACACCGGTGTTTGAGGCGCCGTCGATCTCCAGGACATCCATCCCTTGTCCGGTTGTGATCTCGTTACAGACCGGGCAGCTGTTGCACGGCTGATCAGTGGGACCTTGTTCGCAGTTGAGAGCCTTGGCCAGAATTCGCGCCGCGGACGTCTTGCCGACGCCGCGAGCCCCGGTAAACAGGAAGGCATGGTGAACCCGGCCGGAGCGGATGGCGTTGGTCAGTGTCCGGGAGACATGCTCCTGACCGACCAGGTCGGGAAAGTTCTGCGGGCGCCATTTGCGGGCCAGTACCAGATAAGCCATAGAGAAAAGCTTCTGTCCCCGGGTTGGAAGAGTTTTGCCGTTACAAGTGACAGCCAGGCACCCCCGCGGCACACGGCTGAGGCCGCTGCCGCTGCTCCCTTCCGGGCCTGACGGAGTTCACGGCCGTCCGTTGCGCGGGACCCGGCTGTCACTTCTAACGGCAAACCTGATGCGCTCTGGTCGCGCCGCGGGAAAAGCATGGCGGAGAGGGAGGGATTCGAACCCTCGGTACCTTGCGGTACACACGATTTCCAGTCGTGCACCTTCGGCCTCTCGGTCACCTCTCCGCGAACTAGGAACCATACACCATGACCAGTTTCCTGTAAAGAGGCTTGTCGCTCGATTAAAACCGCTGCCGGCGCATTGTGAAAAGTCGTTTGTTTCATACGATTTTTCTGGGATAATGAAACCAGATGCACCGCCTCTGGAAGCGGCCATCATTCCGCGGACGATGACCCCGAGACGTAATCTTTTTGTATATGGAGGAGAGCATGAGAATCTGGAAAGCAAAGCAACTGTTCGGCCTTTTGGTCCTGGCGCTGCTGCTCGCCGGCTGTATCGGGCCGGTGCGCGGCACGGTTCAGGACAAGCGCGCCGCCATCGACGCCATGGCGAAACAGACCCTGCAGGACCTGTACCTGCAGAGCGGCTCTGCCGAAGAGAAGATTCGGCGGGCGGCCGGCTATGCGGTGTTCAGTAACGTCAATGCCCAACTGGTGTTCCTGGGTGGCGGCGGCGGCTATGGCGTGGCCGTCTATAACGATACCGGTCGCAGAATGTACATGAAGATGGCCCAGGTCGGCGTTGGCATCGGGCTTGGCGTGCAGGACATCCGGGTGGTGTTCGTGTTTCATACCACCGCGGCCCTTGATCGTTTCATCTACCAGGGCTGGGATTTCGCCGCGCAGGCCGATGCTGCCGCGCGGTCCGAAGGCAAGGGCGGTTCCGCCGGCGGCGAGGTCTCCATCACCTCGGACATGGATGCCTATACCCTGACCAAATCGGGCCTGTTGGCCAAGGTCAATCTGGCCGGCACCAAATACTGGCTCGACAAGAGTCTCAATTAAGGCGTGGCAAGTATTCGCCGGAACTTTCCCAAAGGCCCGAATGGCGACATTCGGGCCTTTCTCGCCCCCGAAGCGTCGCGTCGAGCGGCGGGCTGCCGGACGGGGCAGGAATATTGATGAACATCTGTCTGCTCGAGCCTTTCCATGCCGGCTCTCATGCGGCCTGGGCCGATGAGTATGCTCGCTTCAGCAGCCACCGGGTCGAGGTTCTGGCGCTGAAAGGGCGGCACTGGAAATGGCGGATGCACGGCGGCGCGGTGGAACTGGCCGGCCGCTTTCGGCGGCGAACCCAGCCCGCGGATCTGCTGCTCGCCACCGATATGCTTGATCTGGCGACCTTCCTGGCCCTGACCCGGGACCTGACGCACGGCATCCCGGTCGCGGTCTATTTCCACGAAAACCAGCTCACCTATCCCTGGTCGCCGGAAGATCCCGATCCCTCCAGCCGGAGAGACGCCCACTATGCCTTCATCAACTATACGACCGCTTTGGCGGCCGATGCTGTTCTGTTCAATTCCGCATACCACCGCGCGGTCTTTCTCGCGGCACTGCCGGAATTTCTCGCCGGTTTCCCGGACCACCGGGGTCTGGCGACGGTCGACGAGATTGCCGCCAAATCCCGGGTCCTGCCGCTTGGCCTGAATCTGCAGCGGCTCGATCTAGCCCCGCCGGACCCTCTGCCGGGCAAGGCCAAACCGCTCATACTCTGGAATCACCGCTGGGAATACGACAAGAATCCGGAAGAGTTCTTCGACAGCCTGTTTCGCCTCGCCGCTGAGGGATTTGACTTCCAGCTGGCCCTGCTCGGCGAGGCTTATCGCCGTCGGCCCCCGGTTTTCGATGAGGCTCGAAGCCGGCTGGCCGGAAAGCTTGTCCATTTCGGTTTTGTCGAAAAACGGGATGATTATGCGGGCTGGCTGCGGCGGGCCGACATCCTGCCGGTCCATTCCCGCCACGATTTTTTCGGCGCCAGTGTCGTGGAGGCTCTCTATTGCGGTGTCCATCCCCTGCTGCCCGACCGGCTGGCCTACCCGGAGCATGTGCCGGTGGAACTGCGGACACGTATCTGTTACACGGGATTCGACGAACTGCAGGCGAGGCTGCGAAGCCTGCTGCAGGGAGAATGGCAAATCCCCCCTCCTGCCGCTCTTCGTTGCCACGCGGCTGGTTACGACTGGTCGCAGCTGGCTCCGGTCTACGATGAGGTATTCACGGCAATCGCCGCCCGCAAGGGGGCGAGAGCGAGTTAGTTTCCGTCTGGAAACGGTTCTTTTCCGCCCTGGCGGCGTCAATCTGCGGGCTTGCTTGTGCGGCGTACCGATGTACGCCTCCGCGCAAGCTCTTGACTTCCTTGCCAGGACGGAAAATTCCTCGTTCCCAGCTCGAAAACTTCACTGTGCCCATCCGGAGTTTCCGGATGGGCACGAGTTAGACAGATGCCGATTGACAAAGGACGACGAGGGTCGTCTTATCTAGTCGTGCCGGTCAGCGTTCCCAGACCGCCGGCTCGTCGGAGTCGGCGGCGTGATCATACAGGAACTGCAGGATATCCTTAAGCTGCTGCTCGGTGATGCCTTCCCAGGTGCCAGGGGCGATCTTTGCATGGCGGTCTTTTTGGAAAAAACGCTCCCATTGGCGCTGGGTTTTGGAAATGGGCCGCATGGTGCCGGCCTCGGCCCCCTGGACATGGCAAGGCAGGCAGAGTTCGATGCCCAGCTGCCGACCGTGCTCGGAATCCCCGCCTTCCACCACGGCCAGGGCCGGTCGGGGCTGCAGAATTGAAACGACGGCAAGGCTGCAGATTATCGCAAGAATGCAGCGGTGCTTCATGACTAACCTCCTGACAACATTGCAAGGCCCGGTGGTTCCTGCGGATATTTTCGCTTCAGGCCGCAGCATACAAAAGAAGACCGCCGTAAGACAGGGAAAATTTTTTCCTGCCTGTGGCGCCCCGGCCTGTTCACTCTGTCTTTTATTCCCACGGCTTGATGACTCCGGACTCCAGGGCCGCCCGCTCGACCGCTTCCGCGACCTGCTGGTGAACGCCGGGCCGGAGAATCGACGGCACCAGTTCTCCCTCCTCGGCACCGGCGGCGATCGCTTTGGCTGCGGCGATCTTCATCTTGTTGTTGATGACGCGCGCTCTGGCATTGAGGGCGCCGCGGAACAGGCCGGGAAAGCCGAGCGCGTTGTTGACGCTCTTGCCGTCGGCGGCAAAGGCGGCGCCGGCGGCGACGGCTTCTTCCGGATCGATCTCGGGATTGGGGTTGGACAGGGCGAGGATGACCTGGCCTTTTTTGACCATGTCCGGTTTGATCAGGCCCGGACAGCCGGTCGTGGCAATCACGATGTTGGACCCCGTCATGACCTCGCTCAGGTTGCCGGCTTCGCCGCCGGCGGCCGCGAGCCGTTCCTGCGCTTCGGGCAGCAGATCGGTGCCGATGACTTTTTTCACGCCGTAGGAGAGCAGCAGCTTGGCGATGCCCATACCGGCGGCCCCCAGGCCGATCACGCCGATCGCCGACTTGCTGAGCATCACGCCCGAAAAGTGGGTGGCATTGAGCAGGGCAGCCAGAACCACCACCGCCGTGCCGTGCTGGTCGTCGTGCATGACCGGGATGTTGAGTGCCCGGTCGAGCTCCTCTTCGATTTCGAAGCAGGCAGGCGCAGCGATGTCTTCCAGTTTAACCGCACCGAACGTTGGGGCGATGTTGGTGACCGTTTCGATGATGACCCGCGGGTCGTTGCTCTCGATCAGGATGGGAATGCCGCTGACGCCGACCAGGCAGTCGAACAGCGCGGCCTTGCCTTCCATCACCGGCATGCCGGCCACGGCGCCGATGTCACCCAGGCCGAGGATAGCGGTGCCGTTGGTGACGATCGCCACCTGGTTGGGGATCGCCGTGTACTTCCAGGCCAGGTCTGGCTTTTTCTGGATGTCGCGGCAAATGGAGGCGACCCCGGGCGTGTAGATCTTGCGGACCACGCCGATGCTGTCCAGCGACAGTTTGCTCTTCATGGCGATTTTGCCGCCCTCGTGGAGCTGATGTACCAGATCGATGACCTCTTCAACGATGATACCTTCGACCTTGGTGAGGTTGTCGAGAATGCCCTCCATCTGCTCGTCGCTGTCGACGTAGATGGTCATTTCCCGCAGGTTGTGGGTGCGGCCCATACGAACCAGGCGGATGTCGCCGATGTTGCTGCCCGACATGCCGATTGCCGAGGTCAACTTGCCAAGATATCCCGGTTTGTCGAGAATCATGACCCGCAGGGTTTTGGCGATCTTGCCGGCGCCTTTTTCGATTTCCATGAACGGTGCCTCCAGAAAGGGAACGCTGTCGACCAGCTCCGGTGCCGTTGCCGGGAAAGCCGGCTCACGCAATCAGCCGGCCAGCCAGTCGTAGGCCAATTTGCCGAGTATGCCGAGAACGATCAGCTCCAGAACCGCGATCAGTAGCATGAGTTGCCAGCTGCGCCGGCCTTTGCCAAGTTTTTCAACGGCTGCTGCCGGCAGGAAGCGCGACAAGTCCCGCCGCATGTTGTCCCAGGCTTCTTTGACGATGCCCTGCCGTGGTTTGCCTCTGTCGCGTCTGGCCATGTCTTTGACTCGATGATATGTGGCTGCGGAGGAGGAATGATGCGACTTCGCGGCCAGGCTATAACGGGTTTGCCCCGGTAACGCTCAGAAAATTTTCGGTCAGGATACCGCGTGGCAGGACTTTTTCGCCATACACCACCCGGGCCCCCTGCTTGATATAGATTTCCACGTCCGGATTCCCCTGCTGCCGAGGCAGCTTGATAGCGATGACCCGGTAATCTTCCGGCAGGCGGTCGAGAGGCGGCTGTCCATTCATCCGCCGGAAGGCGTTCACCAAGCCGAGGGCAGTCTCCGTTTTGGCCTCGGAAACGCCCTGCACGCCGGCTTTCAAACAGGCGACCAGATAATTCTTGGTGAAATCGCGGGTGTTCTTGGTCCGGGACAGGTGTCCGGCGGTCAGTCGGGCGTCGTCGAAGGCCGAGTCGATTTCACCACTTTCCACGGCGGCGACCACATCAGCGATGAGCGCGTCCAGTCTGGCCGGTTTCCAGTCATCTGTATCGGTTTGGATCATGGGCGAAACGTCCTGGCTGAGCCGGTTTCCCGGCCGGGATGTTTATATGAAAATCCTGTCAGCGGGGCTGATCGGCTGGTTGTGGCATCGAGCCTTCTCGGTTGCGGAAGCCCTGCCGATTGTAGCAGGCTATGGCGGTATGGTCGAATCGGTCCGGCCTCCGGCCTTACTCGTTTTCCCGCATCAGGTCGACCACGCGGGCGTTGGTGATCGTCCGCAGCTGCTCGAAGCTGACCGGGACGCCGGAGGCATCGTTGCCCGCCGCCGGATAAATGGTATCGTATTGCATCAGACCCCGGTCGATCAGCACCTCGATGTCCTCGACACCGAATGGGCAGACCCCGCCCGGCTTGAAGCCGGTGATCTGTTCTGTCTCTTCGCCCTGGGCCATGCGGACCCGACTGCCGATCGCCAGGCGGGCCTTTTTGCTGCAGATACGTTTGTCGCCCGGGCAGAGGACCAGATAGAAACGCCCGGTCTTGGCCTTGAGCAGCATCGATTTGGCGATCTGGCCGACGGCGACTCCAATGCGGTGGGCGGCATCCGCCGAGGTCGGCGTGCTGCCCGGTTCGAATTCCAGGGCCTGCAACTGGTGAGCTTCCAGAACCCGGCGGACTTTTTCAGGGATCATAAGATTTCCGGCATCCTTTCCAGCCATGTCGTCTTCGATAATTTAGCGGAGGAACGGGGCGGACGCAAGAAAAGCCGAACTTAATGAACCCTCCTCATTGGTTTTTGGAGAAATTTTGTTAGAAAAGGTTGATCAACCAGGGACAGAGGCGTATAAACGTTAAAAAACCTCGCAAACCGAATCAAGGAAGGTGAACCATGTATCTGCATGAATTTCAGGCCAAGGGTCTGCTTCGCAATTACGACGTCCCCGTCCCGGGTCACGGCGTCGCGTCCACGGCCAGTGACGCGTTGCGGGTCGCCAAGGAACTGAAGGGAGAAGCCTGGGTGCTCAAGGCCCAGGTCCACGCCGGCGGCCGCGGCAAGGCCGGCGGCGTCAAGATAGTCAAAGCATTCAGCGAGGTCTACGACGAGGCCACGCAGATGCTCGGCATGAAAATCGTCACCCAGCAGACCGGGCCGGAAGGCAAGATCGTGCGCCGGATTCTGGTGGAGAAAGCCACCGAGATCAAGCAGGAGATCTACCTCAGTTTCCTGGTCGACCGGGAAGCCGAACAACACATGGTGATCGCCAGTTCCGAGGGCGGCGTGGAGATCGAGGAAGTTGCCAGGACCAAGCCTTCGGCGGTGGTGAAAGCGCACCTCAACCCGGTGACCGGCATGGGGCATTTCCTCGGCCGCAAGATCGCCAAAAGCATCGGCCTCGATTCCAGCCTGCTCAACCAGTTTGCCGATGTCGCCAACAAGCTCTATCAGTGCTTTGTCGATCACGACTGCATGATGCTGGAAATCAACCCGCTGGTGGTCGACGGCGAGGGCCAGATCATCTGCCTCGACGCCAAGATAACGGTGGACGACAACGCGCTCTACCGGCATCCGCGCATCGAGGAGATGAAGGATTACGGCGAACTCGAGCCCCAGGAGGTGCGGGCCTCGATCTTCGATCTGTCCTATGTCAGCATGGAGGGCAATATCGGCTGCATGGTCAACGGCGCCGGCCTGGCCATGGCGACCATGGACATCATCAAACAGAACGGCGGCGATCCGGCCAACTTTCTCGACGTCGGTGGCGGTGCGGACGCCAACAAGGTGCGCGAAGCCTTCAAGATCATTCTCACCGACCCGCAGGTCAAAGTGATTTTCGTCAATATTTTCGGCGGCATCGTCCGCTGCGACCTGATCGCCGAGGGCATTTTGAAAGCCTCGGAAGATGTCCCCAGCGACCGGCATATCGTAGTCCGGCTGGACGGCACCAATGTCGAGGAAGGCCGCAAGATCCTGCAGGAAGGGGCCAAAAAATCCGGTCTCAACATCGTGACCGGCAACACCATGGCCGATGCGGCGAAGAAGGCGGTCAAGCTGGCCGCCGGCGACGACAAGACCGACCAAAAGAAAGCTTCGGCCTAAAGCCGGGGGAGGGAATATCTCATGAGCATACTCGTTAACAACAGGACCAAGGTTGTCGTGCAGGGCCTGTCCGGCTCGCAAGGCAAATTTCACGCCCAGAGAATGAAGGCTTACGGCACCAATATCGTCGCCGGCGTGGTGCCCGGCCGCGGCGGCAGCGATGTGGACGGCACGCCGGTGTTCGACACCATGGAGGAGGCGATCCGCAGCACCGGTGCCAACGCCTCGATTGTTTATGTTCCGCCGGCCTACGCAGCGGACGCCATCATGGAAGCGGTGGATGCCAACCTCGATCTCTGTGTCTGCATCACCGAGGGCATTCCGGTCAGGGACATGATCAAGGTCAAGCGCCTGATGAAGACCAGTTCCTCGCGGACCATGCTGATCGGCCCCAACTGCCCGGGCGTCATCACTCCCGGGGAATGCAAGATGGGCATCATGCCCGGTGAAATCCACAAGCCCGGGACCGTCGGCATCATCTCCAAGTCCGGGACCCTGACCTACGAAGCGGTCAAGCAGGTCGGTGAACTGGGCTACGGCCAGTCCACCTGCATCGGCATCGGCGGCGACCCGATCATCGGTCTCAAGTACATCGATCTGCTCAAGATGTTCCAGTACGATGCGCAGACCGAATGCGTCGTTCTGATCGGCGAGATCGGCGGCCAGGCCGAGGTCAAGGCGGGCGAATGGATCAAGCAGAACTTCAGCAAGCCGGTGGTCAGCTTTATCGCCGGCCAGACGGCTCCGGCGGGCAAACGGATGGGGCACGCCGGGGCCATCATTTCCGGCGGCGACGATACCGCGGCCGCCAAAATGAAGGCGTTGGAGGAGTGCGGCGTTTACGTGGCCAAGTCGCCGGCGGATATCGGCAAGAAGGTTGCCGAGGTGCTCAAGAAATAATTGCCGGGGAAACTGCCGGCAATCTTTGGAAATCATGATTGACATCTTCGAAACGGGGGCGCCAGCCAAAAGGCGCCCCCTCTTTTTTTTGTACGCCAGGCATGGCGCGTGGTGCGCGGGATCCACTTGATTGACTGTGGTGGTCAAATGAGGACTTGGCGGTGGCAACCTCCCCGACTAGCCGATGCAAGCGACCATGATGATGAATTCCGATGAACGCGCTTGGCGGTTGCCCTTCAGTTTGGTGCGCAAAGGTCTTTGGGAACCCCTTCCTCACAGGGAATCTTCACCTGGCAGAGACCGCAGGGCGTGGCTCCCGTTCCATATTGTTTCTCGACGTAAGGAGCAGTCATGTTGCGAATATAGTCGAAGCAGCGGGGCTTGTCGTGGCCGCTTTTGCTGATTGCCCCGATCGGGCAGCGCCGGATGCAGGCGCCGCAGGTGCCCTGCGCGTACCACAGGCACCAGTCCTGATAGCCGGTATACGGACGTTCGCTGGCGGCCAGGTCGATCTTCGCGACCACCGAGCCGAAGCGCACGGCTTTGCCGACTTTGGTGATCAGGCCGTCGGACAGGCCGAAGGTGCCGAGCCCGGCGACCCAGGCGGTATGGCGTTCCGACCAGTTGGAAGCCAGCCCGAAGCGCGGGCTCTGCCGGTAGGCGAAGTCGGCGGCCCGCTCCGGCGCCGTAGCCGGGTGGCCGGCCGAGGTCAACTGCTCCGCCAGGTGCAGCCGCAGGGCGCAGTTGAAGGCTTCACCGTGAAAGCGCGACCGGGCCCAGCGTTCGGCGGGATATTCGTTTTCACGGCGCTGGTCGCGGCGGGTCGCCAGGGTCTGCGGCAGGATGTAACTGATGACTGAAAGCTCACCGGCGTCGGTTCCGGCCGTAGGCCAGGCCAGGCGGAACGCCTCGAGCGGTGTCCAGTAGAAGTCGCCGATATCCGCTTTGAGACGGTCGAACAGGGGATCGTCGCCGCGGGCATAGCCGAGCAGAGGTGCGTCCCAGGCGGGTTCGCCAGTGCCCTTGTGCATACTGTTTTCCGGCGAGGCGCAGAATTGGCGGACGATCTGCTCGATCCAGGCTTTGTCGGCTTTTGGCGCGGCAAACGGCATGACGGCACCTGGGGGTTGTGGAAAAAAAGAGATATCTCACTAAACAATGAACCCGCGATGGTGTCAAGCCGGTTCGCTGAAGCCGCCCCGATCCATTCCCCAGTTCCAGGCCAGGATCGGTTGCTGGTCCGGCAGGGGCAGGATTTCCACGTGCAGGTCGGGCAGGTGCAGGACCATGCAGGTGTGATTGAACCGGGTGCTGCCGGGATTCACCACCAGCAGGTCGCCAAGCCGCTCGGCAAACACCTGATGGGTGTGGCCGACAACCAGCAGGTCGCAGGCCAGGGGCCGCAGCAGCTCCCTCCATAAAGCCGTCCGCTCGGGCAGCAGGGCCCCATTTTCGTCGAGCAGGGTTATGCCGTTCATGACCGAGTCCGGGGGACTGGCGTGCACCATGAACAGGCTTTTGCCTGCCACCGAGAACCAGAGGTACAGAGGCAGGCTCTGCAGGTAGCGGTCGGTCGGGTCGGCATTTCCCGCCCCCCGGTCCTGAAGATGCCAGAGGTCATGATTGCCGAGGATGGCGCGGCACCGGTGTTCGGCAAGCAGTCTGACCGTCCCTTCCAGGTTATTGCCGTAGCCGGCGATGTCGCCGGCGCACAAGATTTCCTCCACCTGGGCCTGCTGCAAAAGAGTCAGGGCTTTTTTCAGCGGCCCCGGTGAAGCGTGGACGTCACTGATCAAGCCGATTTTCATGGTCCCGGTCGTTTTTGCCAAACCTGAATTTCCTTGTCGCCCGAATGCCACTCTCGGCTTTTAACCTTACGGGGCCCTTTTCAATAATCGACGGCTTTTTGTCATGCGATATAGACTGTCGGTGATTCCCTGTACGGACGCCGATCTTCTGCTAAAATTCCACCAACCCCCGTTACCCCGGACGCCGGCCCGAAGAAAAGTGGAGAACTGGTCATGAATAAGGACAATGTACTCAACGTCAACCAGCAGTCGCCGCAGAAGCAGGCCCGCTTTCTGGCCGCCTGGAAGCGGGGCGTCACTTACCTCGGTGCCGAGCTGTTCGGCCCTGGCACGCCGGAAACCGCGCGCGACAAAAATCAGCTGCGCCCCCTGCCGGACGCGGTGGAGGTGATCTTCTCGCGGGAAAGCCTCGGTGAGGAGCAGTTTCTGGCCGCCATGGTAAGTTTCTTCGATCCGGCCTGGGGCGAGGAACTGACCGACCGGATCGACGATTACAAGTGCGTGGCCGGTTTGACCTACAACCTGGACCACGAGTGCATCGAAATCCTCTGCGAACTGCTGCGCAATTACGAAGGCTGGTAGACAGGGAAGGTCGGCCCTTTCAGCTGCTGATGCCTGCTTGCCTGGCTGCGCCCGTAATCAGTGCTCATGTCCCTCGAAGTAAAGTTTTTCGAATTCTGCGACCAGGTCCCTGAGCTTTTTGACATGAGCCGGATCGACAGTCTGCTTGCTTTTCATTGCGGCAATCAGCATTTCATGCAGTAGCGCCAGTTTCTGCTGGTAATGTTTCGTACCGGGGGCGATCCGCTGGGTCATGAAGTACTGGCTGACGATCTCCTGCAGCTGATTGGCATGGTCCTCCTTGTTGACGATCCAGCGCGTCAACTGATTGGAATTCGCCGCTGTGGCATCCGCCTCCTCGAGGGTCTTTATCTGCTGCATCGCCTTTTCGATGGTGGTGGCGTTTTCCAGGATCATCTGGATGCGCATGGCATCGTCGTAGATGCCGCAGGGTATTTCGCAGTGGGCCGCAGCCAGCCCGGGAAGCAGAAATATCAGAGTCATTCCGGTCAGCAGTGCATTTCTTGCTCGGGTCATGGTTCAATCTCCTTGGCGGTTTTTGGGACAGTGGCGTCAGCACGCCATCGTTTATCTTCAACACTAGCAGACCTCCGGGACATGGCAATCGCCGGTTCGGGAATTGCCTCTCGTCAGAGCGGCAAGGACAATTCCGCTAAAAACCGATAGAGGCCGTTTCAGGGTTGCAGGGAATCGTTGTGGCCGGAGAGCAGGGCCTGCGCTTCCTGTTCACTCACGTCGTACCACTGCCGGTAGGCGGCGGCAACGGCGAACGGGCGTCCGCTGCGCAGGTTGGCGCAGCAGACCAGGTCGGCTTCGGCAGCCAGGTGCCGGACCGCCTCGGCATGCCCGGTGGGTACGGCCACGACCACTGAACCGGCGCCGGTCCGGCGCAGGGCGGCCACCGCCACCCGCATGGTAAAGCCGCTGGCCAGGCCGTCGTCGATCAGCACCACGTCCCGCGCGATCAAATCCGGCAGCGGCCGGGCGCCGCGCAGGGCTGCCACGCGCCGCTCGACCTTGGCCCGGGTGGCGGCGATGCCGCGCTCGACCTCTGCCTCGCTGAGGCCGGCGGTGGCAATCAGGGCGGCATTCAACTGGTAGCTGCCGTCGAAAGCAACGGCTCCGTACCCGGCCTCCGTATTCCAGGGCAGGGTGATTTTCGAGACGACGGCGACGTCGAGCGGGCAGCCCAGCAATTGTGCGACCGGAGCTGCGACCGGAACTCCGCCGGCCGGAATGGCCAGGGCAAAGGGAGCCGACAGCTGCTGTTCGGCCAGCAGGCCTGCCAGGGTCTGTCCTCCCTCATGCCGATCTTCGAAGATACCGGTCCGATTGTGCAAATCAGGGATTTCCCGAATCCGGTTGTTGCCCATGGCGGAAGACTCCTTATGCGGGGTTCGGCGGCCAGAGACTGGACTGACCATCTGTCTGTTAACGGTAGCAGGTTAGCGGAGACCGGCAAGTTCTCTGCCCGGCCAGCAGAATCGACTTCGCCGGCAAGCCTGAAAAAGCACAAAAAAAATCCCCAGGACGGGGGGAAGAGTCAATAATCGTGGTGTTCGATGATTGCTCAGTCGGGACAAGGCTGCGGTTGCTGTTTCAGTTTGCGGTGGAATGGAACACCTCCCAGCAGCACCATGTTCGCGGCATGGTAATGTTCGATCTCGTGGCCGAGAGACCGGAGTTTCCTTCTGATCAGATGTACGGCAGAGGCCCAGGCCAGGGCGACCAGCCAGACCCACCAGGTCAGGATGAACTTGACACCCAGGATGAGAGCCAGCCCCAGCATGACGAGGCCGCCGAACAGGTAAGGCAGAACATAGTAGCAGAAGAGACCGAGAAGGACCCCGAACAGGGGCAGCAGAACGCTGAACAGCAGAAAGGCGAAGACAGCTTGCAACAGAAATTCCATCATGACACCTCCTTTCGTGAGGTTTGTTTTTTCCCGATGTCCTCCTTTCTTTGATGGCAGAACGAAAAATGCCGGGGCCAATTCAGTTGGCAACCCGGCGGTCCGAGATGATTTTGCAGGGCGGACCCGAGGGTTTCCGCGCCGAACTCCAGAGATGGACTGGTTTTCAGCTTACCTTCATCCTAAAGGATTCCAGGGCGCAGTCAACCACCTTTTTTGTTAAATTTGTCCGAAGAAAAGGGCTTCATTATAATTTGTTTTTATTCGCTGATTCAGTGGGTTAGGTTTTGTTCCAAAGAGGAGTTCTTCCCGGGATTCGGCCTGCGAACCTGCACCGCATCAGCCTTCGAACCGGGGGCGCCAAAACCCAATCATAAAAAAAGATCTTGATGCCGCAGGTGCGGTCTTCAGACCGCGAACAGACCTTCCGGTTTCCTTCCGTTTGCCGATGCCTGGCCACGGCTGCGAGCTGGGTATCCGGATGGCAAATAGTTCCGGCAGGGGTCGTTTTATCCGCCGCTTTGCCAGGCGGCCAGCGCCAGCAGCAGCCAGCCGAGCAAAAAGGCGATGCCGCCGAGTGGGGTGATCATGCCGAGGGCCCGGACGCCGGTCAGGACCATGAGGTAGAGCGAGCCGGAAAAGAGCAGAGTGCCGGCCAGCAGCACCCAGCCCGCCGGCCGGAGCAACCCGGCCTGCGGCAGCAGCTGGCAGAGGATGGCGATCAGCAGCAGGCCGAGAGCATGCACCAGGTGGTACTGGACGCCGGTCTGCCAGACGGCCAGCATGTCCGGGTGAACTCTCGATTTCAGTCCGTGGGCACCGAAGGCACCCAGGGCGACGCCCAGCAGGGCGCTCAGGCTGCCGATCATCAGAAAAAGCTTCATGGTGATCCTCCCGAACGGATGCCGCTCAGTAGCTGACCCGCAGCTCATCCAGCGTGCGGTGAATGTCCTCTAAACCGAAGCCGATCTTTTCGCAGCACATTTCCGAATAGGTTTCATAGAGCAGCACCCGTTCGGTCAGTTTGGCGACCAGATCCTCACGGCCCCGGAAATTCTCCGGATGCTCGGCGACCTTCATGAGCAGCGGGACGATGAAATCGGGCAGCTCCCCTTCCTGGTTCTGCTGGCGGACGGCCTGGGCCAGGCGGACAAAAACATCCATCAGGAACTCCTTCGGGTGGTTCCCCGCAGGCTGGCGATACGCCGCACCATGGGCGGGTGGGAATAGTGAAACCAGGCATAGAGCGGATGCGGATGAAGGTTGCTCAAATTCTCTTTGGCCAGTTTTGCCAGTGCGCCGGCGAGGGCTGCCGGGGTTTGGGTCAGCTCAACGGCAAAGCGGTCGGCCTGCCATTCGTGATGGCGCGACAGGCCGCTGAACAGGGGAGTCAGCGGGAACAACACCAGGCTGCCCAGAAAACCGAGCAGCAGCACCTGGGCGACAAAGCCGAGCTCGCCGATGCCGAACAGTCCCGGCAGGCCGCCCCAGTCCAGCAGCCGCCAGGCCAGCCAGCAGGCGGCAAGGCTGAGCAGCTCCATGCTCAGCAGGCGCTTCCAGATATGGCCCAGCCGCCAGTGGCCGGCCTCATGGGCCAGAACACCGATAATCTGGTCGTCGTCCATCTGCTCCAGCAGGGTATCGAACAGGACGATGCGCTTGACGCGGCCGATGCCGGTGAAGTAGGCATTGGAGTGCCCGCTGCGCCGGGATGCGTCGACCTGCTGGACCTTTTCGATCTGCAGACCGGCCTTGGCCATGACGGTTTTGACCTGCTCAGCCAGATCCTGCCGCTGCAGCGGCTGAAATTTGAAGAACAGCGGTTCGATCAGGACCGGCGACAGGTACATCAGCACCAGGGTCACCAGGGCCAGGAACAGCCAGACCCAGAACCACCACCAGTCAGGGCTGGCCTGGACCAGCGCCAGCGCGCCGGCGGTCACCAGTGACAGCAGGACAAGGCCGACAGCCAGCGATTTGAGCTGATCGGTCAACCAGATCTTCGGGGTGGAGCGATTGAAGCCGAAGCGTTCCTCGAGGAGGAAGGTGCGGTACAGGCTGAAGGGAATATCGAGCAGGGTCTGGATCAGCAAGAGGCCGATGACGAACAAAATGCCCCGGGTAACGAAGGAACCGGTCAGCTCGTCAACCAGGCCGTCATACCAGGCAAGCGGACCGGCAAAGATGAAGAGCAGCAGCAGCAGGCTGCCGAACAGGGATTCCACCAGACCCAGCCGGCTGTTGGCCAGGGTGTAATCGGAGGTCCTGGCCAACAGCTCTTCATCGACCAGGCCTTCGAAACCGGGCGGTACCTGGTGGCCGTAGCGGGCCAGGTGACGCAGGTTGAGGCCGCGCAGCCAGAGACGGCAGCCCAAAACCAGCAGGAACAGAATGAGGATGAGCCAAGACATGCCGACAGCATAGCATGGAAGCCGGCACCGGGAAAGGCGTGGCAGCCCTTGCCTGCAAGCACGCCCGTGCGGTCGTCCGGTTCAGCCTGCCCGGGCTTTCGCTGTCTCCGGCCTTTCGACCACCATGCCGAGGATGGTCCAGCCCGGCCCGGGTTCGAACTTGTCCTCGACGGTGAAGATCTTCAGATGCCGCCGGGGATCCAGGGCGAAGAGGGGCACCACGCCTTTGTTTCCCCGCTGCAGATAGTCGGCGAAGGTGAAGTTTTCAGTGAGATCGGTGGCCCGGATTTCGCCGCCTTCATCCAGCATGTCGGCCAGGCGCCGGTAAGTGATGTCCTCGCCGAACAGCGTGTAGCCACGGCGCTTGATTGGCACCTTCATTTTCTGCGACTTGTCCTGTTCCGGTTTGGTCTGCAGCAAAAAAACGTGGTTGGTGCCGAATTCCATCCGGTAGTGCATGGCCGCCATCAGGTTGACGCTGCCGCGGTAGGAAAGGGCCAGCAGGCGGCCGATGCCGATCAGATTGAGGTGCCGTTCGGCGTGTTCGGAAACCGGATTGCCGTAGTATGTTTCGAGATTCTCCATTTTGGCCTTGGCGATATTGTCCCAGCTGGATTCGGCGAGCCGGGTGCGGAAACCCTGTTCATTGAGTGCTGCGGCGACGGCCCGCGCGACCCGGTTGGCGCCGATGACCAGAAAGCCCTTGGGTTCCGGTTCGGCCACCTTCAGCCATTTGGCGATGGGACGCGCAGTGGCGCTCTGCAGCAGCACCGTGCTGATGATGACCAGAAAGGTCAGGGGAACGAACAGCCGGGCTTCCTCGTAGCCGAGGTTTTCCAACTGGATGGCGAACAGCGCGGCGATGGCCGCGGCGACGATGCCGCGCGGCGCGAT
>DATFJP010000295.1:0-5672 GCA_035269105.1 Desulfuromonadales bacterium
ACCGATCCAGCCGAACTGACCTCTATGTTTCCATAGAGTGCGATCGGGATGTCAAGCCCAGGTAAGGTTCTTCGCGTTGCGTCGAATTAAACCACATGCTCCACCGCTTGTGCGGGCCCCCGTCAATTCCTTTGAGTTTTAGCCTTGCGGCCGTACTCCCCAGGCGGGGTACTTAATGCGTTAGCTTTGGCACTGCAGGGGTCAATACCCGCAACACCTAGTACCCATCGTTTACGGCGTGGACTACCAGGGTATCTAATCCTGTTTGCTCCCCACGCTTTCGCGTCTCAGCGTCAGTATCGGTCCAGAAAGCCGCCTTCGCCACTGGTGTTCCTCCGAATATCTACGGATTTCACCCCTACACTCGGAATTCCACTTTCCTCTCCCGTACTCAAGCCTACCAGTTTCCAATGCACTTCCTGGGTTGAGCCCAGGGCTTTCACATCAGACTAAGCAGGCCGCCTGCACGCGCTTTACGCCCAATAATTCCGAACAACGCTCGCACCCTCCGTATTACCGCGGCTGCTGGCACGGAGTTAGCCGGTGCTTCCTTTGAGGGTACCGTCAAGCCTGCCGGGTATTAACCGACAAGATGTTCTTCCCCTCTGACAGAGCTTTACGACCCGAAGGCCTTCATCACTCACGCGGCATTGCTGCGTCAGGCTTTCGCCCATTGCGCAAAATTCCCCACTGCTGCCTCCCGTAGGAGTCTGGACCGTGTCTCAGTTCCAGTGTGGCTGATCATCCTCTCAGACCAGCTACCCATCGAAGCCTTGGTAGGCCGTTACCCCACCAACAAGCTAATGGGCCGCGGACTCATCCGATGACAGGAGCCGAAGCCCCCTTTTCCCACATCATCCGAAGATGTCGTGGGCTTATCCGGTATTAGCCCTCCTTTCGGAAGGTTATCCCAGATCATTGGGTAGATTATCCACGTGTTACTCACCCGTGCGCCACTTTACTCGCGGACCGAAGTCCACTTTCACGTTCGACTTGCATGTGTTAAGCATGCCGCCAGCGTTCGTTCTGAGCCAGGATCAAACTCTTCAGTTTTATACTGATAAAGTTGATTCTGTAAAGGTTTGACATGTGTTCCTGCTAAACCATCTCAAGCGTCTGCTATTCAGTTTTCAAAGACCCGTTAAACTTTCCTGACGCCGTTGCGGCAGGAGAAGAACTATATCGAAAAGGCCGTTTGCTGTCAATCAATTTTTTTCAGCTTTTCGATTTTTTTTCGTCGCCCCGGATCGTCGTTTTTTTGCTTTTCCGCGAGGACGAGGGGCGTTTATAACCGATCCCCTCAAGCCTGTCAAGAGACTTTTCCCCTGCCTGCTCCGACTTTTTCCGAGCACCCATTTTTCTGGGCAACGGCCGCCGAATTTACTGAAATCGGCAGCAGCTGTCAACTTCTTTTTTCACTTTTCAAAAAAATTTTCGGTCACCTGGAAGCCTGCAGCCTGGTTGATGCTGCTCGGTGAGATTACACCGCCTCGATGATATAGTAATTTTTCTTTCCCTTCTGAAACAGCAGGTAGGCCTCGTTGATCAGGTCCGCCCCGGTCACCAGGTAGTCCTGATCGGTCAGCCGGGCCTTGTTCAGACTGAGTCCGTTGGCCTTGATCGTACGGCGCAGCTCACCTTTCGACGGGAAAGCCGCGGTCTCAGCGACAAGCAGTTCGATGACCGGCACACCGTTCTCGAGTTTGGCACGGTCGACCGAAAAAGTCGGCACCCCCTCAAACACCGTGAGGAAGGTTTCCTTGTCCAGTTGGGCCAGGCTTTCCGTCGTGCCTTTGCCGAACAGGATCTGTGAGGCCGCCACAGCCTTGTTGTATTCGTCCAGGTCATGGACCATGCAGGTGACCTCCTTCGCCAGGCGCTTCTGCAAAGGCCGCAGATGCGGTGCAGCTTCTTGTTCTTTGACCAAAGCGGCCACTTCTTCCTTGCTCATGAGCGTGAAGATCTTTGTGTACTTCTCGGCATCGGCGTCGGAGACATTGAGCCAGAACTGGTAGAATTTGTAGGGCGTGGTCAACCTTGGATCGAGCCAGACGTTGCCGCTTTCCGTTTTTCCGAATTTGCCGCCGTCCGCCTTGGTAATGAGCGGACAGGTCAGGGCAAAGGCCTCACCGCCTTCCTTGCGGCGGATCAGCTCTGTGCCGGTCGTGATATTTCCCCACTGGTCGGAACCGCCCATCTGCAGCTTGCAGTTTTTCTCACGGTAGAGGTGCAGGAAATCGGTACCCTGAACCAGCTGATAGGAAAACTCCGTGAAGGACATTCCCATTTTGGCGTCTTCACTGAGGCGTTTTTTGACGCTGTCCTTGGCCATCATGTAATTGACTGTAATGTGCTTGCCGATGTCGCGGATAAAATCGAGAAAACTGAAGCGTTTCATCCAGTCGTAATTGTTGACCAGTTCGGCGGCATTGGGAGCATCCGATGAAAAATCGAGAAATTTGGCCAGCTGCTTTTTCAGGGCGGCCTCGTTGTGGCGGAGGGTCGCCTCGTCGAGGAGATTGCGTTCCACAGACTTCCCCGACGGATCGCCTATCATGCCGGTCGCGCCGCCGATCAGGGCGATCGGTTTATGACCGGCCAGTTGGAAATGCTTGAGCATCATCACGCTGACCAGATGGCCGATATGCAGAGAAGCGGCGGTCGGGTCGATCCCCACATAGGCCGCTGTCAACTCTTTCTGCAACTGCTCTTCCGTCCCGGGCGCGATGTCGTGGATCATGCCGCGCCAGGTCAATTCTTCGACAAAATTCATTTTCAGTTCTTTTTATCTGGTGTGTTTGGAATCCGGTCCTGCCTTGGCCGCACCCGCAGACAGGCAGTTCCCTCAAGCGTCCCGTTCCATAACCCGCTCTATCCAACGGGCCATCCCGGTCGTTTCATCAATATCAACGACAACCGCGCACAAGGTCGGGTCCTTCTTGCTGACTTCATAGCGAACCGGAACCTGTTTCAAGAATCTCTCCACCGAGAGTTCCTTGCGGATCCCGATAACGGAATCCCTGCCGCCGGTCATGCCCGCGTCACTGATGAAAGCTGTGCCGCCGGGCAGAACCCGCTCGTCGGCAGTCTGAACATGGGTATGGGTTCCGACCAACGCACTGACCCGGCCATCCAGGTAAGCACCTAGAGCCCCCTTCTCGCTGGTTGCCTCGGCATGGAAATCGACCAGAACGACCCGGCAATCCCTGTCCAGGGATTGCAGAATGGCATCGGCGCTGCGGAAAGGGCAATCCAGGTTGCCCATGAAGACCCGTCCCTCCAGATTAACCACAGTCACAGCGATCCCTGCGCTGGTCTCAAAAACACCCCACCCCCGACCGGGCAGTCCAGGTGGATAATTGGCGGGGCGCAGAAGGCGGGGCTCGCTGTCCAGGCAGGGGATACCCTCTTTTTTGTCCCACACGTGATTGCCGGTGGTCAGAACATCGATCCCCATGCCGAAGAGTTCCCGGACCACATCAGTGGTCAGGCCGAAACCGGCGGCAGAGTTTTCCGCATTGGCCACAACCAGATCGATCTCGTGCCGGGCCACCAGCCTGGGCAGCCACTGGTTGACAAGCTGCCGGCCCGGACGGCCTATGATGTCGCCGATAAAGAGAATTTTCAAAAGGATTTCCCTAAAATCTGTTGAATTGTTGAAAGGTTGAATCGCTGCGCCGGCTGATTCGTTGAATCGTTCAAATCCTCAAACAACTCAACAGTTCAACAATTCAACAATTCAACGCCCAGCTACCGCGGAGCGACCCGGCAGGCCGCCCCGCGGCAGCAATTTTCAACGGGCGTAGTCCACTGCCCGGGTTTCGCGAATCACATTGACCTTGATCTGTCCCGGGTAAGTCATGTCGTTCTCGATCTTGCGCGCAATGTCGCGCGCCACGATCAGCGATTGATCATCGGAGACATCATCGCTGGAGACCATGACGCGAATCTCCCGGCCGGCCTGAATGGCATAGCAGGAGGTGACCCCGGCTATGCCGCTGCCAATCCGCTCGAGATCGTTCAACCGCTTGACATAGGTTTCGAGCATTTCCCGGCGGGCACCGGGCCGGGCACCGGAAAGCGCATCCGCCGCCTGCACCAGCACGGCAAGCACGGTTTCCGGCTTTTCTTCTTCATGATGGGCCGCGATGGCATGCACGATCTTGGGAGCCTCGCCGTATTTTCTGGCGAGATCGGCGCCAATCAAAGCATGTGAGCCTTCCACCTCGTGATCGACTGCCTTGCCGATGTCATGCAGCAGGCCGGCCCGCTTGGCCTGCTTGACGTTGACCCCCAGTTCGGCGGCCATAATGCCGCACAGGAAGGAAACTTCAAGTGAATGCTGGAGAACGTTCTGGCCGTAGGACGTCCGGTACTTGAGCCGGCCGATCAGCTTGATGATTTCAGGATGGATGCCATGGACGCCGACGTCAAAGGTTGCCTGCTCACCGGCTTCGCGGATCGTGTTGTCCACATCCTGTTCGGCCTTATTGACGACTTCTTCGATCCGGGAAGGATGGATCCGTCCGTCGGCGATCAGGCGCTCCAGAGCCAGTCGCGCCACTTCCCGCCGGACCGGGTTGAACCCGGAGATGATAACGGCCTCCGGAGTATCGTCAATGATCAGATCGATGCCCGTGGCAGCTTCGATTGCCCGGATGTTACGACCCTCCCGACCGATGATGCGACCCTTCATTTCATCGTTGGGCAGGGCCACCGAATTAATGGTCTTCTCGGCCACGTAATCTCCGGCATAACGCTGAATGGCCAGAGACAGAATTTTCTTGGCCTTTTTGTCCGCTGTTTCCCTGGCCTCATCTTCTATCTGCTTGATGCGCTTAGCGGCATCGTGCCGTGCTTCGCTCTCCATCGAGGCCATCAGTTCACCCTTGGCTTCCTCGGAACTGATGTTGGCGATCCGTTCCAACCGCTCGCGCCGCTCGTTGATCAGAGCGTCGACCTCCTCGCTCTTCTGCTGAATATTGCGTTCGCGGTCGTTGAGCGACTGCTCCCGCCGATTGAGTTCTTCGGTTTTCTCCTCCAGGTGGCTGGACTTGCGCTCCAGATTTTCCTCTTTCTGGATGAGCCTTTTTTCTACAGCCTGCAGTTCGCGACGGCTCTCCCGGGCTTCGGCCTCCATCTCCTCTTTGGCCCGGAAGGCTGCATCCTTGGCCTGAACCTCGGCCTCCTTACGCAGGGTCTCCGCTTCTTTCTTGGCATTGGCGACAATCTGGGCAGCGTCCTGCTCAGCATTCTTCAGTTTGGTCGCAAAGGACTTCCGGTTGAGAAAAACACCGATCAGTCCGCCGACGACCAGGCTGACAATCGCCACTGATATTATGAGTCCGTTATTCAAAATCGCCACCTCCTTTTCCAGGATGGGTCTATTGTTGAGCCGTCGGCACAGCTTCCTGTCGACGGGGAAAATCCAGTATGCGTTTTTCGGTGATGACGCGATTCAACAGCTGATCGTGCGCCTGGGCGGGCAGAGCATCGACCAGCTGGAATTCGTAGGCAAAACCGATCCGCTGCGTCCGTTCCGGGCAACGGGCCAGAAAGCGGTCGTAATAACCCCGTCCGTAACCCAGACGGTGACCGCTGAAATCAAAGGCGACCCCGGGAACCACGCAGACATCGATGGCTTCCGCAGGCAAAACTTCTCCGGCCACCGG
>DATFJP010000296.1:0-12771 GCA_035269105.1 Desulfuromonadales bacterium
AGGCCGGCAATGATATCCATCAGGGAGACTGTTGACTCTCCCTCGCCATCGGGAACCTTGACGACGACTTCGCCTTTTTCATTCACGTCGAAAAACCCCGCACCCCAATCCCGGATGCCGTACAACGCCGCCGAATCTTCAGGAGACCAAGGTCCTGTCTTGTTGTTTTTCATGGTGTCGCCCTACAGGTCATTTTATTGTTCCGGTGGTTAAATATTCGAATTTTTGTTGTAGGGGCGGCCCCCCGTGGCCGTCCCCCGTGGCCGTCCCCCGTGGCCGTCCAGGGCAGGCACAGGGGCCTGCCCCTACTCTGCGGCTCTGCGTTAAGCCCGCATTTTTTATCCCGCAATATTCTCCCGCGCGAACGTCGGCAGCATGAACGCACCGAGATGCAGGTCTTCATTGTAATAGCGGGTGTGGAATTCACGTTCCGTTGCCCGTTGCCGGTCGAAGTCACGAACCGGATGATACTGCTTGCTGGCGAAGGCGAAGCTCCAGAAGCCGCTCGGGTAGGTGGGGATGAAAGCCTGGTACATCTCGACGATCGGGAAAACCGCGCGCAGGTTGCGGTACATGTTCTTCTGGATGGCAGCGTGATAAAATGGCGACTCGCTCTGGGCGACCATGATGCCGTCATCTTTGAGGGCGTTGCAGACGGTCTGATAGAAATCTTCCTCGAACAGTCCGACCGCAGGGCCGATCGGGTCGGTGGAATCGACCAGGATGACGTCGAACTCACCCTGGTGGGCCTTGATATAGGCGATCCCGTCATCGACGTGCAGCTTGACCCTGGAGTTGCTGCCGTCGATGTCGCAGGCCATCGAGGGCAGCCATTCAATCGATTTTTCGATAACCAGGCCGTCGATTTCACAAAGCACGGCCTGCTTCACTTCCGGGTGCCGGACGATTTCGCGGATGCTGCCGCCGTCCCCGCCGCCGATCACCAGGACGTTTTGCGGGTTGGGGTGGGTGAACAGCGCCGGGTGGGCGATCATGTCATGGTAGACGAACTCGTCGCGTTCGGTGACCATGACCAGGCCGTCCAGCAGCATCATGCGACCATAATCGCGGGTTTCGACGATATCCAGTTTCTGGAAATCGCTTTCGCCGGAGAACAGACTCCGTTTGACCTGCAGGGTGATGCCTGCGCCTTCCATGTGTTTTTCGGTATACCAGAGATCCATGCGCCCTCGCTTCCTTGGATTAAGCCAGACGGTGTTGCTTGAAATGGTCCATCCGCAGCGATTTTTCTTGCCGCCGAGGACCACAAGCTTTTGGTCTTTTCAACAGGCATACAGCTTAACGTTTAAGCCCGGGGACTTTCAAGCTTTTTGGGAGACAGGCCGGCTTGACACAGAAAGGTTTTTCCGGTTAACTGGAGCACCTTTGCAAGGAACTGGAGGAGATCATGACGCGGGCAGGAAAAATCGGTTTCATTGGCGGCGGCAATATGGCTGAAGCCTTTATCAAGGGGCTGCTCTCCCGGGGCGTCGCTCCCGGGGACATCCTGGCTTCGGAGCCGCGTGCGGATCGGCGGGAATGGATGCACTCCCAGTATGGCATCCGGGTGACACCGGACAATGCGGAGCTGGTTGCGGAATGTGCAACCATCGTCCTGGCCACCAAGCCGCAGATTGTCGAAAAGGTCCTGGCCGGCATCGTCTCGGCGTTTGACGAGGACAAACTCCTGATCTCCATCCTGGCCGGTATTTCCACCGCGACACTTGAAAATCTGCTTGGCGGCGAACCGCGCGTGGTGCGGTCGATGCCGAACACTCCCGCCCTGGTCGGTGCCGGAGCGGCCGGTATCTGCCCGGGTCAGTTCACCACCCCCGAAGACCTGCAACGGGCCAGGGAGTTGTTTGAAATGGTCGGTATTGCGGTTGAAGTCGATGAAACGCAGATGGATGCCGTGACCGGTTTGTCCGGCTCGGGACCGGCTTTCGTCTATACTTTTATCGAAGCTCTGGCGGATGGCGGGGTGCAGGAAGGCCTGCGTCGGGATATCGCCCAGGAACTCGCCGTACAGACGGTACTCGGTGCGGCCAAGCTGCTCAAGGAAAGCGGCGAGCATCCCGCGCTTCTGCGCGACAAGGTCTGCTCGCCGGCCGGAGCCACCATCAACGCCATCCGCGTTCTCGAGGAAAGGGGCTTGCGGTCGACGATTATGGAGACGGTTTCGGCCGGGACCCGGAGGTCCAAGGAGCTGGGGGATAAAACCTGACCGAGTCTGGACAGTATTCGTCCATTTTGGGTCGTTCGCATCTTCTTTTTCAGGGGGTCCGGGCAAGCTCTTAAATTCGAGAACCACTGCCACGGAGAATTCACGGCGGGTCCCTTTAACGGTGACCCGCCTTTGTTATTTTGACAAAGAGCTTCCGAAGGCATCATGCTCTTGCCCGATTGTGCCTTTCCGGTCGGACTTTTTCGCCAGCGAGATAGGCGTCGCCTTGAGATGTTAAAAAAATAAGGTAATGTTGGACATTGGACCTTTAATTATAGATTGGGACAGTGCCAGGGCGTCTTTAAATGGCGTGGTTTGACCTTTTCCAGGATAACAGGTATGATCACGCCAATTAAAGGCAGCACCCCGCCAGGGTGTTTCGCCCTTGTCCCGTAAGGAAGTCGCGGAGAAGCCCGCCCTGTGCGTGCTTCGAAGATTTTCCTTGTCTAACAGAGCAGTGCCGGGTTCCAGCCGTTCCTGCTGAACCTGGTCGCGGGTTGCTCGGACCAGTAAAAACCAAAAATATCGTGAGAAATGCTGCGGCGGGCCAATCTGCCATCAGGTTTGCTCGAATGGATCGCCTGCCGAAGCATTTCTATTAATGGTTGCAATGCAGAAGTGTTTGTGCCGATTTGCACGGTCATGTGTGCCGCGGCCAGTTTGGATATGAAAAAGGAGAAGCGATGCTGGGAGACGTCAAGCTCGAAGTCAAAGATCTTTATAAAATTTTCGGGCCCCATCCGAAAAAAGCCATGCAGATGCTGAATGAGGGCCTGGAAAAAGACGCCATTTTTGAAAAGACCGAAACCACCGTCGGCGTTCAGCAGGCCAGTTTCCAGATCCGTACCGGCGAGATTTTCGTCATCATGGGCTTGTCCGGTTCCGGCAAGTCGACCATGGTCCGGATGCTCAACCGACTGATCGAGCCCACCGCCGGGCAGGTCCTGATCGACGGCGAAGATATCGTCAGCATGAGCGATGATCAGCTGGTCAAACTGCGCCGGGCCAAGCTGAGCATGGTTTTCCAGTCTTTTGCCCTGATGCCGCACCTGACGGTGCTGCAGAATGCCGCTTTCGGCCTGGAGATGGACGGCGTCGATAAGCCGACCCGGGAAAAACGGGCGCTCGAGGCCCTGGCTCAGGTCGGCCTGGATCCTTATGCGTCCAGCATGCCCAGCGAGTTGTCCGGCGGCATGCAGCAGCGCGTCGGCCTGGCCCGCGGTCTGGCGGTCGATCCGGACATCCTGCTCATGGACGAGGCTTTTTCTGCTCTTGACCCGCTGATCCGCACCGAGATGCAGGATGAACTGCTTAAACTGCAATCCAAATCGAAGCGGACCATCGTTTTCATCTCCCATGATCTGGATGAAGCGATGCGCATCGGCGACCGTATCGCTATCATGGAGGGCGGTCGGGTCGTGCAGGTCGGCACGCCGGAGGAGATTTTGCAGAATCCGGCCGATGATTACGTGCGCGCCTTCTTCCGCGGCGTCGATCCGACCAATATTCTGACCGCAGGCGATATCGCTGCCGAAACCCAGGTTACCATTCCGATTACCGACGGCAAAAATCCCCGGGCGGCATTGCAGCGGCTGATCAGGAACGACCGGGATTATGGTTACTGTCTCGACAGCGAGCGCAAGTTTCTGGGTGTCGTCTCCAGCGACGGGCTGCGCGAGATTATCGACAAACCGGAATCCGAACATCAGATCCGTAATGCTTTCATCGAGGAGGCTGTCGCGGCCAAGGCAACCGATTCCATGCAGGACATCCTGCCCGAGGTCGCGCAGAACCCATGGGCCCTGCCAATTATCGATGACGACGGCAAGTTCATCGGCGTTATCTCCAAGAACCTGTTTCTGCGCACGCTGCATCGAAATCAGCCCGAAGAAATGGCGGCAGAGGATGCGAGCGAGGAGGGAGTGCAATAAATATGAATTTCCTAAGTTTCAAGGAAAAACTGATTCCCCTGGACGAATGGGTGCAGGATTTTGTCAACTGGCTGGTCCTGAACTACCGCGATGTTTTTCAAGCGATCAAAGCGCCGATCGAACTTTGCCTGAAAGGGTTCGAATGGTTTTTTACCGTGCTGCCGCCGGTTGTCGTGATTCTCCTGTTTGCGGTGGCCGCCTGGCGCTTCGTCGGCAAGAAAACCACGGTGTTTACAATCGTGACTTTTCTGCTGGTCGGTTATCTCGGCCTCTGGCAGGAAACCATGATTACCCTGGCGATGGTGATCAGTTCGGTCTTTTTCTGTGCCCTGGTCGGCATTCCGCTTGGCATCATGGCCGGCCGCAGCGATCGCTTCGAACTGTTCCTGCGCCCGGCTCTGGACGCCATGCAGACCATCCCGCCTTTCGTCTATCTGGTGCCGGTCGTCATGCTGTTCAGTATCGGTACGGTGTCCGGCATTCTGGCAACTATCGTCTTTGCCTTGCCGCCGATCGTGCGTCTGACCAGTCTCGGCATCCGCCAGGTCCACCCGGAACTGATCGAGGCGGCGCTGGCTTTCGGCGCCACTCCCTGGCAGGTGTTGCGCAAGGTCCAGTTCCCGCTGGCCCTGCCGTCGATCATGGCCGGTCTTAACCAGACCCTGATGATGGCCCTGTCGATGGTGGTGATTGCCGCCCTGATCGGAGCCGGCGGCCTCGGCAACCCGGTCGTCCAGGGATTGAATACCCTGGAAATCGGTCTGGCGACCATCGGCGGGCTGGCGATCGTCCTGCTGGCCATGATGCTCGACCGCATTACGCAGGGTTTTGCCAAAAGATAGCCCTATCTCCACTCACCCATAACGCAAAAAGAGGAGGAAACGTATGAAACGTATTTTGTTGGTTTTAGCCATGCTGTCTCTCGCCATGCCGGCCTTTGCCGACAGCCATATGCCCGGCAAGGGTGTCACGGTCGAACCGGCCCGTGCCACCTGGAATACCGGTTACTTCCAGGAAGCTCTGGTTCGTGCCGGACTCGAGGAACTGGGTTACGAAGTCGAGTTCCCGAAGGAATTGCAGAACCCGCTCTTTTACCAGGCCGTAATGCTCGGCGATGTGGATTACTGGCCCAACGGCTGGTTCCCGAATCATGTCAGCCAGATGCCCAAGGGCTGGGAAGACCGGGTCGAGATCGTCGGCTACGTGGCCAAGGCCGGTGGCCTGCAGGGGTACCTGGTGTCCAAGGAGCATGTCGAAAAATATGACATCAAATCTCTCGACGACTTCAAGCGTCCCGAAGTCATGAAGGCTTTCGATTCCAATGGCGACGGCAAGGCCGATCTGACCGCCTGCCCGCCCGGCTGGGGTTGTGAAAAAGTCATCACCCATCATTACGACGTCTATGACCTGGACGATTACATCAATCCGATCAAGGCCGGCTACTCGGCCAGCATGGCGGACACGATCGCCCGCTACAAGGCCGGCGAGCCGGTGTTCTTCTATACCTGGGCGCCGAACTGGACGATCGGTATCCTCGAGCCGGGCAAGGACGTGATGTGGATCAACGTGCCGGAGATCAATCCTCTCGAATCCCAGGAAGTGGGCAGAGACCGGATGACGGTCAGCGGCATCGAAGGTGCCGTCAGCGATCCCCTGAAGGCCGGCTTCGTGGTCAGTGATATCCAGGTGGTGGCGAACAAGGAGTTCCTCCAGGAAAATCCGGCCGCCAGGAAGTTCTTTGAAGTCTTCAACCTGCCCCTGGGCGACATCAACGCGCAGAACACCAAGATGCAGGACGGCGAGAAGTCCCAGGAAGACATCGAGCGCCATGCCCAGGAATGGATCAAAGCCAACCAGATGAAATGGGATGGTTGGCTCAAGGCGGCCCGCGCCGCTGCCAAGTAATTCTTGATTTTTGCAATTTTCCATGCCGGAGCCTCAGGGCTCCGGTTTTTTTTGCATGAATATTATTCCGGTTTGCATAAAACATGCAGGATGGAATAGTATTCAGGGAGGCGAGGATCTTGGTAAAGGGAGTTTTTACATGTCTCAGTCAAAAAAACCTGGCAGCGAATCCCGGGAATTTCTGCAAATCGTGGTCGATGCGGCCGGCAGGGGACTTCTGCTGGTAGATCGACAAGGCGGGATTATGCTGGCCAACAATCTGGCCCGGGAATTGCTGAATACGAGAGAGGGAGTCCAGGTCAACGAGGCCGTTCCGGCGCTCTGGTCCCTGATGATTCCGGTTGTTTGCGGCGAGAAAGCCAGGACCGAGGCGCCTCTTCATTTGAACGGGCAGGAACTCCTGGCGCAGGTCAACCCCCTGTACCAGGACAGCCAGGTCTCTGCTGTCATCTGCATCCTGGTGGAGCGCACCCAGATTGAAAATATGAGCCGGCTGCTGCCTTCCATGACATCTCTGGCGCGGGAACTGGACGCCATCATCGATTCCTCTTCAGACGGCTTGTTCGTCTGTGATGGCGAAGCCAATGTCATCCGCATGAATCCCGCCTCCGAGAAGATTCACAAGATCAGTTCCACCGAGATCGTCGGCCGCAACATGAGCGAGCTGATCGAGGTCGGCTTCATTGATCGTTCGGCGGCCTGGGAAACCAGCCAGACCGGCAAGCCGGTCACGCTGCTGCAGAACAAGGACGGCCGCACGCTGATGTCGATCTCGACGCCGATCTTCAACGAGGAGGGTGAGTTGGAGCGGATCGTGGTCAGCGAGCGGGACATTACGGAAATCGACCGTCTGCAGCGCGAAATTGAAGAACAGGAAGCCAAGGCCGACGAGTTCCGTCACCAGATTCTCGAACGCCAGCAGGCTGAACTGGAATCCCGGCGGGTCATCGCCCGCAGCCCGGCCATGGTCAAGGCCCTGGCGCAGGCGGTCAAGGTCAGCAAGGCCGATTCGTCCGTGCTGATTCTCGGCGAATCCGGAGTCGGCAAGGGCCTGATCGCCGACCTGATCCACCAGAACTCGGCCCGCAGCAGTCGGCCCTTGATCAAGATCAACTGCGGGGCCATCCCGGAATCCCTGATCGAGGCGGAACTGTTCGGTTACGAGAAAGGCGCTTTCACCGGCGCCCAGACCAAGGGCAAGCCCGGCCATTTCGAACTGGCCGACGGCGGCATCCTGTTTCTCGATGAGATCGCCGAGCTGCCTCTCTCCTCGCAGGTCAAGCTTCTGAAATTCCTGGAGGACGGCCAGATCATGCGGCTGGGAGCAACGGCAGGGCGCAGGGTTGACGTGCGGATGCTGGCCGCAACCCACCGCGATCTGGAGCAGATGGTCGCCAGAGGGGCTTTTCGACACGACCTGTACTACCGTTTGAACGTCATCCCCATTGCCGTGCCGGCCCTGCGCGAACGCCGCGACTGCATCGTCCCCCTGCTGCGGCATTACATCGACCATTTCAGTGCCAGCATCGGCACGCCCAAGCGCCTGACCCGCGCCGCTTTGGACATTCTGACCCATTATTCCTATCCGGGCAATGTCCGGGAGTTGATGAACCTCTGCGAACGGCTGGTGGTCATGACCGATACCGAACTGATCGGTCTGCCCGATCTGCCGACCGAATTGACGGCGCCGAGTCAGGAGGAGGCACTGCGCCGGCTGCAGTGGCACGCGGACTTGACCTTGCAGGAAGTCCTGGATAGTGCCGAGCGGCAACTGCTCGAAGAGGCCAGGGGACGGTTTCGGACCCAGGCGGAAATTGCCGAGGCGCTCGGCGTCAACCAGTCCACCATCGCCAGAAAGATGCGCAAATATCAACTGATTTGAGGGGGAGAAGGCGCCACCGGCAACCTGTTATGCATCAATGCATAACAGGTTTGTTTTTTAGGGCCCGTCCTTCCATGTCTGATTGGTCCTGGCAGTACCAAATAATTCTCAAATAATTGAAATCACAAAGTTTTACATCGATTTTTCACGATCTCCCCCTCGCTTGGCACAGCCTTCGCAACAATAAAGGGTTCCCGGGTCGGCCGGGGTCAACCACAACTTACGATCCATCATTCCGAAGGAGAGAGGGACGTTATGAATTTGCTCAACAACGCCGTCATCAACATTCCAAAACCTGAGAACGAGCCTGTCTACAGCTATGCACCGGGGACCCCGGAGCGGGAAAAGCTGAAAGCCGCCCTGGAAGAAATGGCTGGCCAGAAGATCGAGATTCCGCTGATCATCGGCGGCAAGGAAGTCAGAACCGGCAAGACCGGCCAGGTGGTGATGCCCTTTGATCACCAGCATGTGCTGGCCGAATATCACATGGCAGGAGAAGAAGAAATTCATCAGGCCGTCGAAGCGGCAATGGCAGCCAAGCAGGAATGGGCGTCCTTCCGCTGGGAGGAGCGTGCCGCGATTTTTCTGAAAGCCGCCGAACTTCTTTCCACCAAGTACCGTTATCAGATCAATGCGGCCAGCATGCTGTCGACCGGCAAGACAGCTTACCAGGCCGAGATCGATGCCGCCTGCGAATTGATCGACTTTTTACGGTTCAATGTCTATTACGCCCAGCAGATCTACAAGGAACAGCCGCTTTATTCCTCCAAGGGGCTCTGGAATTACGTTCAGCACCGGCCGCTCGAAGGTTTCGTGCTGGCCGTCACGCCATTCAACTTCACGGCAATCGCCGGCAACCTGCCGACCTCGCCCGCTATCATGGGCAATACGGTGCTGCTGAAGGCTGCCTCCAGCTGCGTCTACACCCCTTATCTGCTGATGAAGATTCTCAAGGAAGCCGGCCTGCCGGACGGCGTCATCAACTTCATTCCCGGACCGGGATCGAAGATCGGCGGCATCTGCCTGCCGCACCGTGACCTTGGCGGGGTCCATTTTACCGGCTCGACGGCAGTCTTCCAGAACATGTGGAAAAGCATCGGTGAGAATATCGCCAATTATAAATCCTACCCGCGTATCGTCGGCGAGACCGGGGGCAAGGACTTCATTTTTGCCCATGCTTCGGCCGATGTAGACAAACTGGTGGCCGGAGTGGTGCGCGGCGCCTTCGAATACCAGGGGCAAAAGTGTTCGGCTGCTTCCCGCGCCTATATCCCGGAATCAATGTGGCCGGCCTTTAAGGAAAAGCTTTCCTCGGAAATGCAGCGCATCAAGATGGGACCGGTCACCGACTTCCGGAATTTCGTGACGGCAGTGGTCGACCGCGCCGCTTTCGACAGTATCACCGAGTACATCGATTACGCCAAAAATGCCGAGGATGCAGAAGTCATGATTGGTGGCGGCTACGACGACAGCGTCGGTTACTATATCGAACCGACCGTCATCCTGACGCAGAATCCGCAGTTCAAAACCATGGTCGACGAAATCTTCGGGCCGGTCCTGACGATTTACGTCTATTCCGACGAGAAGTATGAGGAGACCTTGGAGCTTTGCGACCAGTCGTCAGCCTATGCTCTGACCGGCGCCGTCTTCGCCACCGAGCGCAATGCCGTCAGTCTGGCGATGAAAAAACTGGAGAACGCCGCGGGCAACTTCTACGTTAACGACAAGCCGACCGGGGCCGTGGTCGGGCAGCAGCCGTTCGGCGGCGCCCGGGCCTCGGGAACCAATGACAAGGCCGGCTCGCCCCTCAACCTGATGCGCTGGGTTTCCATGCGGACCATCAAGGAAACCTTCAACGGCGCCGACTCTTTCGAATATCCGTTCATGGATGCCGAATAGCCCGATAGGCAACCGGGAGAAGAGGAAACAGCCATGTCACTGTTTAATTTTCTGGTCAGTAAGACCATCATGCATGTGCCCGGACCGATCGTCGGCTATTTCGCCAAGGGCTATATTGCCGGCAGCACCCTGGACGATGCGGCCGGGGTCGCCGGCCGGCTCAACCAGCAGGGCGCAATGGTCACGCTCGATATTCTGGGTGAGTTCATTACCACCAAAGCTCAGGCGACCTTTTTCAAGGAGCAGTGCCTGAAGATCCTGCAGACGATTCACGATGAGAAGCTGGACGGCAACCTTTCCTTGAAGCCGACCCAGATGGGCATGCTGCTCGACAAGGAATTCGCTTTCGAGAACATCCGCGAAATCGTCAAAAAAGCCAAGGAGCTGGATAATTTCGTCCGCATCGACATGGAGGATATCTCCTGTACCGACGACACCCTGGAATTCTACCGTTCACTGCGCGCGGAATTTCCGGGTCATGTCGGCACGGTGCTGCAGTCCTACCTGCGCCGGACTTTGGCCGACATCGACGAACTGGCCAATGACCAGATGAATATCCGGCTGTGCAAGGGCATCTATAACGAACCGCGCACGGCGGCTTTCAAGGATGGGGCGATTACCAACCGTAATTTCGTGGAGTGTCTCGACAAGCTGTTCGGCTACGGGGCCTATGTCGGCATCGCCACCCATGATGAAAAACTGGTATTCGAGTCCCTGCGTCTGATCGAGAAGCACGGCCTGAAAAAGGATCAGTACGAGTTCCAGATGCTGCTCGGAGTCGATCAGCAGCTGCGCCAGATTCTTCTGGACGACGGCCATCGGCTGCGGGTCTATGTCCCTTATGGCAAGGACTGGCTGCCCTATTCCAAGCGGCGGCTGAAGGAGAACCCGAGCATCGCCCGGCATGCCCTGGTGCAGATGATCAGCCGAGAGCAGTGACTTTGTGAAATGCCGCTGGCAAGTTCCTGCAAAACGGAGTAATATTAACACTTCCGCTTGCCTGGCAAGGTTTTGATCGATGCCGGGCATAAGCGGAATTGGATAGCGCAAAAAGGGGTTTTACCGCAAGCCCCGAAAAAGCTTGCGAGTGGTTCGCGGCCCCGCTTCCGGGGCAAATTTGTTGACAACCAATTTCATGAGGAGGCTTGACAATGAGCAAGAGCTTGAAACTGATGATGGCCGTTCTGGGGTTCTGCCTGGTCGCCATGCCGGCCATGGCCGAAACCCTCAAGGTCGGCGTCCAGGCGCCGATTACCGGCAGCTATGCCAACGAAGGCCAGGGGATTGACAACGGTGTGCGTCTGCTCGCCGAGCAGGTCAACGCCGACGGCGGCGTCATGGGCCGGCAGATCGAAGTTATCACCTGCGACGACCAGGGGACCGCCATGGCCGCGGCTATCTGCGCCAAGGACCTGGTCAACAAGGGCGTGATGATGGTGATCGGCTCCTACACCTCGACCTGTGCCGAAGCGGCTCAGCCGACTTATTACGAAGCCGGCGTCCTGCAGACCTCCGACGGCACCGCCGATGCCCTGACCGAGAAAGGCTACTGGACCTTCTTCCGCAATTCCTTCCCGAACAGCGCGGAAGCCAAATTCGCTGCCGAGTACATGGTCAACGTCAAAGGCTATGAGCGTATCGTCGTGCTCTCTGACTTCTCGACCTATGCCGACGGCCTGGGCAACGCCACCGCAGCGGCGATCAAGGAACTCGGCGGCAACGTCGTTTCCCGCGACAAGATCAAGGCCGACTCCCAGAACTTCACCCCGGTCCTGACCAACATCAAGTCGAAGCGCCCCGACGCGATCTTTTTTGCCGGCTACTACTCCGATGGCGGCCAGCTGCGCGCCCAGCAGATGGCACTTGGTATCGATGCCGACTTCATCGGCGGCGACGCCAACGACAACCCCGATTTCGTCAAGCTGGCCGGCTCTGCGGCGGAAGGCGCCTACATCATCAACGTGCCTTCGCCGGACGCTCTGCCTTACCCCATCGCCAAGAGCTTCATTGCCGACTACCAGGCAAAGTACGGTGAAATGCCGCCCTCGATCTGGGGTCTGATGAACATCGACGGCATGCGTGCCTTCATCCACGGCATCGAGCAGACCAAGAGCTTCGACACCAAGCGCGTCGCCGAATATCTGCATGCGATGAAGCCGATCGACGGCATTACCGGTCCCATCGCCTTTGCCGAAGACGGCAACCGCATCGGCGGTGCCTATGTGGTCAAGAAAATCCAGGAAGACGGCAGCTATGCCCAGGAATATGTTCAGTAATAAGACCTGAGTTTTCCAGGGGGGAGCGAGCCGCTCCCCCCATTTTTAATCTTCAACCCAGATACCCTGATGATCTGCCCTTCAAACGCGAGAGAAAAGCGGCGCTCTTCCCTGGCGTTTGCAAGGCAGTTATTTTAGCGGCCGTCCGGCAAGGTCCCGACAGCAGGAGTCGTCTCAATGGATATCTTTCTACAGCAGCTGGCCAACGGTTTGACCATCGGCAGCATGTTCGCGCTGGTCGCCCTCGGCTACACCATGGTCTACGGGGTCATGAAGCTGATCAATTTCGCCCACGGCGACATGGTCGCGGCCTCGGCCTTCGTCGGCCTGACCATCTATACCCAGGTCATGGGCCAGGCCACCTCGCTGGTGGCGGTGATCGCCATTTTCCTGCTTTCCGCCGCAGTGATGGCCTGCGTCGGCGTGATCCTCGAGCGCGTTGCCTACAAACCGCTGCGGGAGGCGCCGCGTCTGTCGGCGGTGGTTTCGGCGCTTGGTGCTTCGCTGGTCATTCAGAATGGTATCATGCTGATCTGGGGGCCGCGCATGAAAATCTTCCCGGAACTGGTCCCCCAGGTTTACTGGAACTTCGGGGGCGTGGTGATCAGCCTGATCCAGGTGCTGATCCTGGCCATTTCCCTGGTCCTGATGGTC
>DATFJP010000297.1:0-3094 GCA_035269105.1 Desulfuromonadales bacterium
CGGAGAGCAGTCCCTGCTGCGCGCCCTGGATTTTCAGCCGGGCGTGGATGCCCCGCCTGGGGGCGAGGGGATTGTCCAACTGCCGCCAGGACAGGCGCACTCCGGGCAGAGCCAGCTGCGAATTGTTCGATTCTCCGCCGATCCTGGAATATTCCTGGCTCAGGCGCAGAAACACCGAACCGGTGAAGGCCTCGGTGAAGGCACGCTGATACTCGGCTTCGGCGAAAAATTTGCGACTGAAATAGGTTTCGGTGTCTTCGCGGTCGTGGCCCAGACGGAGGCGGGTCTCGCTGTCCGCCCGGCGCAGGTCGGGAATCAGGTATGTGGCCAGCACTGACTGGCGTCGTTCGGCAAGGAGCAGCTCGCCAAACAATTCCTGACCCCGATGAAACAGGTTGAGAGTGCGGTATTTCAAGGAGAAGCGGGCACCGGTGTCGGTGCCGTAGCCGATTCCCGGCCGCAACTGGTGCTTGGGGGCGGGCTCCAGCTGGATGCGGACCGGGACCCTTTGATCCCGAGTGTCCTCCGTTAAGGCGCGGACCTCCACCTGTCGAAATTGATCGGCGTTGTAAAGGTTGAGCTGGGTCTGGCCGATTTTCTCATAGGAGAAGAAGCCGGATGGACGATAGGCGAGAAACCGCTGCAGATAACGCTCAGGATAATTTTCCGCACCTTGATAAGTGGTTTCGCCAAAGCGGAAGCGGGCCCCGCTTTCCAACCGAAGGTTGATGTCGGCGCGTCGTTCGCCAAGGTGGACGCGGATTTCATGCGCGGTGTAGCGCGCCTCGAGAAATCCCAGAGAAACCGCTGCCTGCTGCAGTTCCGCTTTCGCTTCCTCGTAAATGTCCTGACGGAGGATATCGCCGACCTGCAGCGGGAACTCTGCGACGCGCTGTTTCAGCTGCGGCAGATCGCCCCCCGGTCTGGTCAGATCCAGATCGAGGCTGGTGATCCGCAATGGCGTGCCGGGTTCGACATTCACCCGCAGCCGGTACCCCCCGGTCGGCACCTCGACCAGTTGGCTGTCGGTACTGCTGTAAAAATATCCGTAAGGTTCGAGCAGTGAGCGGACGTCGCCCGGCAGTTGTCGCTGATAGTGTTGCAGCCACCTGCGGTTGAGTTGGCCTTCCTCGTTGAGGACGGGCGGCGGCTCCAGCCCCTCGTTCAGGACCTCGCGCAACCTGTCGTCGACCCCGAGAATTTCGAGGCCGAGAGGCTCGGCTTCGGCAGACCGTGGTATGGTCAGGAAAGCGCCGAGGAGGATGAAGGTCAGGAATTTGCGCAGAAAGCGGCCGGACCCATGCAAGTTGTGCTCGGATTGGCTTTCGAAGTTTGCCGGTGGCCAGGGAAACGACTTTCGCAGTTCCACCGGCAGGATAAAAAAACCAGCCGTCAGGCGGCTTGTCCTGTCGGGTTTTGTGCGGAAGCATTCAGTGTTCATAGTCTGAGAGTATAGAGCATTTTTAACTTTTTGGTATATTCCCGGATCAAAGGATGCTGTCCGGGCCGTATAGAATTCCGCCTCGACCCGGCCGGACCTCCCGGGTCGTTGAGCCGGCGGGCAAAAGGGTGATGAGACTTGCATGAAAAGTCTCGGTTGGCGATAATGCCTGGTCAACAATTTGCACAATGGAGGCTGCATGTCCCAGGATTTGAGTGCGCAGCGCGTCAAGTCGCTTTTGCAAGACCCTTCCCGGGCACTGGACCTGAGTGAAGATCAGCTGGAGGGGGCGCTGCTGGCGCTGATTGCCCTCGCCGGCAGCATGGACAGTCCACGCATGCTCGACAAGATCGGACCTGTCTACCGGCACGCCATGAGCCGCCTGCATCCCGCCCGGCGCCTGCGCAGCTACCAGCTGATGGCTGATCGCGTCATCGCCGGCGAAGCGGACGCCCGCGCCCTGCTGCCTTTCCTGGTTTTCGACCGGGACCGCCCGCTGATCTCCGCTGCCGCTCTCGATTATGCCCTGCTGAGCCCGGATGATCCCGAGGAACCACTTGCGGGCATCGATTTTCTGCTCGATGTTTGTGAACAGGGCGGCTTTGCCAACGGCCCGGCCGTGCTCGGCGGGCTGCTGATGTCGGCCGATCGCCGGATCCTGGCCCGGCTCAAGCCGCTGGTCCGGCTCTTGCCCTGCGAAGGGGTCGAAGAGCTGATCCAGTGCCGTGGGCGTTTCCTGACGGCCGGGGTCGTGGAATTCTATCTGGACTGGCTCGAGCAGCTCGACAGCGAGCGCGATGCCGATATTTACGGTGCGGTGGCGGCGGGCCTGGCCAATCTGGCGATCAGCCATGACCGGAGCCCGGTTCATGATATCGAACGGGTGATTCCGGGCACTCCGCAGGAGGCGGTGCGCATTGTCCAGCAATGGACCTTCGCCGACTATGCCGCCCTGATCGCACCCCGCTTGCGGGCTCTGGCCGCAAGCGAAGAGGGCGAACCCGTGATCACGGAGGTTATGGGGATCTGGAGGGTTGGCTGAATTTTGGTTTTTTTCAGGGAGGGTTTTCTGCTGTCCGGTCTGAGGGGACTGACCTTGGCTTTTGCCTGGCGATTTACCAGCAAAACCTTAAAACCGGCGGGTTTCGTCCGCCGGCCGACATACTCTTTTGCTGGCTCAAAAGAGTATGCAGAAAAGAGCCTTTTTTTGCCGAACAAGGGACGTTGCTGCAGTCGGCAGACAGTGCCGGTTGGATGAAGTTCATCTGCTATGGGATACCGAGGGCCTGATACTTTGCGGCCCTCGGTTGCCGCTGCGAGTTGTCGTTGTCAGGCTCCGCAGGGCAATTGCCCCTGCCTTAAGGTTTTCAACTGCAGATGGGAAAAGGCAGTTTTCGCTCGGATCCTGGAACGGCCTCTTCCCAAGCAGTACCCGAGGGCCGCAACACATCAGGCCCTCGGCAGCCCCATAGAAGTAAACCCTTGGTCAACCTTTGACGTTCTTGGGAGTAAGCAGTTAACTTGCCCTCCGCAGGAGAAGGCACTTTTGCATACTTTTGCTGCCGGGCAAAAGTATGTCGGCCGGCGGACGAAATCCGCCGACTTTGATCTTGGTTTTAGATATCTTTGATCACCAGTAAAAGTGGCCGACGG
>DATFJP010000298.1:0-5653 GCA_035269105.1 Desulfuromonadales bacterium
CCCGTTTCCGGGTCATGGCAGGACTGCGCCTGGGCGGGGCTTTTATTCTCGGTTGGCTGCTTTTTCGCTTTTACGCTCTGACCGGCACGCTGCAATCGTCGAACAAGGCAATCTGGGTTCCGGCCACGACGCCGGATCCGACCTGGCTGTCCTGGCTGACCGGCGAGGCCAGAAATATGATCATGATCTTTCTGATCATCGCCGGTCTGCTGGCCACCATGCGCCTGCTCGAATATTTCGGCATCGTAGAATTCATGAAGATGCTGCTGAAACCGGTGCTGAAACTGCTCGGCATCGGCCAGGAAGCAGCCCCACTGACCATTATCGGCATGACCCTTGGCATTTCCTACGGTGGCGGCCTGATTCTCCGAGAGGCCCAATCCGGCAACCTGCAAAAGAGTGATATCTTCTTTTCCCTGGTATTGATGGGCTTATGTCACAGCCTGTTCGAAGACACCATGCTGATGATGGTGATGGGCGCCCACCTTTCCGGAATTTTCTGGGCCCGACTGGTTTTTGCCTTGCTGGTCGTTGCCTTGCTGGCGAGAATCTGCCGGCGCCTTCCTGCCGGCGTTTTCGAACGATTCTTTTTGCGAACGTGACTGCTCGGACCAGTTGCAAATAGGATTGAAACTCCTCGCCGTTTATGTTAAATACTTGTCCGCCTTACTAAATTGCCGTTGTAGCTCAGCTGGTAGAGCAGCTCACTCGTAATGAGCAGGTCGTCCGTTCGAATCGGATCAACGGCTCCAGAAACGCAAAGCGGGCCGACAGTCAATCTGTCGGCCCGCTTGGGTTCAAACCCTGGGCTTCCCGGCAAATTACATTCAACAGTAGTTTTGCCACTCTCCAGCGCCATCTCAGGCCATTCCCCAAAAAGCATGACAGCTTGGAGGACCCTTCGTCAGCTGCAGGCAAGCAGGCTCTGCCCGGGTTATTTTGGTCCCGGATCGAAGAACCAGATGGTATTCGTTTTGCGCCAGCCCCGCTCCCACATGCAGTTTTCGTAGCTCTGCCATTGTCCCCTGCCGGGTTCCTGGGTCAAAGCCGGGCTGCCGGACAGAAGCTGACACTCCCGGTCATCGGCGGCGAATTCCGAAGGTCGTTTGCTCATATGCTCCCAGTGACTCGAACAGCCGGCGAGCACAGCGATAAGAAACAAAAAAGCCAAGCAACGCCACATATTTGCAACTCCCCAAAATCCGCCTGAGATTTTCTCAATATGCTCCAACATTAGCATCCGTCTGCGAGATGGCAAAGATTTTTCTTGACCTGTATGCCGATTTTCCATAAATTGTTCGGGATTTTACTTTCATTTCCAAACTGAAAAGGAGAGAGAAACATGAAGAAACTGATTGTCGCTCTGATGCTGGTCGGCTTTACCTTTACCCTCGCTTACGCTGTTGATCCGATCACCTACGAAGCCAAAAACGGCAACGTCACTTTCGACCACAACATGCACAAGGATGCCTACAGCTGTAAAGATTGCCACGAAGGCGCCCCCGGACCGATGGAAATCGACAAGAACGCCGCGCATGGCGCAGCCTGCAAAGACTGCCACAAAGCGGATGGCGGTCCCACCAAGTGCAACGAGTGCCATAAGAAGTAATCCAAACAAGGCTTGACTGAAAGGCCTCCGCCAAGGAGGCCTTTTTTACGCCCGGATAGTTTACCTTTTTGGTAATGCTTGCTCCCGGTTGAGCTTTCTCAAAACTCTGCTAAGATTAAATCTTTATGGGCTTAATCATCTGCTGATGAACAAGGAGGAGACATGTATATCTCAGGTTCCCGTACCGAGAAAAACATTCTGACCGCTTTTGCCGGCGAAAGCCAGGCGCGCAATCATTACACCTATTTTGCCAAGCAGGCCAAGAAGGAAGGTTACGAACAGATTGCTGCGATCTTCGAAGAAACGGCGAACCATGAAAAGGAGCACGCCAAGCGCCTTTTCAAAATGCTCGAAGGGGGTGAGGTCGAGGTGACGGCGACCTTCCCCGCCGGCAGGATCGGCACGACAGTTGAAAATCTGAAGGCAGCTGCCGGCGGCGAAAATCACGAACATGCCAGCATGTACCCTGGTTTCGCTGAGATCGCCCGGCAGGAAGGTTACCAGGAGATTGCCGCGGTCTTCGAGGCGATCGCAGTAGCCGAAGATCGCCACGAAAAACGCTTTCTTCAATTCCTGAAAAACATCGAAAACGATCGTGTCTTCAAACGGGAGCCCGGTTCCGTCTGGACCTGTCGCAACTGCGGCTATCGACATGAAGGGGAAGCAGCTCCCGAAACCTGCCCGGCCTGTGCCCATCCCCAGGCTCATTTTGAACTCATTGCCGGAAACTACTAACCACAGGAGAGAAATGATGGCGAAACTGAACCAAATTTACAAATGCGACCTCTGCGACAACATCATCGAAGTCATGCAGGGTGGCGAAGGCGCACTGGTGTGTTGCGGCCAGAAAATGAAACTGATGGAAGAAAACACGGTCGATGCCACCAAGGAAAAGCATGTCCCGGTCATTGAGATCGGTTCCGACAGCATCAAGGTGAAAGTTGGCAGCGATCCGCACCCCATGGAGGAGTCCCATTACATTCAGTGGATCGAACTGCTGGCCGACGGCAAAGTCTACCGTCAGCACCTGCAGCCCGGGCAGGATCCGGAGGCGACCTTTCCGGTCATCGCCAAGCAGGTCACGGCGCGGGAATATTGCAATATCCATGGGCAATGGTCCGCGGAAAGCTAATTGTTCAATCGCAGGTGCCCGCGTCCTGCGGGCACCTGCAGGCCCTGGTCCGGGAGGAGCGGATTTTTCTCCGCCGACCGAGCGTGCCTATGCTAGCCTCCGGCTGGCAATCCAGCCGACTTACCACAGACGAATGAAATCTTATGCCTGACAAGCACCGGAAGGATTCATTCGGTAAGCCGGAGGAAGCCGCCGACGGATCTTCTGCGCGGTGGCGAAGTCGGCTGCACGAAATCATTTTTGAAGCCGACACCCCGGTCGGGAAGTTTTTCGACCTTGTGCTGATTCTGAGTATCCTGCTCAGCGTCCTGGTGGTCATGCTGGACAGCATCACCCGGCTCAATCTCAGGTATGGCCAGCTGTTTCTCGGCATCGAGTGGTTTTTTACCCTGCTTTTCACCGTCGAATACCTGCTTCGCCTGGCCTGTGTCGGTCGGCCGCTCAAATACGCCACCAGCTTTTACGGCATCGTCGACCTGTTGAGCATTCTGCCGACATATCTCAGTCTGCTGCTGCCGGGCAGTCAGTATCTGCTTTCCATTCGGATTCTGCGTGTTCTGCGTATTTTCCGCATTCTCAAGCTGGCAACCTATGTCAGCGAGGCCAACCTTCTCGCCCGCTCTCTCAAGGCCAGTGGCCGCAAAATTGCCATATTCCTCTATACCGTATTGGCCCTCGTGGTGATCATCGGCTCGGCGATGTATCTGGTGGAAGGAGCGCAAAGCGGATTCACCAGCATCCCCCGCAGCATCTACTGGGCAATCGTCACCCTGACCACCGTTGGTTACGGCGACATTTCGCCGCAGACCAGCCTGGGCCAGTTCCTGGCATCCGGCGTCATGATTTTAGGCTACAGTATCATCGCCGTACCGACAGGCATATTTACCGCTGAAATCAGCAAGTCGATGCGCATGGTTTCCACTCAGGCCTGTCCTGAGTGCAGTGCGGAAGGTCATGATCAGAATGCGGTACATTGCAAGTTTTGCGGCGCTAAGCTATAGGCAGGGTTTACGCTGGCGGAAATTCTCCGAAACCATTCAGGGCTTTTTGTGTGGCGCAACCGAACAAGCGTGGCGCCGCTAGTCGATCTTCATCAATTGGCCGAGGAAGTTCTGTAGGGCGATCTCGGCAGTGCCAGAGAGGTCGAGGAACTCCACTCCCATGCCACTGGGCAGGTTGTTTTTATTCACCCACTCGGGATGATTGATCCACGCCACGCGAGCCAAACAACCAATCGGCATCGTATACCCAGGCAAGGTAAACTCCAAGATAATACGGGCATCCTGGGGATAGAGAACTTCACTCGCCAAGAACATACCACCAATGTTCAAATTCACTGCAATGCCAACATGTTTTTTGTCGTTGTCCCGTCTGAATTCGAGATGGAAGCTGACCGGAAACCGTCGGGCCAGCCGCCGGCTGATACCCAGAAGGTTGCAGGCATCATCGAGCAATTGCAGCGCGGAAAGCGGTCTCTCCAGGACCTGGTCGCTTCCGGCATCCCAACAGCGACTTTTCAACCCAAGCTGATTCTCAGCCAGGATCAGGATGATGGGGGTAACCTGCAGCAAAGGGTCAGATTTCAGCCGCCGGCAACAATGAATGCCTTCAGCGCCGAGGCTGGACAGATCTAATATGGCCAGAGCCGGTGAGTCCGTTTCGATACACTGAAACGCTTCGTCAGACTCGATGACGCGAACCATTTCGAAGCCGTCTCTTTGGAAAAAAGACTTCTCCATAATATCCACCAAGTCCGGAACATCGGATAATACGATTTTTTTGGTCAACATGCCGTCCTCCTGCTGCAGCTTCCAGACCTCCCGGAGAATCTATCAAGCAGAAAACATGCCGAAATCAAAACCTCTCCTGGATCGATATCAGAAAAAAACCGGCAGTCTCCGAAAAATCTTCGAAAACTGCCGGTTTTCCCAGGATATGAGTCGGGACTTTTTCTTTTCAGACAAAATCGAGCAGACTGATTTTGAAATGAAGATTTTTGCCGGCCAGAGGATGGTTTCCGTCCAGTACCACGGCGTCTTCGGTTAATTGAATCACCTGGACCTCCAGTTGTCGACCATCTTCGATTTGAGCTTCGAGGATGCTGCCGACAACCAGCCGCTCATCCTCCGGAATCATCGACCGTTCGACTTCGACGACCATTTCAGAGAGATGCGGGCCGTAGCCATCCTCTGGAGCGACGATCACAAAACGGGACTCGCCGCCCGTCATACCGAGAACAGCCTGGTCAAATCCCGGAATCACTTCACCCGCACCGACGGTGAATTCAAGAGGCTCACGGCCTTCGGATGAATCAAATTGCGTACCATCGGCAAAAGTACCGGTATAGGCCACCCGCACCCGGTCTCCCGAGCGGGCCCTTCGCTCCGAAGCTTCGGACATGGTTACTCCGTTTTCTCTTCGATGGAAAGCAGTTCGACCTCGAATATGAGGGCGGCATTCGGCCCGATCTGTTCGCCGGCACCACTTTCTCCGTAGGCCAGGTCGGCCGGAATGAACAGTTTCCATTTGGCCCCTTCCTTCATGAGCGGCAGCGCTTCACCCCAACCGGGGATCACCCCGTTGACGGGGAAGGTTGCCGGCTCGTTGCGGCTGTAGGAACTGTCGAATTCGGTACCGTCGACCAGCATTCCCCGATAATGCACGGTGACCACGCTATCGACTTCCGGAGATTCGCCTTCACCGGGTTCAATGACCTTGTACTGTAATCCGCTGTCCCGGACGACCACTCCTTCCTTTTCGGCATTTTCTTTCAGAAAGGCTTCGCTTTCAACCTTGTTTTCTTCGGCCAAAGCCTGAATTTTCTCCATCTGCTGCTGCTGCAGCTGCTGCTGGAAAGCCTGAATCTCAGCAATCATCTCTTCCTCGCTGAGTCGAGGCTCATGACCGCTCAG
>DATFJP010000299.1:0-7748 GCA_035269105.1 Desulfuromonadales bacterium
GGCGCGACATCGCCCTGGACCTGCAGCTCGCGATCGGGCAGCAGCTGGTGGTCAGCATGGAGGCCTTGCGCCAGGTGGTGATCAATCTGGCCGGCAACGCGGTCCAGGCCATGGCCGAAACGGGTGGCACCCTCAGCGCCAGGAGCTGCCTGGAGCATGGCTGGCTGCTGGTGGAGATCGCCGACACCGGACCGGGCATCCCTCCGGCAGTGATGGACAAAATCTTCGAACCGTTTTTCACCACCAAGGAAGTCGGTGAAGGCACTGGTCTCGGGCTCTCCGTCTCCCATGCTCTGGCCGAACAGATGGGCGGGACCCTGCAGGCCAGAAACCGGGCCGAGGGCGGCGCAATCTTCACTCTGCGGATCCCTTTGTCAAGAAGCGAGGAATAAGCAATGGTGCCCAGAATTCTGGTCGTCGAAGATGAAGAGATCATGCGCGTCACCGTCGTCGATCACCTCAGGTCGCTGGGCTGGCTGGTGAATGAGGCCGCCAACGGCACAGCCGCCCTGGAGCAGATCAAAAGCAACCGTTACGAAGTCGTGCTTTCCGATATCCGCATGCCGGGGATGGACGGCGAGACTTTGCTGGGGGAGCTGAAGCGGTTGACGCCGGGCACCGAGGTGGTGCTGATGACCGCCTACGGCAGCAGCGACAATGCCGTGGACTGCCTGAAAAAGGGCGCGGCGGATTATATTCTCAAACCCTTCGACCTCGAAGACCTGACCTTCCGTGTCAAGCGCCTGCTGGAACTGCAGGCCGTCAAGGCCCGCTGCGTCTCCCTGGAGCATTGTGGCGGAGCCCGCCGGCCGCTCATCGGCTCGGGGCCGGCCATGCAGAAAGTGCTCAGCCTGATCAGCCAGGTGGCGGGGACCGACGCCACCGTGCTGATCCAGGGAGAAAGCGGCACCGGCAAGGAACTGGTTGCCGCCGCCATCCACTTTGAAAGTCCGCGGGCCAGCAAGCCTTATGTGCGCATCAACTGTGCCGCCATTCCCCCGGGCCTGCTGGAATCCGAGCTGTTCGGCCATGAAAAAGGTGCTTTCACCGGCGCTGAAAGGGCGCAGACCGGCAAATTCGAACTGGCCGACCAGGGTACGATTCTGCTCGACGAGATCGGCGATATGCCCATGGACCTGCAGGTCAAGCTGTTGCGGGTCTTGCAGGAGAGGGAAATCGAACGCCTGGGCGGCAGGCAACCGGTCCCCATTGATGTCCGGGTCCTCTGCGCCACGGCCAAAAACCTGGAGGCGGAGGTCCGGGCCGGGAATTTCCGTGAGGACCTGTTTTACCGTCTGCGGGTCATTCCCCTCGAGATACCACCCCTGCGACAAAGACTGGAGGATATTCCGGTGCTGGCGGATTTTTTCCTGAACGAATTCGGCCGGGAGCGGGGCCTGACCTTCGAACTATCGACAGAAGCCCGACAGGCTCTCGAGGGGTACAGCTACCCCGGCAACGTGCGCGAATTGCGTAATCTCCTGGAGCGGATCTCGGTGCTGGCGCCGGCCCCGAAAATCCAGGTCTGGGATCTGCCTGTGGAACTCCGCAGCAGCCAGCCTCCGGAAGAGCCGCCGGACAACCTGGCAGCGGCGGTTGCCGAGACCGAGAAAAAATGCATTCTGCGCGCCCTGCAGAAAACCGGCGGCAGCAAAACCGAGGCCGCGGGCCTGCTCGGCATCAGCCGAAAAAATCTCTGGGAAAAGATGAAGCATTATCAGTTGTAGCTGTGCCGCCTGTTTTCCCGGAATCGGCAAACGGGGATCAATCAGAAACCGATTCGCGGTCAAAGACTCCTCCTTTAAAATCAACATCCTTCTTTTTTTGAAACAGCAAGGTAGGGGCACCGCGTGCCGTGCCCTGGTCGTCGCAGGCCGCAAAAGGGCACGGCACGCGGTGCCCCTACAGGGCGCCTTTCTGGGACGCGTCCCCGGTTCGAAGGCTAACGAGATTCCGGGAACCCCGATTTCTCCGGATGAACCTGAAATTTCACCAGTCGTTGCAAAGCCCTTCACAATGAAACCTCTCCCTCGCAAAAAGGGTAACGCTGCGGAATAACTTGAGAGGGCAGCTGGTGGAGAAAAATCTCCACCTGCTGTCGGATATTGTACAGGCTGGCTTTTCTTTCCATTGTAATGAGTTAAGATGTTATTTAAAAATCAGCAAGTTAGGGAATGGCATGGAAAGTGAATTGTTTCTTGTCCGACCAATGTCATGCTTGTTATGGAGGTTACTCATGAGACCGGTCGTCTTCCTTGCCCTCAGCATGGTCCTGGCAATCCTTGGACTGCATGGACCAGCCCGGGGTACGGAACTCCCGACAGATAAAACCCCGCTGGCCGACCTGGTCGACGAGGCCCTGCAGAACAACCCGGATCTGCAGGCCGCCAGGGAACGTTGGCAAATGAGCGAGCATCGGATTGTTCCAGCGCAATCTTTGGACGACCCGACACTCGGTGTGGCCTTTTCCAATTATCCGGTTGACAGTTTTCGTGCGGATGAAACGCCAATGACCGGCAATGAATTGCGAATTGCCCAGAATTTCCCTTTTCCCGGCAAGCTGGCGGCCAAGGGTGAGGTCGCCAGACAACAGGCCCTCTGGTACAAGGCGGTGTATGAAGACGGCCGCCTGCAGTTGGCGCAAAAAATCAAGGATGCCTATTTCCGGCTCTATTACCAGGACCGGGCCATCGCCGTGACTGAAGAAAATCTCGCCATCCTCGAGAACTTCATCAGCTTGACCAAGACCCGCTACGAGGTCGGCAGCGGCCTGCAGCAGGATCTGCTTAAAGCCCAGCTGCAGCAGTCCAGACTGATGGACCGCCTGTTCACACAGCAGCAGCAGCGCCGGAGTGTCCTGGCCGGCCTGAATCAACTGCTGGCACGGCCCTCCGGCCAGTCTCTGGAGGTGACCGCCGAACTCTCGCTTGCAACGGTGACCGCCGAACCGCAGCAGCTTCGGCAAGCCGCCCGGCAGAACCGGCCGATGTTTGCTTCCTATCAATCACTGATCGACAGGTACGGCAGCCAGCGGGATCTGGCGGAACTCGATTACTATCCGAATTTCAATGTCTGGACCAGCTACCGCTTCCGGGACGACGACCTGCCGGACACCGGGACCGATTTCATCAGTGCCGGGGTTACCATGAACCTGCCGATCTGGCGTGAAAAGCGCTCGGCAGCCGTGGCCGAGGCCGAAGCCGGCCTGCGCATGGTGCTCCGGCAGCAGCAGGAGTTCGGCAATCAGGTCGATGCCACCATTGAGGACGTCTCCGCCCGACTGGAGAAGAACCATGATCTGGCGGTGCTGTTTGCCACCGGGCTCATCCCCCAGGCCCAGCAGACCTTCGACGCCAGCCTGAGTGCCTACCAGGTCGGCAAGGTTGATTTCCTCAGCCTGCTGGACAGCCTGATGACGCTCTACGATTACCGGCTCGACTACCAGCGGGTGCTGGCCGATTATCATCGCAATATCGCCGAACTTGAGGGAGCGTCGGGGGTTCGACTTGCAACAGACGCAGACCCTGAATAAGGAACCGGTCATCAACAGGAAGAAGCCATGAAACCAAGACCCAAGATTTGGATGATCGCCGTATTCTTTCTGCTGTTTTCCGGCAGCGGCTGGTACGCGATCAACCGTGTCCTGCCAGTCTACAGCTTGCCGGGTGCAGAGATGGCCCATGCCGCCGATACCCGCTACACCTGCGGCATGCACCCGATGATCATTACCGACGAACCGGGGACCTGCCCGATCTGCGGCATGGATCTGACTCCGCTCAAAGCCGAGACCGGCGGAGGCGGCGGCAGCCAGGCCCGGGGCGAGCGCAAGATCAAGTACTGGGTGGCGCCCATGGACCCGACCTACATCCGCGACGAACCCGGCAAATCGCCGATGGGCATGGATCTGGTTCCGGTTTACGAGGACGAATCGGCCACCGGCTCGGTGATCACCATTGATCCGGTCACTTCCCAGAATATGGGGGTGCGCACCGAGAAGGTGCAACGCCGGGACCTGGCCCGGACGGTTCGCACCGTCGGCCTGGTCGAATACGACGAGCCCCGCCAGTATTCGGTCAACACCAAAATCAGCGGCTGGGTGGAGCGCCTCTACGTCGACGAGACCGGGCAGTTCGTCAAGAAGGGCCAGAAGCTGCTGGATATCTACAGTCCCGAACTGGTGACCGCCCAGGAGGAATTCCTGCTCGCCCTGAAAAGCCGGGAAGCCCTGGCCGGCAGTCCCTACGGCAAAATTGCCGAGAGCGGCCGGCAGCTGTTCGACGCCGCACGCCGGCGACTGCAGCTGTGGGACATCTCCGACCGGCAGATCAGGCAGTTGGAAGAAACCCGTCAGGTGCAGAAGACTCTGGCGCTGCATGCGCCTCAGGCCGGCATCGTCACCAAGAAGATGGTCCGGGAAGGCCAGTTTATCAAGGTCGGCATGGATCTGATGACAATCTCAGATATTTCCACAGTCTGGGTAATGGCAGACATCTACGAATACGAACTGCCTTGGGTCAGCAAGGGCCAGGAAGCGATTGTCAGCCTGCCTTTTGTCGGCGGGAAAGACCGCCGGGCCGAAATCACCTACATCTACCCTTATGTCGAACCCAAGACCCGCACCGTCAAGGCGCGCCTCGAGTTCGAAAACCCCGATTTCGAGCTCAAGCCCGACATGTACGTCAACGTGCGCATCCGGGGGCAGGAGGTGAAGAACGCCCTGACCATTCCCGTCGAATCGGTTATCCACTCGGGGGAGAAGAAGACAGTTTTCGTGGCCCTCGGCGAAGGCAAGTTCGAGCCGCGCCACGTCAGAACCGGTCTACAGAACCAGGAAGGATACATCGAGATCGAGCAGGGACTGCTCGAAGGTGAGAACATCGTCACCTCCGCCCAGTTCATGTTCGACTCCGAGAGCAAGCTGCGCGAGGCGATCCAGAAAATGATGGCGCCCCGGGAAGGCGAACCGACCGCCGAGGAGGCGCGAGAAGAACCCGCTGAAGAAATGGATGAAGAACTTGAAGATCTGTTCGGGGACCACAGCGAACAGCCGCAGCAAGAAAACCTCGACGACCTGTTTCAGTAAAAATCGTCATTGGTCATTGGTTCAAGGTGCTTTTTTCGGCTTTTATCTTGATGGTTTTCAACAAATGACAAGTGACGAAGGACTGGTTTCATAAATGCTTGAAAAAATCATCGAATGGTCCAGCCGCAACCGCTTCATGGTCATCCTGGCGACAGTGTTCATCATCGTGGGGGGGATCTACGCCCTGCGCAATATACCCATCGACGCTATCCCCGACCTCTCCGACGTACAGGTGATCATCTTCACCGAGTATCCGGGGCAGGCGCCCCAGGTCGTGGAGGACCAGGTCACCTATCCGCTGACGACGCAGATGCTGGCCGTGCCGGGAGCCAAGGACGTACGCGGGTATTCTTTCTTCGGCCTCTCCTTCGTCTACATCATTTTCGAGGACGGTACCGATATGTACTGGGCCCGTTCGCGGGTCCTCGAATACCTCAATTATGCCGCCGGGCGTCTGCCCAAAGGGGTCACGCCGTCGCTCGGACCGGATGCGACCGGCGTCGGCTGGGTCTACCAGTACGCGCTTGAGAGCGACCGCCACGACCTGCAGCAGCTGCGCTCCATCCAGGACTGGTTCCTGCGCTACGAACTCTCCGCGGTCGAAGGCGTCTCCGAGGTCGCCAGCATCGGCGGCTTCGTCAAGCAGTACCAGGTGCTCGTCGACCCCGACCGGCTGCTCGCCTATCACATCACCATCCCCCAGATCCGGCGCGCCATCCAGAACAGCAACAACAACGTCGGCGGAAGTGTCGTCGAGATGGCCGAGACCGAATTCATGGTGCGCGGGCTAGGCTATATCCAGAAAAAAGAGGATCTCGAACAGGTCGTGGTCGGCACGGACATGCGCGGCACCCCCATTCTATTGCGTGATCTGGCCATGGTGAAGCTCGGCCCTGAGATGCGCCGCGGGCTGGCTGAACTCGACGGGGAAGGGGAGGTGGTCGGCGGCATCGTCGTCATGCGCTACGGTGAAAACGCCCGGGCCGTTATCGAGAAGGTGGAAAGAAAGATCGAGGATCTCAGGCAAGGGCTTCCCGAGGGCGTAGAGATCAAAACCGTCTACGACCGTTCCGGGCTGATCGAGCGTTCGGTTTCCAACCTCAAGGAAAAGCTGTTCGAGGAGAGCGTCGTTGTTGCCCTGGTGATCATCCTGTTTCTTTTCCACCTGCCGAGCGCAGCCGTGGTGATTCTGGCGCTTCCCGTCGGCATCCTGATGTCGTTTATCATCATGTACGCGCAGGGCCTCAACGTCAATATCATGAGCTTGGGTGGCATCGCCATCGCCATCGGCACCATGGTCGATTCGGGGATCATCATGGTGGAGAATGCTCATAAGCGTCTCGAGCAAGAACCGGACAGGCCGCGCACCGAGGTGATCATCGACGCGGCCAAGGAGGTCGGTCCCACCATCTTCTTCGCCCTGCTGGTGATCACCGTTTCCTTCGCTCCGGTCTTCACCCTCCAGGAACAGGCCGGCCGCATGTTCAAGCCGCTGGCCTTCACCAAGACCTACGCCATGGCGACGGCCGCTATTCTCGCCATCACTCTGGTGCCGGTGCTGATGACCTGGTTCATCCGCGGTCGCATCCGCAAAGAATCGGAGAACCCGATCAACCGAGTGCTCATTGGGGGCTACCGGCCGGTGGTCGATTTTGTTCTGCGCTGGCGCAAGATGACGCTGCTGGTGGCGCTTATTCTGACCCTCTCCATCGCCTGGCCCATCAACAAAATGGGGACCGAGTTCATGCCCCCTCTTTACGAGGGCGATCTGCTTTACATGCCGACGACCCTGCCGGGGATCTCCATCACCAAGGCAAAGGAGCTTCTGCAGCAGACCGACCGCATCATTCGCCAGTTCCCCGAGGTCCATCATGTCTTCGGCAAGGTCGGCCGAGCCGAGACGGCCACCGACCCCGCGCCGTTGTCGATGATCGAGACGACCATCATGCTCAAACCCGAAGACGAGTGGCGGAAGATGCCGGTTGACCGGTTCTACTCGGACTGGCCCGCCTGGAGCGAGTGGGTGAAGAAGCCCCTGCGCCTGGTGTTGCCGGAAGAGAAAACGATCACGGTGAGTCAGCTCAAAGAGGAGTTAAACAACGCCATTCAGTTCCCCGGTCTGACCAATGCGTGGACCATGCCGATCAAGACCCGAATCGACATGCTTTCCACCGGCATCAAAACCCCGGTTGGCATCAAGATCATGGGGGATGACCTGCAAACGCTCTCCGAGATCGGCGAAGAGGTCGAGGCCTTGGTGAGCACTCTACCCGGTACACTTTCCGCCTTTTCCGAGCGGGTCACCGGCGGCAATTATCTCGACTTCGAGATCGACCGCGCCGAGGCGGCCCGCTACGGTCTGACGGTGGGCGAGGTTCAGGACATCATCCAAAGTGCCATCGGCGGCATGAATGTGACCCAGACTGTCGAGGGGCTTGAGCGCTACCCCGTTAACATCCGCTATATGCGCGACTACCGCAACGACCTGCCGGCCCTGGAGCGGGTACTTATCCCCCTCAAGGACGGCAGCCACATCCCCATCTCGCAGGTCACAAATATCAAGATCAGCAAAGGGGCGCCCGTCATCAAGACCGAAAACGCCCGGAAGACCGCCTGGATCTATGTCGACCTGAAGGGAATCGACGTCGGCACCTATGTGGAGAAC
>DATFJP010000300.1:0-10494 GCA_035269105.1 Desulfuromonadales bacterium
TAAGCTGGTGCCGCGCAGCGTGATCGCGCGTCGGTCCAGACTGGGGTAGTCAGCCCGAGCGGTCTGCCGGATCAGGTCCTGGATCCGGCGCGCGTCGACGGGTCGCAGGTTGGCGCCGAAGACCTCGTTATTCTGCACCCAGTCCACCGCCCAGAAGGGATGGCGGGTGGTTGGCAGCGGTTGGGCGGCATGCCAGGCGGCAAAATGACTGTCCAGGAAATCCGTTGCCATGCGCTGCTGCTGTTGCCGGGAAATGAGCGGCCGCCCGGCGCTGCTGACATCGAGGTAGGCCTGCGAGTCCTGCGGCAATTGCTGCACATCGCGGAACTCGGTACGAGCAAGATCCGGCGCGCAGCCCGCCGTCAGGAACAGCAGCAGGAAACAGAGCCAGGCCGCAACGAGGGAGGCCTGAGGATCTGCTTGCATAATTCTCTTTTCGGACCCTTTTTGCATAACTGAGCGATCAAATATCTCTGCAGAGACTTCAATTGCCTTCCGCCAGCCGGGCAATCCTGCCGGCCGCCCGGCGGCATACGGCAGCATAGGGGAAAGCCCCGTAGGGAATTTCGAAAACAAGTTCACAACGGTCCGGTGCGACTTCTCGCAGACGATGCCCGGTCGCCGCAATGCCGGCGACTTTCCAGTGCCAGTAAACCGGTGCCTCGAAATCGGTAATTTCGAAAGGCACCCAGAGGCCGAAAGCGGTTTTTATCCTTCCGGACAGGCCGCCCTCAATCCAGCGCCCGGGACAATCGACCGCACTGACCGAAGGCCCCCACTCCGGCCAGAGCCGGGTGTCGATCAGGATCTCCCAGACCTGAGCGCAGGGTGCGTTGATTTCAGTCGCGACGTCCATCAGGGGTGCCACTCATCTGATCGGAAAGAAGACTCCGGTTCTAAGTCTGCAAGTTAGTGTCCATCCGCAAAGTCCGGAAGGACACGGTGCAGTTTTCGAGCTGGAAACGAGGAGTTTTTCGTCCTGGCAAGGAAATCAAGGGCTTGCGCGGAGGCGTACATCGGTACGCCGCACAAGCGAGTCCGCTGATTGACGCCGCCAGGGCGGAAAAGAACCGTTTCCAGACGGAAACAGGTTAACCTGACATGGGTGGGGATTGGAAGGAAAACAGGAGGAGCGCCTTTAGGCGTGGTGAATCGCGGCTGAAGCCGCTCCAACAGTGGAAGCAAAATTCGTTTATTTAACCACCGGCGCAATAAACAAGTGTATTGAGGTAATTCTTTCCTCCGCCGAATTGCCGGCCAGCAACATATCAGCCTTCGAACCGGGGACTCGCCCCCGGACGGCGACCAGGGGGACCGCTCACCCCGGTCCCCCTGGACCCCCACGGTGCCCGATGCCGATGCCCGTTGTCCAGAAACCGGACAACGGGACCCCTCCGCCAGTCGCGCCCCGGCCGGACCGCTCAAAACTCGCCTGCGGCTCAGACAGTTGAGCGGTCTTTTTCGGCCGGCGCACGGCTGGCTCCGGCATCGGCAAACGGGGAGAAAACCGTAAATCATTGCAGCGCGGTCTGACGACCTTGCCTTGTTTTTGGGTTGGGGTTGGCTTGGGACTTCCCGTGCAGAGCCACCGGAACGGAGTGGAGGTTTCGGGATAAAGCCGGGCAAACTGTCTGAGCCGCAGGCGAGTTTTTGACCGGCCCCGAAACATCTGCGCAGTGGAGGGAACCCGTCGTCGCCCGCCATAGCGCTTTGCGCGACGGCGGGCTATGGCGGGTGGCGCTGCAGGGCGCGTTTTGGTCCTCCCTTTGCCGCGTAGCAAAGGGAGGGCGCCGTCCGGGGGCGCGTCCCCGGTTCGAAGCCTGGTACTTTGCAATCCGGCAGGTCGAGCCCCGGAAAGAGCTCTCCCGATATTCCGGGATGAACAAATAAACAAGGGGCTGCCCCCGCACATCGCGGAAGCAGCCTCTTGCCTTCGAACCATTATTTTGTCGGCAATCCCGGTTTCGCAGAAACCGGCAACCCGTTTTACCCCTGCGCCAGAACCCTCTCGACCGGAGTGTGCTCCAGTCCGAAGGCTTCGGCAACCCCCTGGTAGACCACCTTGCCCTTGACGATATTCAAGCCTTCCTGCACGCCGGTCACTTCGCGGGCGGCCTGCTGCCAGCCGCGGGAAGCAATGCTGCGCGCGTAAGGCAGAGTGGCATTGGTCAGCGCCTGGGTCGAGGTCATGGGTACGGCACCCGGCATGTTGGCGACACAGTAATGGATAATGCCGTCCACTTCATAGACCGGCTTGCCGTGGGTGGTCGGCCGGGAGGTTTCGAAACAGCCGCCCTGATCGATGGCGACATCGACCAGGACCGCCCCGGGTTTCATGGTCGCCAGCATATCCCGGGTAATCAGGCGGGGGGCCTTGGCGCCATGCAGCAGGACCGCGCCGATCACCGCGTCGGCTTCGGCGGCGAGTTCCCGTACAACTGCAGGAGAAGACATTAAGGGGAAGCAGTTCTTCGGCATCACTTCGGCGAGATGGCGGAGCCTGGCCAGGTTGGTGTCCAGCAGGTAGACTTTCGCACCCAGTCCGCACGCCATCTGCGCGGCATGCGTACCGACCACCCCGCCGCCCAGCACCAGCAGGGTGGCAGGAGAAACGCCCGGCACGCCGCCGAGCAGGACGCCGCGTCCGCCCTGGGCGCGTTCCAGATATTTCGCAGCCTGCTGGGCGGCCATGCGCCCGGCGACTTCGCTCATGGGCGTCAACAAGGGCAGGCTGCCATCATCGGCCTCAATGGTTTCATAAGCGATGCAGACCGCCTTCCGGTCGATCATCGCCTGGGTCAATTCCTCAGCCGCCGCGAAGTGAAAATAGGTGAAAACAATTTGACCGGGCCTGATCAGCTCGTATTCTGAGGCCTGCGGTTCCTTGACATGCATCACCATCTCGGCCTGCCGATAGATTTCGGCCGGTGTCCCGACGATCTCCCCGCCCGCCTGACGATAAGCGTCATCGCTGAAACCGCTGCCGAGGCCGGCACCCTGCTCCACCAGGACCTGGTGCCCTTCGGCATGCAGAACCTCGACCCCGACCGGGGTCATGCAGACCCGGCTTTCCTCGGCCTTGATTTCTTTCAGAATGCCCACGATCATGCCCGACTCCTTTCAGTCCGGTTTTTAACCCGCATCTTGCTCAGAGAAAGATTACCAGAAATCTGAACGATTTTTCTTGCAATTAATTCGACTTTTAAGATTAATTAGAGAAGTTTCTTCGAACTATATGGACTTTTCCCAATGAATATTGCTCACCTTGGCCTTGATCGTATCGATTACCTGATCATTGCCGCTCTCCAGCAGGATGGCCGGCTGTCCAACGTGAAACTGGCCGAACAGATCGGCCTCTCGGAATCCGCCTGCCTGCGGCGGGTCCGCACTCTGGAGGAGGACAACATTATCCTGCGTTACGTCGCCCTGGCCGACCCGGCCGCGATCGGCAAGCCCAACAATGTTTTCGTCAGGGTCACTCTCGAAGGCCAGCAGCGGGAAAAACTCGCCCATTTCGAAGAAGCGGTGAGCCGGGTTCCGGAAGTCATGGACTGCTATCTGATGTCCGGAGATTTCGATTACCTGCTGCGGGTGATCATCAAAGACAATGCCGACTACGTTCGCATCCACAATGAGTTAACCGGACTGGCCGGAGTGCTGAGAGTACAGTCTTCGTTTGCCCTGAAAACCGTGATCAACAAGACCGAGCTGCCCCTGTGACCACCTTCTCTGCAAAACACTTCATAGCCGGACAAAAGATCATCTGCTCCCACCTCCGGGCTGAGGGCTCCCAGACCTGGTCTTTCATGACGAAGCCTGCAGAACATGAACCGCACAGGAAATGCAGGGATCGAAGGCCCTGACGACCCTTTCAGCGACACCGGTCATCTCCCCGGCGTCGTCAATTCCGGCCAGGTCCCGCCGTATCTGTTCGGCCATTGCCAGCTGATTGATCGCCGTTGGCGTCACCACATCCGCCGCAGCGACCCGGCCGAGGTCATCCAGCTCATAGCGATGCAGCAACAGTCCGCGAGGCGCTTCGAAAGCTGCAACACCGATGCCGGTGCCTGCGCCAGCCGGCAGAGGTGAAACCCGCCAGGGGCCATTGTCTTTCCTCTCCAGCAGCAATTCGAGCAACGCCCTGGCACGTGTTAAAGCCCATCCGATTTCCCAGCTCTGCGCCTCATTGTTCCGATAGATGCCACTGTGCTGAAAATCGTGCGGGCCCCTGCTGCCGGCAGCCGCTGCCAGGACAGTTCGGGCCAGGGCGCCCACCAGAAACGGTCCCTGCTGCCCGGCTGCCTGTTTGGCATGCGAATGGGTTGTCGGTGACTCGCCAAGCCATTTCGGATATTCCTCTACCGGAAAACTCATGCCCGAAGCCAGCTGCAGCCGGTTCCCCGTCAGGGTCATTGCTTCGATGCAGCCGGTCGCCAGGCAGCAGCCGGCGGGCTCTCCCCCTGCAGGATAGTGGCAGGCACCGCTGAAGTCTTCGGCCAGGGCCGGCCACCTGGCCTGCCAGACGCCGACTTCGGTCAGCATCGTCTCCAGCAGCACAGCGTCCGGGCAATGCGCGACCCCGCCGGGGACAAGGTTGACCGGATGCACCACGCGCCCCCCGAACACTTCCTGCAGGCGGTTGCCGAAGGACTTCAGTTCCAGACCGGCTTGCGCCAGGGGGTCGCCTTTTTGAAGCAGGTCCAGAATGCTCGGCGCTTCGTAGAAATCGGGCAATACCAGACAGAAGAGGTGCAGGGCGTGGCTCTGGATGTGGCCCCCGAGCAGGGCCAGTTCCCGAATGATGGCTGCGGGGACCGGAACCCGGACGCCCAGGGCCTGTTCCAGGGCAGTCAGCGCCGCCAGCTTATGTACCGTCGAGCAGATGCCGCAGATGCGACAGACGATTTCCGGCACTTCCCGCCAGTCCCGGCCGAGCAGCATCGCCTCGAACAGTCGCGGTGCTTCATTCAGGTCCACCTTGACGTCCTGCAGATGCCTGCCCTCAAGCAACAATTCAATGCGACCATGGCCTTCGACCCGGGTCAGGGGTTCCACAATTATCCTGCTCATGCCTTCCCTCCGCCGAAGCGCTGCATGCGGCGTCTGAGGTCATCCGGCGCGGTTTCCGCGAGCAGGCAACCGAGTTCATTCCGGTTTGCCTCGGCGACCTCTCCCCGACAACCTTCACAGGCGACATTGATGCTCGGGCAGCGCGCCAGGCAACCGCCCCGGGTGATCGGACCGAGACAAGGCAGCCGATCCTCTTGCAAAAGACAGCGGTTCTCCCTGATGCGGCACTCCATGCAGACCGGCGCCTGCCTTTGCAGAGGCCAGCCGCCGTAGCGAAGAGCACCGAACAGATCCAGAAAATCGCGGCGTTCGGGGGGACAGCCGGGAATCCGGAAATCGACCTCGACAAACCGTTCGACAGGCAAGGCTGGTAAAATTTCAACATTTTCTGCCTTGGATCCGTAGACGTAGCCGGCGGCAGCCTCGCGAGAGGGCGTCTCGAAACGGTTGATGCCGCCGGTCAGAGCACATTCGCCGACCGCCGCCAGGCGGGCAGAGCGATTCCTCAGAGCCCGCAGCTCTTCCCGCTGAGTAGACGATGCGATCGCCCCTTCGATTAAGAGCAGGTCAAAATGGGTCCGGTCATCGCGCTGCGAGGTCAGCATGTCGGCTCCCGAACAGGAAACCATTCCGGCCAGGGTCGGCAACTCCGGTTCGCAGTTGAGGAGCATCAACTGGCAACCGCTGCATCCGGCGAAATGAGCAAATCCGACTTTCAAGGGAGGCTGATTCAATCAAATGGCTCCTTCGATCCGGCGGAGCTGGGCCAGGGAAAACACCGGCCCCTCCTGGCAGAGATAAACCCCGCCCGTGACACAATGGCAGCATTCGCCGATTCCGCAGCGCATTCGCCGCTCCAGGGTGGCCAGAATCTTCTCCGGAGACAGACCGAGACTGTCGAGTTTTTCCAGGGCGCCGCGATAGAACGCTGGTGGCCCGCTGACGACGGCCGTGGTCCGGTCGGGCTGCAGCTCCAGGCCATCCAACAGGGAAGTGACCAGACCGAGCCGACAGGGGATTCCGCCGGCACGAGGCTGCCAGTCGTCGGCGGCGTCGACTGCGAAGGACACTTCCAGGCCCCCCTCGGCCGTCATTCGGCCCAACTCTTCGGCGAAAAGCAGGCTCGAGGGATTCCTGGCTCCATAGAGCAGGATCAACCGCTGCGAATGACCGCTTTGCAGCAGGGCCGCAAGCAGAGCGTGCAACGGCGCCAGACCAAGTCCACCGGCGACCAGCAGAACATCGCGGTCTTTGAAAAGCGCCGGATCGAAGCCCTTGCCGAAGGGACCGCGCAGGCCGAGGGCAGCACCAGGAGCGAGGCCGAACAGAGCGCTGGTCACCCGTCCTGCCCGGCGGATGCAGGCAAAGACACGCGCATCGCGGCTGAGGTCGCAGACTGACACCGGGAAGCCCCCGACACCGGGGATGCTGACCTCGATGAACTGGCCGGGAGCAACCGGCGGCAGCGTCTCACAAAGAAACGTGAACAGCCGGTCGCTATCGGTCAGCGGCACACTTTTCTCCAGATTGGCCGGGATCGGCAGCAACCGGTTGCTCATGACTCACTCTCCGCCATCAGGAGGTCGGCAATTTCGTCCAGGTCGATGCCCGTCGGACAGGCCGGCAGACATCGGCCGCAACCGACACATGAGGGCCGGCCGCGCAAGTTCCCGAAGCCGAGCATTTTGTGTTCGAAGCGAAACCGCAGCCGCGAGGCCCGGTCCGGCCGAAAATTCCCGCCCCCGGCAACCTGACCGTGGTCGGCGAAAAAACAATTGTCCCAGCTGCGGCGCCGGACTACCTTGCCATCGGCGGCGACCTCGTCGACCATGTCGTAGCAATAGCAGGTCGGGCAAACGACGGAACAGGCACCGCAGGAGAGGCAGGTGGCTGCGATCTTCTTCCACGCCGGCGAGGCCCCGGCCTGCCGGAACTGGTTCTCATCGCAGCCGGTCCGGGGGACGGTCCCGTGCTCGGGCCACGGCAGTGGAGTGTCCACCATCCTGGCCAAGTCATTTTTCAATTCATTCAGCACGGTCTCCCCCTGCCTGGAAAGAACCCAGAACCGGTCGTCCACCCTGAAGAGATCGCCACCCGGCGGCAGGGCAGCGGATTGGCAGCGACAGGTTTCCTCGATTCGGCAGAAACCGCCGACCACCAGCAGGCGCTGCCGGCGGCGGAGATAAAGCGGATCTTCGGCAAACACCTGGTCCAGGTACCACAGAGCCTGCAGGTCACAGAGTGCGGCGCCGAGCACGATGCGTCTGGGCGGCAGGTCCGGTTGCCGAAAACCTGAGCCGTCCCAGGACCAGAGCGGTTCATTCGCCGGCAGCAGCAGTTTCTTGAGAGGAACGATCGGCAGACCAGGGTCTAACTCTTCGTCGGGACGCGCCAACTTCTGCAGCCTCCGGAGGCCATCCCGGGAAAGACTCGAGCCCCAGATCTCCCGGTCGGCGGCAAGGCGGGCCATGCAGCTGTCGGTCAGGCCAGGCTTGACTTTAAAGCACGGGAGTTTGCTATGATTTAAACAAGCTGTCATGATTTAAAACCCTATCATTTTCCAACGATCCGGCAAGTGGGCCGCGGTTGGATTAGCTATTGCCAAGCAGCGGAAACCGTGGCAACTTCCGGCAGAATGCAATTCTATGATAAGCTTGGGATGTCATGACCCTCCTTTTTGAAAAAATCGGGCGCGAAACCCTCTGGTTCCTTGAGACTGCAGGTCGGATGGGCGTCTTTCTGGTCCGCAGCCTGTACAGCATCTTCAAGCCGCCCTTCAAGATCACTCCGGTCTTCAGACAGATCCAATTCATAGGTGCCCGCTCGGTGTTCGTCATTCTGTTCACCGGAGCCTTCACGGGCATGGTCCTGGGGCTGCAGGGCTACTATACACTCAACAAATTCGGCTCGATCGGCTTTCTCGGTTCCGCCGTCGCGCTCAGCCTGATCCGGGAACTGGGCCCGGTCCTGACCGCCCTGATGGTGATCGGCCGCGCGGGTTCGGCGATCTGCGCCGAAATCGGCATCATGCGCAACTCGGAACAGATCGACGCCCTGGAGTGCATGGCCATCGACCCCTACCGCTACTTGATGGCCCCCAAGCTGCTGGCCGGCATCATCGTTCTGCCCCTGCTGACCGCTATTTTCGACGTAATCGGTATCCTGGGCGGCTGGGCGGTGGGCGTCGGTCTGTTCGGAGTCAACGAAGGAGCCTACTTCCAGGGCATGTACGCCAGTGTCGGCTGGACGGATATCCGGATGGGCCTGGCCAAGTCGCTGATTTTCGGCCTGCTGCTAGTCTGGATTGCAGCAGCCAAGGGCTACTGGCTGCACCTGGAACGCTCGGGCGGGTTCGGCGCGGAGGGCGTCAGCCGGGTAACCACCGACGCGGTCGTCATGTCTTCGGTATCCGTTTTGGTCTGGGACTACCTGATCAGCGCCATGCTTCTCTAGAGGATCGACAACCGACATGAACAAAGGCGCAAAACCAGCTTCGGAAGCGATTATCCGCCTGATCGGCATTGAAAAATCCTTCGGCGATCAACAGGTCCTGAATGGCGTGGACCTCGAGGTCCCGGAAGGGACGACGACCATCATCGTCGGCGCCAGCGGCCAGGGAAAAAGCGTGATGGTCAAGCACATGCTGGGTCTGATCAAACCGGACAAGGGTCAGGTGCTGGTTTACGGCGAGGACATCAACAAAGTGAAGTCCCGCCGCCTGAAAGAGATCCGCACCACCTTCGGCGTCCTCTTCCAGAATGTGGCGCTGTTCGATTCGATGACTGTTTACGACAACGTCGCCCTGCCCCTTCGGGAACGCACCCGGCTGGACGAAAAGACCATCCGGGACAGAGTCACTGACAAGCTGGCGCTGATGGATATGAAAGACGCCGGGGAGAAATATCCGGCGCAGCTCAGCGGCGGCATGCGGAAACGCGCCGGCCTGGCCCGGGCCCTGATGCTCGATCCGAAAGTCATTTTTTTCGACGAACCGACAACGGGCCTGGACGTCAACAAAAGCAACGAACTCTATCGCCTGTTTTTTGAAACCCAGCAGCAGCTTGGATATTCGGCGGTCTTCGTCAGCCATGATGTGCCGAAAATTTTCAAACTGGCCGACTATGTGGCCCTGATCTCCGAAGGCGTCATTCAGGGTTGCCTGCCGCCGGAAGAATTCCAGTTGTCGGAACAGCCGAAAATCAGGGCGTTTGTCCGCGAAACCATGGGCGCGCTCTACTATAGCGAACTCGAAGAGAGAGGTCTCTATGAAGAAGTTCAATCTTGAAATCGTGGTCGGGCTGTTCATGGTGGCCGGCTTCGTCTGCTTTGCCTGGCTGTCTATCAAGCTCGGTGATATCGATCTGCTGGGCAGCGACAGCTACCAGGTGACCGCTCGCTTCGGCTCCATTTCCGGCCTGAAGCAGGGCGCCGTGGTGGAAATCGCCGGCGTCAAGGTCGGCAGCGTCGAGCAGATCCGTCTGAACCGGGAGACTTACGAAGCGGTTGTAAGCATGAGCATCAAGCGCGACGTTGATCTGCAGGAAGACTCCATCGCCTCGATCCGCACCGCCGGCATCATCGGCGACCGGTATGTGGCCATCTCACCCGGCGGCTCACCGGAGCTGATCGAGGACGGCGGCACCATCTTCGAAACGGAATCCGCCATCAATCTGGAAGAGCTGGTCAGCAAATATATATTCGAAAGCGAATAGGTGTCTTATGCGAAGAGAGATGACCTTTCATATCCTGTACTGCTTCCTGGCTTCATTTCTGTTCTTCTTGATCAGCCTTTTGCCGGCGGCGGCATCCGCTCAAGAGACTGCCCCAGCCACGGAAGCCGCCGACCAATCGCTGTTCGCCGACGATCCTTTTGCCGAGGACCAGGAGGAAATCAGCGTCGCCGATCCACTGGAGCCTTTCAACCGCTCCATGTTCTGGGTCAACGACAAACTGTATTTCTATCTCTTCAAACCGGTGGCCCGGGCCTATCGGATCGTTCCCGAACCGCCCCGCGAATCCGTCGGCCGGGCGTTTGCCAATCTCGGCACGCCGGTCCGCTTCGCCAATTCGGTCCTGCAGTTGAAAATGAAAGAAGCGGGGACCGAATTGAGCCGGTTCGTGATCAACTCCACCCTCGGTTTTTTTGGTTTCTTCGACCCGGCACAGCAAATGGGTCTGAAGCAACACGACGAGGATTTCGGCCAAACCCTCGGCCACTACGGCACCGGCACCGGCTTTTACCTGGTTCTGCCGGTCCTCGGTCCCAGCAACCTGCGCGACGGCGTCGGCCAGTTCGTGGACGGCCTGGCCGACCCGATCACTTCGCCATACTACGTCAAGATCAAACAGTTTGAAGAAATCGGCCTGAAAACCTACGATCGGATCAACTGGCTTTCCCTCGACGAGGACACTTACGAATCGATC
>DATFJP010000301.1:0-3411 GCA_035269105.1 Desulfuromonadales bacterium
TACGACACCTACCCCGCCGGGCTCAACGAGAACCTGTCCGGTGCCGACCTGGCCCTGCAGCGGCTGGTCAATACCATCTCCCGGCCGGACATCAGCCTTGATGACATCTTCCACGAGCTGTTCCATCTTCTCGCAACCCGGCCGGACGATCCGGTCATCAACCAGTTCCCGGGTCCATTCATCCGCAAGGTCCTGCGGCTGCTCGACCGACGGGGCATGGAAGGGGTCCGCTGCTTCTCGGCCATCTCCCAAACCGTCCGCGACCGGCAGGATTATTTTCCGCCAGCCGCCGCCGTGCAGGTCATCCACCACCCTTCCAACCTGAACGGCCTGCGCAGCGGCGGCCGGGACTACCTGTTTACCGCCAGCCGCCTCGACGGCCCGAAACGGATCGACCTGCTGCTGCGGGCCTTTCTGCGGACCCGTCTCGACCTGCCTTTCCTGATCGCCGGCACCGGCCCCCGCGAGGCCGAGCTCAAAGAGCTGGCAGGCGGCGATCCGCGGGTCCGCTTTCTCGGCTTCGTCAGCGACCGTGACCTGGCCGGCTATTACGCCGATGCCGCCGCCGTGCTTTATGCGCCCGACGACGAAGACTACGGCCTGATCACCGTCGAGGCGTTGACGGCCGGCAAGCCGGTGATCACCTGCACCGATGCCGGCGGTGTGACCGAACTGGTCGTCGATGGCGAAAACGGCCTGGTCGCCCGGCCCGCTGCCGACAGCCTGGCGGCGGCGATTGAACGGGTGCCGGAGCTGCTGACCGCGGAGACCGCGGCCGGCTGCCGGGCCAGCGTCGCCGACATCAGTTGGCAGCGGCTGATGTCCTGCCTGCTGGCGGATGCGGATTCAACCGGGACAGGGCAGGGGGCAAGCCCCGGCGGGCGGCGGCATACGCTGGTGGTCTCCACCTATCCGGTGTTTCCGCCGGTGGCGGGCGGGCAGCTGCGCCTCTATCACATCCTGCGCCGTCTGGCCTGCCGGGACCGGGTCTCCTTGCTCTCCCTGGGTGGCGATACGGCTGCCGAGCATACGATTACGCCCTATTTCACCGAGCAGGTCATCCCTGAAACCGCCAGTTTTGCCGAAGCCAAGGCGCAGGTCGAGGCGCGGCTCGGCATTTCCGCGGCCGATATCGCCTTTATGCTGCACGATGCCGAGCTGCCAGCCTTCGAGGCCAGGTTCTGCCAGCTGGCGGCGTCGGCCGACCGGGTCATCTGCGCCCAACCCTATGCCTTCCCCCTGGTCAAGCGCCATTTCCGGGGCTCGGTGGTCTACGATGCGCACAACGTCGAATACCTGCTCAAGGCCGGCATTGCCCGCGCCCATGACAAGGAACTGCTGCAGGCCCTGTTCGATGTCGAGAAGGAGCTGTGTCAGACGGCGGAGCTGACCCTGGCCTGCACCATCGAGGATATCGAGGCCTTCCGGGAGGTCTATGGCCTGGCCGATTTTCGTCACCGCCTGGTGCCAAATGGCGTCGATGCCGGCCATGTTCCTTTTCTTTCCCCGGCCGAACGGGCCCGCTGCAAATTGCAGCTCGGCATAAAAGAGCCCCTGGCGATTTTTATCGGCAGCTGTCATCCACCCAATATCGACGCCGTCGAGGCGCTGTTGTCCATTGCCGGAGAACTGCCGGAGATGCGTTTCGTGATTCTGGGGTCGGTGGCGAACGCCTTCGACCCGGGGCGCCTGGTGGAAGACGAGGCCCAGCCGGAGATTCCGCCCAATGTGGGGTTTACGGGCCTGGTGCCGGAGGCCGAGAAAGCCCTCTACCTGATGCTGGCCGACATCGCCCTTAATCCCATGCGCAGCGGCTCGGGGTCGAACCTGAAGCTGGCCGAGTACCTGGCGGCCGGTCTGCCTGTGGTCAGCACGCCGGTCGGGGCGCGGGGCTACCAGTTGATTCCGGCGGAGCTAATGATCCGCGCGGAAATTTTCGAGTTCCCCTCCCGGATCCTGTCCTGTCTGGCCGACCGTGACGAGGCACGTCTTTTGCAGACCAGAAGCAAGGTGATTGAAAACTACTCTTGGGATTCTATCGTGAGGGAAATATCCAGACTTTAAATCGCTGAAATAATTTTTGAAGCCGTGGGTTTGCTCTTCACCGCGGATATAGTAAACTCTGCCTGCTACCGGCAGGTAAAGTTAAAGCATAAATTCTGCAGGGGAAAGACGGGACAGCTGTGGCGATTGCAGAAGAATCGGCAGAGTCGGTCCTTGAAAGGCTGCCGGACTGTATGAGCCCGAGGGATGCCATCCTTACGGGTCATTCTGGTGGCCCCGGAGTCTCTTCCCGTTCATGCTTCTTGCCGGGGGTAAAATTTGCTTGGCCGTAAGTTTTAATAACACCTAAATATAAATCAGGAAAAATCCTTGACAGGCGTCTCGCAGATAGGTAAAAAGGCTAGAATTAATAATAGCCGTATTTGCAGGTATGAAACAGCGAAGGGTATATCTTAGTGCAAAGGCGGGATCTAAACTCTAGCAGGGCTCCTCTGGGGAAGGCGGTACGAATTTTTGGCCTTTATTAACTCTCCGGAAAACCCTATGAAACGATACGGAGCGCTTTTTATTTGGCAGAGCCTTTTGTTTGCCCGGAAGGGGGGTGGCTGGACATAGAAGGTTAGAATGTTCTCAGGGGGACTTTTTGCCTAGTAATTTTCGAAAAATTGCCTTAAATTGGGAACCGGTTTGCAACATTTTTTTGAGCAGTACACTACGGACACCATTAATCATGGAGGATGAAGAGTTATGGCTTACACCGACTATCTAGACCAGGTTCAATCGATTTTCATTGCCTACTACGGTCGTCCCGCGGATCCCGCAGGGCTCAAGTACTGGGCTGAGCGGCTGGATGCCGAAGGCGGCAACCTCGACGCCATCATTGATGCCTTCGGCACCTCTGCCGAGGCCGAAGAGCTGTTTGGCGGCATGACCAACGAAGCGACGGTCAACACCCTTTACAACCAGATGTTTGACCGGGACGCCGACCCGGCGGGTCTTGAGTTTTACGTTGGGCAACTGGAAAGCGGTGAGATGACTCTTTCCTCCATCGCGCTGGACATCTATAACGGTGCCCAGAACGACGATGCGGTGATGCTTGCAAACAAGCTGGCCGTGGCCAATGATTTTACTGCGAGTCTGGACACCGACGCCGAGATCAATGCATACGCCGGTGACGATGCCGCCGCCGCTGCCCGCGACATGCTGGCCACAGTCGATGCTGACACTGATCCGCAAACCTTCTATGGTGTCGATAACACGATCAGCCAGATTGTCGGCGGCTCCGTGAGCGGTCTCTTCACCCTGACTGAAAGTGTGGTCGACGGTGAGGCCGCGGTTGCTCCGGTGACTGCAATCTACTGGGGCTACAACCCCAACAATACGGAAGACGACAACAGCACCGAAGGC
>DATFJP010000302.1:0-4403 GCA_035269105.1 Desulfuromonadales bacterium
GGCCTGCTGCGCGTCGCCAGCCAGAAACGCTACCGGATCCCCGGTCCGCCGTTCGCCGATTGGAAGGCGCCCGAACCGCTGGTCTGGGTGCTGATCGCCGGCGGCTTCCTGGTGGTGCTGACCAGGGGGGCGCTGCAGACCATCGCCATGAACCTGCTGGTGGTTCTGCTGCCGGTTTATTTCCTGCAGGGACTGGCGATCATCGACCACTTTTTCCGACGCAAGGCCGTGTCGCCAGTCCTGCGAGTTCTGGGCTTTTTATTGGCAACCCTGGTCAACCCCCTGCCGATGTTCGTCACCGGCATCGGGGTGTTCGATCTCTGGTTCGATTTCAGAAAACCACGCGAACAAAAAAAATAGTGCACAGAGTGCTTCTGGGAGGATAGATCAATGGACATCATTTTAATGGAAAATGTCAAAGGTCTCGGCAACATCGGCGATGTCGTCAGCGTCAAGCCGGGCTACAGCCGCAACTACCTGATCCCCAAGGGCCTGGCCGTCGAAGCCAGTCAGCGCAACCTGAAGGAGCTGGAGCATCACAGGCGGCAGCTGGCGCACAAGGCCGAAAAGCTCAGCAAGGAAGCTGCCGACATCAAGAAGCGGATCGAAGCGCTGAAATGCGTCTTTTCCCTGCGGGCCAGTGAAGAGGGCAAGCTGTTTGGCTCAGTGACCTCGATGGAGATCGAATCCGCCATGGCCGAGCAGGGTGTGGAGATCGACCGGCGTAAAATTCAACTCGACAAGCCGATCAAGACCCTCGGCGAGCATGAAGTCGACATCAAGTTGAATGCCGGCGTCAACGCCACGCTCAAGGTGAAGGTCCTGAATGCCGACGAAACCGTCGAAGCGGTCGGCAAAAAGGAAGCGGCTCCGGAGAAAAAGGACGTTACGGCGGAGACTGCCGAAGTCGCCGAGTCTGAAATCTCCGAAACCGAGCAGACCGAGTAAATCCGTTTTAAAAATGCCGGCTTCCGATGCTGGCCAGGAAGCCGGCCGTCAATAAGCGGAGGGCGTTTATGCCGAACCCTGCGGAGCACCGCCTGCCGCCCCAGAATCTCGAGGCGGAGATGTCTGTCCTGGGCGGGATTCTTCTTGAGAACGAAGCCTTGAACCGGGCTCTGGAAGTCCTCCGTCCCGAAGATTTCTACCGCGACGCCCACCGTAAAATCTTTGCTGCGCTGATCGGTCTATCCGACCGCAGCGAACCTGCCGACCTGGTCACCCTCAACGCCCAACTCAAAGAGCGCGGCGAGCTGGATGCCGTGGGCGGCAGCAGCTATCTTGCCACCCTGGTCGATTTCGTTCCCACTGCAGCCAACATCACCTATTACTGCCATCTCGTCAAGGAAAAGGCCATCAGCCGGGAGTTGATCCGGGTCGCCACCGAGATTGCCGGTCGCGGCTATGAAGGGGGCAAGGTCGATAACACTCTGGACTGGGCGGAAACCGAAATTTTCAAAATCGCCAACATGAAGTCCCGCAAATCGTTTTTTGCGACCCGGGATATCGTCAAGGACGCCATCCGGACCATCGAGAAGTTGTATGACCGGAAAGAACTGATTACCGGAGTGCCGACCGGCTTCGCCGATCTGGACAAAATGACCGCCGGTTTCCAGCCCGGCGACCTGGTAATCATTGCCGGCCGACCCTCGATGGGCAAGACCGCCTTCTGTCTCAACCTGGTCGAGCATGCCACCATCCATATCGATGAAGCGGTACCCTCGGCGATTTTTTCCCTGGAAATGTCCAAAGAACAGCTGGTCCAGCGGCTGCTCTGCTCGGTGGCCCGCATTGAGGCCAACCGGGTCAGGAACGGCAAGCTGGCCCAGTCGGAATTTCCGCCGCTGGTCAATGCCGCCGGCGTCATCGCCGAGGCGCCGATCTATATCGACGACACGCCGGCCATTTCGATTCTCGAACTGCGGGCCAAGGCGCGGCGCCTGAAGGCGGAGAAGAAGATCGGTCTGATCGTCGTCGACTACCTGCAGCTCATGCAGGGCAGCAATACGGAAAGCCGCCAGCAGGAAATTTCCGAGATCTCCCGCTCGCTGAAGGCTCTGGCCAAGGAACTGAACGTACCGGTCATTGCCCTGTCCCAGTTGAACCGGTCCCTGGAAAACCGCACCGACAAGCGGCCGATTCTGGCTGACTTACGTGAATCCGGCGCGATCGAACAGGATGCCGACGTCATTCTGTTTCTCTATCGCGAAGCCGTTTACTGCGATTCCTGTAAAAACCGCGACAAGGTCTGCGAAAAAGGCCATGAACGGCAGGCCGAAGTGATCGTCGGCAAGCAGCGCAACGGACCGCTGGGTACCGAGGCCCTGACCTTTTTCGGCGAATACATGCGGTTCGAAAGCCAGTCGAAACGCCGGGATAATTACGCGGCTTAGAGAAGATGGTCGACCAGCGGCAGAGAGAGCACGCTCGCCGGGAACTGCCATCAAGGTTTGCGCCGGTACCTGACGTAACGGAACCCTTCGAAATCCCTTTCCTCGACAACCCGCCAATGTGAAAAGTCCACCTCCGGAAACCAGGTGTCGCCCCGGTGGTCGCCAGCGATCCAGCTGATGTGCATTTCGTCCACAATCTCAAGGGCTTTCCGGTAGACACTGGCCCCGCCGATGAAGAACACCGGCCGACCGATCTGCCGGGATGCGGCCAGCGCCTGGGAAAATGTCCGGCACAGGGTCACCTCCGGACGATCGTCAAGGGTTCGACTCAGCACGATGTTGTGGCGTCCAGGCAGGGGGCTGCCGAGGGCGTCGAAAGTTTTTCGTCCCATGACGACGGTGTTGCCGACCGTCAACTGGCGGAACAGCTTGAGGTCTTCCGGGAGGTGCCAGGGCAATTCCCCACGGGCGCCGATCAGGCGTTGGTTATCCAGGGCAGCGATCAAGGCGAGGACAGGTTGGCGCATGGTTCCAGTGAGGTTGCGGGGCTGGCTGCCAAAAACATGCAGAAACTGCAATTTTTCCTGTCGGCTTGGGCCGTGCAGGCTGTGAGTTCTATGGTATATTCGAAGCTGTTATCACGGTATCGGAGGTTTCGTTTTATGCGCTTTTCCCTGTTTTTGCTGGTTATGTTTCTTGGTTTTCCCGGCACCGTTTTCGCCATCGACTCGCCGACCCGGGAATTCGGTCTGCGGGGCGGTTTCGAGGCCCAGGGGTTGGAGGAAAACTACACAGTCGGTGAAATCTATTTCGACTATGGAACACCCTGGCGGCCTTTCCCCGCGGCCGGCGAAAACCTGAGCCTCTGGTTCGAAATCGCTGCCGCCCAACTCGATGCCAGTGTCGATGAGGGTCAGTATCTGGCCGTCGGCGGGTCACTGGTCTATGCACCTGGCGGCGGTCCGCTGGAAATCGAGCTCGGCTGGCGGCCGACCTGGCTGTCCGATTATCGCTTCGGCGAGGATGATCTCGGCGGGCAGCTCCAGTTCTCCTCCCATATTGGCCTCGCCCTGGCCTGGCAGCCGATCCGTATCGGCTATCGCTACCAGCATACCTCGAATGCGGGAATTTACGAGGAAAACCCCGGTCTCGACCTGCACCTGTTCGGCGTCGGTTTTCGTTTCTGACGTCTCCGGTGCGTCAGCTGTTGACGCCGTTGCGCTTGACGTCGATGCCCAGGGTTTTGATCTTCTTGCGCAGGGTGTTGCGATTGATGCCGAGAATCTCCGCGGTCCTGACCTGATTGCCGCGGGTTCTTTCCAGAACGATGTTGATCAGCGGCCGTTCCATTTGGTGCAGGACCATCTCGTAGAGATTGTCCATCTCCTGGAAGTCCATCTGCGCCAGTGAGTTTTTCAACTTGGTGGCGATCAAACCCTCCAGGGAGGTGTCGCTGCGTTCGGCTTCGCCGGTGGCCTCCAGGTCCTGGAAATCCTCGCTGCCCAGCAAAACGTTGGGCGAGAGCAGGGCGGCTCTCTGGATGGTGTTCTCCAATTCGCGGATATTGCCCGGCCAGGAGTGGTCTCGCAGCTTCTGCATGGCTCCGGCGGTGATTCCGGCCGCCTGGGTACGGTGTTCCTCCTGGGCGCGTTTGAGGAAATGCTCGACCAGTGCGGGAATATCGTCGCGACGTTCGCGCAGAGGGGGGAGTTCCAGGGGCACGACATTCAACCGGTAAAACAGATCCTCCCGGAACAGCTTCTGGCGGACCTGGGCCTTCAAGTCCTGGTTGGTGGCGGCGACGATGCGCACATCGATTTTCAGCGAATTGCTGCCGCCGGTGCGGGTGATCTCCTTTTCCTGCAGGACCCGCAGCATCTTGACCTGCAATTCGAGCGGCATGTCGCCGATTTCATCGAGGAAGAGGGTGCCGCCGTTGGCCTGCTCGAATTTGCCGATCTTGCGTTCGGTGGCGCCGGTAAAGGCGCCTTTTTCATGTCCGAACAGTTC
>DATFJP010000303.1:0-9664 GCA_035269105.1 Desulfuromonadales bacterium
GAAGACGATCTGCCGGACGCGAACCATCGACTCGTCGAAATAATCGATTTCGAGCGGCACCCGGGGCTGTTTGCCGATTTTGTAGATGATTTTGCCCCAGACCACCGCGGCATTCTCGCGGGGCAGGCACTCGATCAGGTAAAAGACATCGGTTTCTTCGAGCAGGGCGAAGGTATAATCCTCGTCGACATGGCTGGCTTTGACCAGGTCGTCATTGGTGATGTGACTGCCCATCCAGCTGCCGCCCATCATGGACGGCGGCACCTTGATGACGCGGTCGACCTTCGGCAGGTAGTTCCAGATTTGCCGATCCCGCTTCAGGGTTGCCACACCGCGCTCCTTGGGCGGTTCCAGTATCTGAATCAGGTAGTAGGCCCGGTCCAGCGACCAGGCTTCCATTTCCAAAGTGCGGTCCCAATGGGCCGTCTTGACCCGCATGACGGTTTCGGCATGCGATGACCGGCCCCTGTATTGCTGCTCCACGTCTTTGATCAGGGTCTGCAGATCGAGATCGGCCGTTCGGGCCGGCGAGGGCAGGGCCGCCCAGAGACTGCATAGGATAAGAATCAGCACAGCAGTGAATTTCATGTGGTTTTCAGCCTTTCCCTGATCCTCGGCAGCTTGCCGAAAGCATGCCTGACAATATAGCATAAATTCCTGCGCGAAAGGCAGGTCGGAGATGCCACCCGACGCCCTTCCAGATGGCAGGATTTCCCCGCTTGACCTGCGCTCCCGCAGGCATTACATTTCGGGCCTACCCCAGACCAGGAGTCCAGCCCATGCCGTCTTCATCATCCCGAACCAGTCTGACACCCCGTGAATTTCAGGAGCTCTCGCCTGCCGCACAGTTCCAGCATCTGCTCCAGGTCGATGCCCCCCGCAAGGCCGCGCTGCTTCTCGAGGCGAAGAACGGGTCCGCATTGATGGCGGCGCTGCCCGTCCAGGAAGCGTACCTGATGGTCAAGGCGCTGGGTCCCGACCAGGTTCCGGAGCTGCTGGCGCTGGCCGGTCCCGAGCAATGGACCGGATTTTTCGATTTCGAGTGCTGGACCGGCGACCGGCTCGATGCGGGGCGGGCCCGTACCTGGGTGGCGCTTTTGCTGCAGACGGATGAAATGCAGATGATTGCCACGCTGCAGCAGATGAATTTTGAACTGCTGATTCTGCTGATCAAGAAAGAAGTCCGGGTGCTGGCCGGGCCCGAAACGATCGAAGACGACGATGCCCGCGTCGAGGCGGTTCGTCGGGACGGCGGCTACCAGCTCGATTATCGGGATGAGGACGGCGCCAAACTGTACGGCGCTCTGCTCGACCGGCTGGCCAATGCCGACCCGGAATTTTTCCGCTACCTGATGGAATCGGTCCGCGCCGAATCGGAAAGTCTCATCGAGGAGAGCGTGTTCCAGCAGCGTGGCGGGCGCCTGCTCGATCTCGGCTTTCCCGAACCCTTTGCGGCGCGCGAGATTTATGCGCGCCTCGATCCGGCAACTTTTCGCAGCGAAGAACACCGCAAATATCCACTGGGGTTGGCGGAAAGGACCCTGCCTCCCGGTTTTCCCCTGATGCTGGCGCGTCCGGAGGGTTTGCTTAAGGACATCCTCGCTGCCGGCCTGGATGGCGCCGGGGCCTGGGAACTGGCCAGCCTGGTCAACAAGGTGGCCATGGCGGACCGTATCGATATCGGGGATGTCGGTGCCGTGCGGGATGTCATTCAGAAGACCTGCGGCCTGTTGAACCTGGGGCTGGAATATCTGGTGGCCGGCGATGCCGATACGGCCGGCCGGCTGTTTCGCGACGTCTACAGTGAACACCTGTTCCGGCTCGGTTTCAGCCTGACCCAGGACCTGCAGCGGCGGGCGCAGGCCCTGGCGGATTCAACCATCGGTCCCTACCTGGATCCGCCTTTGCGTGCTTTTCTGGAACCTCTGCTCGAAGCCGCGCCCCGCTATTATACGGGCCTTGAGCCGGAGGGCTCTGCCGAGAAACGCTGGTTCCAGAGTCTGGGCGATATTCGGCTTTGCCGGGAATGGCTCGACCATCTGGAGGTGCAGCGGCGCCTTTTCGAAGACCATTTCCATTTTACGCTGGCCTCGGCGGAGGAATACGACCTTGAGGGCCAGCCTTTGCCGGCAGGCGATGACCAGTCTCTGTCCGAAATCTTCCTGACCGCGCTGGCAAATCGGCTGTTGGGCAGGGATTTCCGCCCACAGCCCCTGGGTGGCGCGGAATTGTCGGAACTGCACCAACAGGTCTGCCGAAACGGTCAGCTCAGGACCGAGTTGGTTGAAGAAACTTTGTCCTGGCTGGAGACCTTGGAGGAGGGGGGCTGCGCCTTCGGCGAATACTGTCTGACGTTCTGGCAGGAAACTCTGTGTCCCGTGCCGGCCGGTGAAATTAATCCGCGGTATATCGCCGGGATATTGGTGAAGGCTGGTCCGGGGACTCCGGAGCGGGATTGATTGGTCGGGTTTTCCCAGGTGCCATGGCATGTGTTTATCAGGCCTGCATGTTCTCTGCCTTCTAACCGGGGTTTCGCCCCCGGTTCGAAGGCTGACACTTAGCAGATCGGCAGGTCAAACTCCGGGAAAAACTCCCCCGAAATTTCCGGATGAACCAAAAAAGCCGACCTTGTCCGCAAGGAAAAGGCCGGCACCCTCTGACACCTTGCCGATGTCAGGAAATTCATGCTGGCAGATTGGCCATGATCATGGTCAGGCGGAACGCCAGGCCGGAACTTCCGGCATTAATTCCAACGCTCCCAATAGACCCGTACGGCACGCGGGTTTTCACTCCAGTCGATTTTCAGCTCACCGTTATGCGCCCGGTCCAGAGTCCGGCCGAGCTGCTCGGCCAGCTTCTGTTCCGTGGTTTCGATGACCAGGGAATCGCCTTCGCGGGTGGTCCGGATAATGCGTTCCAGAGGATTGCGGCCCATAACCCGATTGGCTTCATTGGCCAGCAGGTTGGTGATTTCATCTTCGTGCGCCCAGACATAATCGCCGGTCAGGGTCAGGATCCCCTCCGGATAATGTTCTGAAGTCTTCTGACAGGCCGGGCAGGTGACCCATTGGGTTTTAGGATCGTTTTCCAGGGTTTCCAGAGCCTTGGCATCGAATTGCCAGCTTTTCTGTCGATAAACAGCCTTGCAGGTTTCGCAGACCGCCGGATCTTTCAGACCCGCCTCGGGGTCGTAAGGGTCGGTGCTGGTGCGGCGGCGGCCGCGCTTGTCGCTGATCCCGAATTTTTCAACATCTCTTTGCATAGAATGACCTCCCTGAAGGGGTGATGCGGATATCGAATTTTCAACATCTGAGTTCCATTATAACAGCTATCATTCAGGTAGCAGCTATGTGTATCCGTGATCCGTGATCGGTGATCGGTGATCGGTGATCCGTGATCCGTGATCCGTGATCGGTGATCTGTGAGTTGTGGTGGGGCGGGGTGTGGATTTTCTCTTTTCTCCCGGCTGCTGCTTGGCTATGCTTGCACCATGCGCACTATTCTGACCAGCCTCCATAGCAAGTATATCCACAGCAGCCTGGCCCTGCCCTGCCTGGCGAGCTATTGCGGCCTTGACTGCGGCGAGATGCTGATCCGGGAATTTACCGTGCACGAACCGCGCGAGGCGGTCCTCGGCAGGCTGTTGAACGAAGAGCCTGATGTCGTCGCCTTTTCCGTCTATCTCTGGAACCGCACCGAAACACTGGCCCTGGTCGACGCTCTGGCCGTGGCCCGACCCGAACTGCGGCTGATCCTCGGCGGCCCCGAGGTTTCCTTCGACGGGGAGGAATTGTTTGCCCGTCATCCCGGTATCGACGGGCTGATCCATGGTGAGGGTGAACTGCCGCTCAAAAGCCTACTCCAGGCTTGGCGGCAAGGTCTGGAACCGGAGGCTGTTCCCCGCCTTTCGCTGCGCAGGGGAAACCAGGTTGTCAGGGCGGAAGACGGCCCGGTTCTCGGCAGCCTGGATGATATCCCATCGCCCTTCCAGGCCGGCCTGGTCGACCTCGACCGCGGATTCGTCTATTACGAAACCAGCCGCGGCTGTCCCTATTCCTGCATCTTCTGCATGAGCGCTCTCGACAGGCAGGTGCGCTCCTTTTCCATGGCGCGCATTCAGAGCGATCTGCGGCTGCTGATGGCGAAAGAGGTGCCCAAGATCAAACTGGTGGACCGGACCTTCAATTACGATTCCCGGCGCGCCCGGCAAATCTTCCAGTTTATCCTGGAGCACAACCACGCCAGCCACTTCCATTTCGAAATCGGCGCTCATCTCCTCGATCCGCCGACACTCGACCTGCTCGACACAGTACCGCCCGGCATGTTTCAGTTTGAAATCGGCGTCCAGTCCACCCATGAGGCAACTTTGTCCGCCGTCGGCAGGGAAGTCTCCCTGAACTGCCTGGAAGCTAATGTCAGGCGGCTGCAGGCCGCCGGCCGGATTCATCTGCACCTCGATCTGGTTGCCGGTCTGCCCGGCGAAACCGGTCAAGAATTTCTGGCCTCGATAGATCGCGTGGCGGCCCTGCGGCCCGACCATCTGCAGATTGAAGCGGTCAAGGTCCTGCCTGGTTCGCCCCTCCGTCGCGACGCGGCCCAACTCGGCCTGCGGTTTGATCCGAATCCCCCCTATACTGTTCTGGCGACTCGGGAAATGCCGTTTGCCGACCTTGAAAAGCTGCGCGGCATCAGCCGCCTGCTGGATATGACCTGGAACCGCGGCTGTTTCGATAACTTTCTTCGGCAGTTTGACCGAACCTGCGGCTCCCTTGCTGAAGGTTTGCAACGTCTGCAGGCTTTCTGGCACGTCCAGGATCTTTTCCGCTTCCCGATGTCCCGGCACGACCTCTTTCTCAATCTGGAGAGGTTTATTCGGCAGATGTGGGATGACCCAATAAGCCAGGATTTACTGGAAGCTCTGGCCTACGATTACGCGCTTTGTGAACGGGTGCAGCCGAAGCGTCCCCCGGCTTTTTTCAATGTGAGCCTCACGGCAGCTGAACGAGCCTGGGTCAAGGATCAGGTTGCCCGGGTGACGACGGCTGTGAGGGGGCAGGGCATCAAACTGCAGCATTTCGCCGCGATCTTTTCCTGTCTTCCCGAGCAGTCCGGGAGAACCCTTCTGCTGTTCCTTTACAAAACGCGCAGCGGAGAGGGGCGAACCATTGAAGTCGTCAGGCAGGAGACGAATGAATGAACTTTGCCCCGCCGTTTATCCTGCGTTTTCTGCTGTATTCTCGCCGCTGTCTTCGGTATTCTACGCTTCATGACATCACGCAAAACCATTCTGACCCTGGTGGCCGACGCCCAGGGTGAAGTCTTCGAGCATCCCGACCTGCTGCTGGCGGGCATGAACGGCACGGACCTGGTGACGCCGGAGGCGGTCGAACTGATCCCTCTACCGGAGGGCAGCCGGCTGTTCACCATCCCCGGCACCCCGCCGGTCGGGATCGACCGGCGCAGCGGCCGGCAGGTGACCTGCGACCGCCTGCCGCGCCAGCTTGGCGGAGGACAGGCCCAGGGTGTTTCCGCGTTCCTCACCCCGGGCTTTACCCGCACCCTGCTGCCTGCCGCCGATTACACCCGCATGCGGTCGACCCTGCCGCTCTGGTCTTACACCGCGGTCGGCTGGTGTGTTGAAGAAGAGCGTTTCTACGCCGCAGCCGCCCAGGTGGACCGCAACCGGCAGTGGCAGCCGGAGCACTTCGATGACCGGGCTCTGGATCCCCTGGTCAGGGAGCGTCTGGCGCAATTCCCGAGTAACCGTCTTTACGAACAGTTGGCCCGCTGTGCCTTGGACTACCACTGTTTCGCCGCCAAGAACCTGTTTTTCCGCCGATGGGAAGCTCCCCTGCCGGTCTCGCCGGCCTGCAACGCCGGCTGCCTGGGCTGTATCTCCTACCAGGAATCGGACTGCTGCCCGGCCAGCCAGGAACGTCTGACCTTTGTGCCGGAGGTGCAGGAACTGTGCGAGGTGGCGGTGCCGCATCTCGAAACCGCTGAAAATGCCATTGTCTCCTTCGGCCAGGGGTGCGAAGGGGATCCGATCCTGCAGGCGGACCGGGCCTGCGAGGCAGTCCGCGCAATGCGGCGCAGTACCCGCCGCGGGACGATCAACTTCAACAGCAATGCCAGCCTTCCCGATGCGATTGATCGCCTTGCTGCGGCCGGCGTGGAGTCGATGCGGATTTCCCTCAATTCAGCCCGGCCGGAAAGCTATCACGCTTATTATCGCCCGCGCGGCTATGAATTTGCCGACGTGCTGGAGTCGTTGCGCCGGATTCGGCAGGCCGGACTGTATACCATGCTCAATCTTCTGGTTTTTCCGGGGGTGAACGACCGTCGGCAAGAGATCGACGCCCTCTCCCGGCTGATCGATTCGTTCGGCGTTGATATGATCCAGATGCGGAACCTGAGCATCGATCCGGTTCTCTACCTTAAGAGGCTCGGCCACCAGGGGCGCGGGATCGGCATGCTGACCATGCTGCAAGAGCTCAAAGGGCGTTTTCCCGGCCTGCAATTCGGTTATTTCAATCGCACCCGCGAGAACTTTTTTCCGCCGGGCTATGAGAACGACTGGCCCATCGCCTAGGAGTCTGTCGGACTATCCATGAACTGGCTGCAAATCCGATTCTTCGGCCCATATTTCAACTCCTTTTTGCCCCATAGCTACGGCTATGCGCCTGCAAACGAGCTGAAATCTGTTCTCGAAGCCTCGAATTTTCGCTTCAGTTCGTATAGCCCGACAGGCTCCTAGGCCTGCCCCGGCAAATGCTACGGCCGGATCTGTGGCTGCTAATGGGAGTCGAGACTTACTTTGGTTTTTTTAAGGGAGTGCAGTGCGGAAGGGTGATCGGGATTCTGGCTGATGCATTCGTTGCCGGCCAGGCCAAACCAATGCACGCCATCCGAACTTCGCAAAAGCCGGCACGGAGGCTTCGGGACAAAACTGTCGATCGGAGGGGGATCATGGACAATCGTCAAACGGCACGCAGCAGAAAGAGGTTTTTCGTCCGCTTTGGGGCCGAGGAATTAAAGCACATGGGCTATACCGAGGACATCTCCCCGGCAGGGATGTTTATCAAATCCGCATCGGTCTATCGACCCGGGACCCTGCTGCGCGTTCAGTTGACGATCAAAGACGCCGGAACCGTTTTGCTCGAATGCCAGGTCCGCTGGGCCAAGCGGGTCCCACCGCAGCTGCTGCGCAAGGTCAAGGCCGGCATGGGCGTTAAAATCACGCGGGTGATTGAAGGTGAGGAGATCTTTAACGCCTGTCTGGTTGGGGAGTAAAGATGTCAGGGCGCCACCTGGTGCTGGCCGGCGGCGGTCACGCTCACCTGGAGCTTTTGCACAAGCTTAAGGGTTTTGTCGGCCGGGGCTGCCGCGTGACCATCATCAGCCCGGACAGTTATCACTATTATTCAGGGATGGGGCCTGGTCTGCTCGGCAACCAATATCAGGCTGAAGAGATACGTTTCGATATTCGCAAAATCGCTACGGAACGGGGCGGTACTTTTCTCGCCGATGCCGTGATCGGCATCCGGCCCGATCAGCGTAGTCTCGAGTTGGCCTCCGGCCGGAAACTCGCCTACGATTTTGCCTCGTTCAACCTCGGCAGCGAGGTGCCCCGGGAGCCGGGCTTCGAAGCGGACGCACGTTTGATCACCGTCAAGCCGATCGTCAATCTGGAACGGGCCCGGCAGCGCCTTCTGGCCGAACCAACGCAGCGGATCCTGCAGCTGGTCGTCGCCGGCGGCGGGCCGGCAGGATCGGAAATCGCCGGCAATCTGCGGCGGCTCACTGATAGGCAAAACCGTAAGTGCCAGGTCACGCTGGTCGCCGGCCGGGAATTGCTTGCCGGGTATCCCCGGCGTTTGCGCAAACAGGTCCTGCAGGATTTTGCCAGCCGGGGCATTATCGTCCGCGAAGGCTGCCGTCTGACCGGTTTCTCTGCCGGACAGGCCGATCTGGATGACGACACCTCGCTTCCCGCCGATTTCTTGTTCCTCGCCGTGGGCGTCAGGCCGCCCACGCTGTTCCGCAAAGCCGGCCTGCATGTCGGCGCGGAAGGGGGCATGCTCGTCAACCGCTGCCTGCAATCGGTCGATTATCCTGAACTGTTCGGCGGCGGCGACTGCATCTGTTTTGCGGAAAAGCCTCTCGATAAAGTTGGCGTCCATGCGGTCCGACAGGGTCCTGTGCTGGCTGAGAATCTGCTCGCTGCGCTGGACGGCAAACCCTTGCGGGCCTACCAGCCGCAGAAACACTACTTGTTGATTTTCAATCTGGGCTCCGGCCGTGGGGTGCTGCACTGGCGGGGTCTGGTGCTTGGCGGTCGCTGGATCTTTCGCCTGAAAGATTGGATCGATCGCCGTTTTATGCGGGGAAATCGTTAAAACTGGTTCAAGCTTCGCGGCATCCGGTCCACGGTCGCTCGAGGCTCTTTAACGGCTCAACCACTTCTGCCTTTAGCCGGCATCGTCCAGGCCGGAGCACTTTTCAATCGCTTCCTCCATGAAGCCGACGAAATCCTCGTGCAGTCCCGCTTCATGGCGATAGAGCTCCGCAAGCCCCTGGCCGAGCGGCGTGGGGCGGCTCAGGCGTCCCGCAAGATGCTTGAGCGCCCGTTCGACGGCAGCTTTCTGCCGATAGGCGACCAGCCAGTTGCGTTCGATCATGCCGGGGGCGATGCGGGCGAGCGCTGGCGGCAACCAGCCCTTCTGCTCCTGCAGGACCCTGTAGAAGCGGGCTGCATAGGTTTCCAGGGGCTCAGTGTGGTAATCCTGCCAGTCCCTGGCCAGGAAGTGGTCGTAGAAAATGTCGACCATGACCCCCCGGACGTGGCCGAAGCAGGGATCGATTCTCTGCCGGCTGTTGCGGCAGTGGGGGCTGACCTGGGCCAGCGTGTCGACCCGACGGTGCAGTTTCAAGCCGGCCTGAATGCCGATCGGGTAAGTCGAAGGGACCGGACCTTTGACGAAATCTCCCATCATGCTGCCGAGCTGCCGCTGGGGGGAGTCGCCGGCCAGGTAGAGGTGAAGGAGGTAATTCACGCTCCCGCCGTCAGGTTCTGAGAATTTTGTTGTGCAGGATCAGCAGTTCGAAAGCCAAACGAGCCTTGGCCGCCAGGGCCTGGAGATCAGGCAAATACTCCGCCAGGTTCCGCTCCGGGTCGTCCACATACATGAGAGCCACCACGCGGCCCATCAAAACCAGGGGCAGCAGCAGCGCGCTGCCGGGAACCGGTTTGCCAAGGTGGGAAGTCAGGGCCAGGTTGGCGCCGCTGGAGGGAATCGGTCCCAGGAGGTAGCTCTGGCTGTCGACAACCGTTTTCAGGACGGAAGGCTCGGCGGTCGGCAGCTGGAAAGCATCGAAGCCGGGAATCGGCCGTCCCTCTCTGGCCGAGCGCCAGCCGGTGATCTGGCCGCCGACGACCATGAACAACGCCGCTCTGCGGAAATGTGCCGCCAGGTAGCGAATGAGGGCCTCGGCCACATCGTCCCTGGAGCGCACCTCGACCAGGGTTTGGCCGATCTCCGGCAGGGTCACCTCTTCTTCTGCCAACTCCTCAATGTCTTCTTCGGCAGTGGCTTCGGCTGCCGGGGCGGCCGGTGGCGACTGGGCAGGATAAACCTGTTCGGAGCCGGGTTCACCGAGATAT
>DATFJP010000304.1:0-6574 GCA_035269105.1 Desulfuromonadales bacterium
GACCGGCCGAAAACAACCATGGCGGAGTTTGCCATGTGCCCGGAATGCCAGGCCGAGTATGAGGATCCCTCGTCCCGGCGGTTTCATGCCCAGCCGAATGCCTGCCCGGCGTGCGGGCCGCAACTGCAGCTGCTTGACGGCAAGGGGCTCGCGCAAAAGGTTGCAGATCCGCTTGCCGCGGCCACCGAACTTCTCCGCCAGGGACGGATTCTGGCCGTCAAGGGACTGGGTGGCTATCACCTGGCCGTCGATGCGTGCAACGATGCGGCTGTCACCGAACTGCGCCGCCGCAAGCTGCGGGATGAAAAACCTTTTGCCCTGATGAGTTTCAATCCTGAGCGGGTCCGGCAGTTTGCCCGTCTCGGAAGCGCCGAAGAGAGTCTTGTTGCGAGCGGCGAGCACCCGATCGTTCTGCTGGAAAAGCTCGAAAATCATCAAATTTCAGCTGCTGTTGCCCCGAACAATCGCTACTTCGGCGTCATGTTGCCTTATACTCCGCTGCATTTCCTTCTACTCAAAGACTCCTTCACGGCCCTGGTCATGACCAGCGGCAATCTGAGCGATGAACCGATCGCCTTCATCGACCGGGAGGCCTGCGAGCGGCTGACCGGAATTGCCGATTACTATCTGCTTCACAATCGGAAAATTCATGTCCGCACCGACGATTCGATTGCCCGGATAATGGCCGGCCGACCGGTTCTCCTGCGGCGCTCACGAGGCTATGCCCCGGGCAGCCTGAGGCTGCCGGTTGCAGGGCCTGAGGTGCTCGCTCTCGGTGGAGAATTGAAAAGCACCTTCTGCCTGACCCGGGGAGACCGGGCTTATCTGAGTCAACATATCGGCGATCTGAAGAATCTCGAGGTCTATGAAGCTTTTGACCAGGCCATTGCCCACCTGAAGGCAATTCTCGATTGGCAACCGCAGGTTATTGCGCACGACCTGCATCCCGACTACTTTTCCACCCGCTATGCCGAAGAGCAGGGGGGACTGCCTACGGTGGCTGTCCAGCATCATCATGCCCACCTGGCCAGTTGCATGGCCGAACATGGAATGACCGAACCCTGCATCGGCATGATTTTCGATGGCGTCGGTTACGGCGAAGACGGCCATATCCGGGGCGGCGAGTTCCTGCTCGGCGATTTTCAGGGGTACCGGCGGCTCGGCCATTTCGCCGAGCTGCCGATGCCCGGCGGCGATGCCGCCAGCAGGGAGCCATGGCGGATGGCCGTGAGCGCCCTGCATTACTGCTACGGCCGGGACTTGCCCGATCTGCCGTTGTTGGCGGGGATTCAACCGCAAGACCTCGAGCTGTTGCTGCAAATCATCGAAAAGGGCATCAATAGTCCACCTGCCAGCAGCTGCGGTCGTCTCTTCGATGCCGTGGCCGCCCTGGTCGGATTGCGCAGCGTTAATACCTATGAAGGACAGGCGGCCCTGGAATTGGAGATGGCTATCGAGCAGGGCGTGGAATTCGGGAACTATCCCATTGACCTCATTTCGGAAAATGAGGAGCTGATTTTCGATCCTGCAGGCACCTTGAAGGCCCTGGTCGACGATGTCCGAAAAGGAGTTCCGAAAGGGCGGATCAGCGGTCGTTTCCATGCCACCCTGGCGACGATGATGGTAGAAGTCTGCGAGCGCCTGCGCGACCGCTGGAACTGCAACCGGGTCGTCCTTTCCGGTGGGGTCTTCCAGAACCGGTTCCTGACCGAACTTGTTGTCAGCCTTATGCGTCGCCGGGAATTCGCCGTTTTGACCCACTCGCTGGTGCCGCCCAATGACGGCGGTCTGGCCTTGGGGCAGGCGATGATTGCCGCCCGGAAACAGCCGTAATATATCCATCTGAAAGGCAGTGAGATTTTTGTGAGTCGCCGTGTGTTAAGCTTTAGGCGATTGCATTTTATGGTGTGGGGAGCAAAGAAATGAGGGAGGAGGCTTTTTTGGAAAAGCCAACTGCGGTCGTTTTCGATGACGACGATTTGTTTCGTGACCTGTTCGCCCGAATTTTTCGAGGCCTGGATATCCAGGTCGATACCTATCGTCACTTCGCCGAGTACATCTGTTCCGGTCCGGAAATCGATGCCTGTCCAGTTGATGGGCCCTGCTGCGATTTCCTGTTGACCGACAAAAGCATGCCGGATATGACCGGTCTGGAATTTCTGAAAAGGACCAGACGCCTTGGCTGCAAAATCCCCGCGGAGCGCAAGGCCATCATCTCGGGCCACTGGTCGGAGGAGGAACGGGCTGAAGCCAGTCGGCTGGTTGAATACGTTTTCCCCAAAAACGAGGCGAAAAAGAAGATCTGCGACTGGGTCAAATCCATCGCCTGAAGGACTCTCTTTAACCCTCTCTTGTCTGCCATCTTGGCCGATATACTGCCGATTTTGCTCCGGCACAACCTTCCTGGCTGGACCCCGATATTTTTAGACGAGCCAATCCTTAAGTTTATGGGCAGCAAGGGGTTGCCAGGCTCGTTTCCGTCCGGGAACGGTTCTTTTTCAGCTCGAAAACTTCACTGTGCCCATCCGGAGTTCCCGGATGGGCACCAGGGCTAGCCATTAATTGCTTGGTCCTGGCTGTTGTTGAAGAGTTCCGTGAAAATTTCGGCGACCGTTTCGATCCGGTTGGCCCGCCAGGCATTGGACCCGCAGAAAATCAGGCCTGTCTCGAGATCGCCGCGCTGGGCGCGATCCAGGGCGTGAACGATGCAGAAGCGTTCACCCGATGTTTTGTAGGCGCACTTGCGCAGGCAGCCGGTGGGGCAGGTGGGGACGATTTCCAGGTCGCGCTCCCGAATAGCGTCGACATTCTTGACCAGGGCGCGTCCGGGCAGGCCTGCCGGACTCATGACCAGGCCGATGTCCTCTGGTCGGCAGTTCAGGTAGGCCTGTTTGAAGGCCTCATCCGCATCGCATTCTTCGGTAGTCACAAACCGCGTCCCCATCTGGACGCCATCAGCGCCCTGCTGCAGGGCGTATTCCAGGTCGGTGCGGTCCCAGATGCCCCCGGCGGCAATGACCGGGGCTTGGCTCGCGTATTGTGCCGTGAGCAGCTGCTTGACGGCCCGTACAGTAGCGTACTGGTCGTATTCGCCCGTGCCGATGTTTTCAAGTTTTTCGCCAAGGTGCCCGCCGGCCGTATCGGGGTCTTCGACGATGATCGCATCAGGCAGCCGGTTATAGTTTTTCGACCATTTTTTCAGAATGATGTTGGCGGCCTTGACTGAAGAGACAATCGGCACCAGGGCGACGTCAGGCCAGTCGGCTGTCAGCTCCGGCAGATTGAGAGGCAGCCCGGCACCGCTGACGATCAGTTTGGCGCCGCCTTCACAGGACGCTCTGACCAGTTCATCATAATCGGTGACCGCCACCATGCAGTTAGTACCGATCACGCCGTCCGGGGCAATCTCATAGGCTTTGGCCAGTTCATCTTTGAGCGCCAGCGGTTCGGCGGCAAAGTAGTTGCTGCCGTCGTAGCGCGGGCTGTTCATGGCGATGCCGGCGGTAGCGATCAGGCCTACGCCCCCGCGCAGCGCCACATTGCCTGCCAGCCTTGCGCCTGAGACGCGAACGCCCATGCCGCCCTGGATCAATGGGTAGCGGACTTCATGTTTTCCGATGCGCATTCTTACTCCTTGCAGTAACGTATTACGATTATTGGCCTGCATGTTAACAGGAACCCTAAATGGACATTGTAATAGTTCTGTAAAATATCCTGCTGACAGGTCACCATATGAAGCTTGTCGACAAGTCGCGGGGATGGTAAAAACGCAACATGAAACTCTGGAAGAAACTTTTCAACCCCCTGATGGCTTTTATCGGCATCCAGCTCGCCTGGGTCCTGGTGATTGTCATCTGGCTGGACTGGTTCCTCGGTCAGCACCGCAGGCTGCGCGAGCTCGCCGAAAAATACAGCCCCGAGCTGCTGCATGCCGACCCCGACTGGGTGATCCTGGTGGAAGGCCTGCTGCTGCTGCTGGCGATCCTGGTCGGAGTCTATGTCATCTTCGTCTACTGGACCCGGCAGGCCGCTCTGCTTCGCGAACAGCGGCAGTTCATGTCGCAGGTGACCCATGAACTGAAATCGCCGCTGGCCTCGCTTCAGCTCCACCTGGACACCATCCGTCGGCGCGAACCATCGCGCGAGCAGCTGCTGATTTTCCTGGAAACCATGCAGGGCGATGCCAATCGTCTCAACGGCTTGATCAACAACCTGCTTTCGGCCAGCCGCATCGAACAGAAACACTGGAAACTGTTCCTGGAGAAAATCGACTTTTCACGTTTTACCGAGCAGTACTTTCAGAAGCGCCAGTACGATCTGCCTCGCGCCGGAAAGATGTCGCTGGACATAGCACCCGGAATCTACGTGGCGCTCGACAAGGAGTCGATGGAGACGGTTTTCCGCAACCTGCTGGAAAACGCGGTACTTTACGCGGAAGGCCCGCCTGTCATTCACATCTCCCTTGCCCCCCTCGATCATGGCAAATGCCTGCTGACGTTTGCTGACCAGGGTCGGGGCATCGACCAGCGGCATCTCAAGAAGATTTTCAAGATATTCTACCGGGTCCGGCGCAGGGATGAGAACATTCGAGGCTCAGGTCTCGGGCTGTTCATCGTCAAGACCCTGGTCAAAAGGCATCACGGCAAAATCACAGTCACCAGCTCCGGCCCAGGGCAGGGGACGACCTTTCGGATTGTTCTGCCCATGCTGCCCGCGGAGAAATGAATTTTATGAAGAAGCCGCATATCCTGCTGGTGGAAGACGAGCCGAACATCGCGCGCGGCCTGGTTTTCAATCTGGAAGCGGAAGGTTTTGCCGTGACTCACGTGGATACCGGGGAGGCGGCCCGGAACGCTTTCGAGTTGAATGGGTTCAATCTGGTGGTCCTGGACTTGATGCTGCCCGATTGCCACGGCCTGGATGTCTGTCGCGAAATCAGAAGCCGCGATCCCCGGCTGCCGATTCTGATGCTGACGGCCTTGAGTGAAGAGGAAGATCGGATCGCCGGCCTGCGCGAGGGTGCCGATGACTACCTTACCAAACCGTTCAGTCTCGATGAATTCCTGCTCCGCGTCCATGGTATCCTCAAGCGCTCCGGCTGGTACCGGCCGCCTCGCTCGGACTTTGAAGACTATCGGTTCGGTGAAAACCAGGTCAATCTCGAGGAAATGAGTGCTTTCACCCCCAGGGAGAAAATCCGTCTTACCGATCTTGAAAGCCGGATGCTGGAAACCTTTTTCAGAAATGAAGGGCAGGTCGTGGGCAGAGAACAGCTGCTGCAGTCGGTCTGGGGCGTCGCGGCGGATACGGAAACCCGGACGCTCGACAATTTTATTGTTCGCCTGCGCAAGTATTTCGAAATAAATCCCGCCGAGCCGAGACATTTCCAGACTGTCAGAAAACGCGGCTACCGATTTGTCAGGGACCCGGACAGGGTTCCGTCCTGACGTACCTTCCGGGAGCCGGGCCGGTTAAATTCTCGCCCCTTCCTTTACCGCGCCCCCTGCATCCTGTATGCTTTAACCTTTCCTAAACATCACATGAGGAGGAGAGAGATGAAAGCAGTACTGCTGGATGGATTTGGCGGCCTTGATGTTCTCAAAGTCGGCGAAACTGATAAGCCTGCTCCGAAGGAGGGCGAAGTCCTGATCAAGGTCGTGGCGACCTCGATCAACCGGCCGGACCTGGTCCAGCGCGAGGGCAAGTATCCGCCGCCGCCGGGAGATTCCGAAATCCTGGGTCTTGAAGTCTCAGGAACCATCGCCGAGGTCGGCCCCGGGGTGACGGGCTGGAATGTTGGCGATCGGGTGGTTTCTCTGGTCGGCGGGGGCGGCTACGCCGAATATGCTGTCGCTTATGCCAGTCACCTGATCCCGATTCCGGAAGCCTTGAACTTTGAGGAAGCCGCCTGCATCTGCGAATCCTACATTACGGCGTTCCTCAATATTTTCATGATTGGCGATTTCAAGGCCGGCCAGACGGCGATCCTGCATGGCGGTGGCGGCGGAGTCAATACAGCAGGCATCCAATTGTGCAAGGCGCTTGCCGAAGACTGCCGGCTGATTATAACGGCTCATCCGAGCAAGATGGACCGGGTCAGAGATCTCGGGGCCGATCTGGTGATCAATTATGAGGAAACGCCCGACTTTTCCGACGCCGTCAAGGAATTCACCAACAAGAAAGGCGTCAACCTGATCCTCGACCATGTCGGCGCCAAATATCTTGAACCCAACATGAAGTCACTCGGCTATACCGGCCGACTGGTTCTCATCGGGGTGATCAGCGGCATCAAGGCCGAACTCAATCTCGCCGTGATGATGGTCAAGCGCCAGCAGATCATCGGTTCGGTCCTGCGCTCCCGGCCGGTGGGCGAGAAGGCGGAGATCGTTGCCGAGTTTACACGCAGGGCCTTACCTAAATTTGCAGACCGTTCCATTGTGCCGATTATCGAGAAGGTTTTCAGTATCGATGACATCGTCGAAGCTCATCGCATGATGGAAGAAGACCATCATTTCGGCAAAATTGTTCTTAAGATAAGCGACTGATGATTTCAGGGGGACTTTGGGGCGCGAGG
>DATFJP010000305.1:0-27536 GCA_035269105.1 Desulfuromonadales bacterium
ACCCGCCACAACCTTCGCCACCACCGCCGTAGGGGCAAGCCCCTGTGCCTGCCCGGGTTTTTTCAGGCCCCGCACCTGCCCAACCCCGGTATTTACCGATCGTGAAATATCTCCGGCAGGGGCGCATTGGGCGGAGTGGTGGTCTTCGGCGCCGGGAAGAGTTCGGCAATGACCATGCCGAGCACGATCAGGGCGCCGCCGCACCAGGCGAGGGCGGTCAGCTGTTCGCCGAGCAGCAGGATGGAGAAGATCGCGGCGAAGACCGGCTCCAGGGTATAGATCAGGGAGGCGCGGGTCGGTGTGGTCAGCCGCTGGAAGGAGGTCATCACCCAGAAGGCGTAGACGGTGGCGAACACGGCGGTGATGACCAGGGCGCTGACCAGGTCGAGGGGCCAGCTGCGCGGCCAGGTGACCGGCTCGTAGAGGAGGCTGCCGAGCAGGCTCCAGACGGCGACGGTCGCCACCTGCACGAAGGTCAGGGCGCGGCCGTCATAACCCGCGGTCAGGGTGTCCAGGCCGAGGATGTGCATGGCGATGAACAGGGAGCAGACCAGCACCAGCGCATCGCCGGGGTTGAACGACCAGGCCGGGTTCCAGGTCAGCAGAAACAGGCCGGAAAGGGCCAGGCCGACGCCGATTTTGGCGCCGAAGGCAGGCGGCTTGCGTAGCAGCGGGCCAGCCAGCAGGGGCACCCAGACCACGTTGAGGCCGGTCAAAAAGCCGGTGTTGGTCGAGGTGGTCTGCGCCAGGCCCCAGGTCTGGAACAGATAGCCCAGAAACAGCAGGGTGCCGAGCAGGACACCGCGGCCGAAGCCCCGGCGGCCGAGGGTGAAGATGGCGCGGTTGGCGAACAGCAGCAGGAGCAGGGCTGCCAGCAGAAAACGCACCCAGAGGAAAGCCATCACCGGCAGATCGACGATCGCCTCCTTGACGATCGGAAAGGTGCCGCCCCAGAAGAGGGTGACGGTAACCAGCAGAAATTCCGCCAGGGGGCGGCTCGGTTGACGTTTCATCACGGCAGGCACTCTGGCGCGGAGTCGGCTCCGAAAGATTAATGAATGATTTTATCAGCTTGTCGGACGGCACTTTCTTATGGTATAAGCGAAGCTTGTTTGTCAAACTGATTCTGCCTGGTTAGACAGGATTCTCCGGCCAAAGGCGCCTGTTATGGAACGCGGCAAAAACGAACCAGTCCAAATCAAGTGCCCGCGCTGCAAGTTCACCGAGATCATATATTTCCCCAAACAGGAAGTTCCGAACTGCCCCGAATGCGGCGCCCGCATGATGATCGCCGAGCTGTTGGACGAAGGCAAGTCTTACTGACCGTCTGGCGGCGGGCTGTTGCAGCCTGCCCTGAAAAACATGCAACAACTGACAATGGAGGCGAAACCATGAAACGTTTTATTGCTGTCCTGACCATGCTGACCCTGGCGCTGGCCACCCTGGCAACTCCGGCATTCGCCGGAGCTCTCGAAGAAATCCAGAAGCGCGGCTCCCTGCGGGTCGGCATGGAACCCGGCTATATGCCCTTCGAACTGACCAACAAGAAAGGCGAGATCATCGGCTTCGACGTCGATATGGCCAAGCGCATGGCCAAGGCCATGGACGTTGAACTTGAACTGGTCTCCACCGCGTGGGACGGCATCATCCCCGCTCTGCTCACCCAGAAGTTCGACGTCATCATGTCCGGCATGACCCTGACTCAGCAGCGCAACATGCAGATCAACTTCGCCGATCCCTATATCGTCATCGGCCAGACCATCCTGATTCGCAAGGAACTCGCAGGCAAGGTGGAGAACTACCAGGATCTCAACGACCCGCAGTACACCCTCGGCTCGAAGTTGGGCACGACCGGTGAGCAGGCGACCAAGCGCATGATTCCGCGAGCCGAGTACATCTCCTACGAAACCGAGCAGGAAGGCATTCTGGAACTGGTCAACGGCAAGATCGACGCCTTCATCTATGACCTGCCCTACAATGCGGCTGCTTTCGTACAGCGCGGCCAGGGCAAGCTGGTGCATCTCGACACGCCCTTTACCTACGAGCCGCTGGCCTGGGCGGTGCGCAAGGGCGACTACGATTTCATCAACTGGCTGAACAACTTCCTCAATCAGGCCCGCAACGACGGCACCTACGAGAAGATCTACGCAAAGTGGTTCAAGGACGACGCCTGGATGAAAGAACTGCAGTAAGGCACCGGAAAGGCTGACGGATTTTGACTGCTGCAGCACAGAAACTGTGGCCCTGGAAACTGCTGCTGGCGGTCATCCTGATCGGGATGGCCGCCGGCACCTGGGGCGCCGTGAACCGCATCGACTATACCTGGCGATGGAACCGGGTGCCGCAATACTTCGTCTATCAAGGGGAGGAACCACACAAAATCCCTTTCGACGGCCAGGTGACAGCCATCGCGGAGAAGGGGGAGAAGGCTGTCCTCACCCTGACTTCGGATGCGGGGGAAACGGTCAAACGCAGCATTGAAGCGGACACTCTGCGCGTCGAGGAGGGCGAATATCTCTTCGAGGGCGATACCGTCGGCTTCACCACCCACTGGGCGTTCGGCCCGCTGATGACCGGCCTGTGGACCACGCTCTGGCTGTCCGCCGGAGCCAGTATCCTGGCTTTGTGCATCGGTCTTCTGACCGGCCTGGCCCGCATCTCGAAGAACTACACCCTGCGCGGCCTGGCCGCCCTATACGTCGAGTTTATCCGCGGCACGCCGCTGCTGGTGCAGATTTTTATCGCCTATTTCTTCATCGGCACGGTCTTCGATCTCAGCCGCAACGTGGCCGGGATGGGGGCACTGGCGATCTTCGCCGGCGCCTATGTGGCGGAAATCGTCCGCGCCGGCATCCAGTCGATATCAAAAGGGCAGATGGAAGCGGCCCGTTCGCTGGGCATGAACCTGGTTCAGGCGATGATCTATATCATCCTGCCGCAGGCTCTGAAGCGGATTCTGCCGCCGCTGGCCGGGCAGTTCATCAGCCTGATCAAGGACTCCTCGCTGGTTTCGGTCATCGCCATCACCGACCTGACCAAATCGGGTCGGGAAATCATCACCAGCACTTTTGCGACCTTTGAAATCTGGCTGACGGTCGCAGCCATGTACCTGATCGTCACTTCGGTCCTGTCGCAGCTGGTTTTCTACATGGAACGGAGGCTCGCGATCAGTGATTGAAGCCCGCAACGTCGTCAAGGTATTCACCGGCCGGGGCCAGGAGGTCCGCGCCGTGGACGATGTTTCCACCACCGTCGCCAAGGGCGAGGTGGTCGTCGTCATCGGGCCGTCCGGCTCCGGCAAGTCGACCTTCCTGCGCTGTCTGAACGGTCTGGAGACCTTTGACTCCGGGCATGTCATCATCGACGGCAAGGACCTGGCCAACCGCCGGACCGACCTGAACAAGGTCCGGGCCGAGGTCGGCATGGTCTTTCAGCAATTCAACCTGTTCCCGCACAAGAGCGTTCTCGAAAACATCACTCTGGCGCAGCGCATCGTTCGACGGCGGAACAAGGATGATGCCTGGAAAAAGTCCCGCCAGTTGCTGAAGAAGGTCGGCATCGCCGAGAAGGAGGGGGAATACCCTTCTCGATTGTCCGGCGGTCAGCAGCAGCGGGTGGCGATCGCCCGGGCTCTGGCCATGGATCCCAAAGTCATGCTCTTTGACGAGCCGACCAGCGCCCTGGACCCGGAGATGGTCGGCGAGGTGCTCGATGTCATGAAGCAGTTGGCCCGCGAAGGCATGACCATGGTCGTGGTCACTCACGAAATGGGTTTTGCCCGGGAAGTGGCCGACCGGGTGCTGTTCATGGACTTCGGCAAACTGGTCGAAGAAGGCACGCCGGAACATTTTTTCAAAGCGCCGCGCGAAGAGCGCACCAAACTGTTTTTGAGCCAGGTTTTGTAAGAAAGGGTTTCATCAGCAGTTCGTAAGGCGCCTGCGGGGCGCCTTTTCTTTTTCTGTGGTTGACGAGATGAAAACCCCAGGCACAGACAATCCCGAAGCGACGGCGAAAGTTCTGGCAACCCCAAAACCCTGGTGGGCGCTGGGCATGGCCCTGTTCTGCATCGTCGTTTGGGGCTTGTCCTACGCAGTCATCCGGGCCTCGGTGCGGGAGATCCCGCCGATGAGCCTGGCCTTTGCCCGTTTCGTCCTGGCTTCGGCCCTGCTCTGGCCGCTGGTGCGCCGGCAGTGGCGACCGGTTGCGCGCCGGGACCGCCTGCCCCTGCTCGGACTCGGGCTGGCCGGCGTCACGGTGTACTTTCTGTTCGAAAACTTCGGCCTCAAGTACACGACCGCCTCGCACGGTGCCCTGATCATCGCCACCATCCCCTTGTGTACCGAACTGGTGGTCGCCATACGCAGCAGGCAGACTCCGTCCTGGCAGACCCTGCTGGCGGCCGGGGTGGCCCTGGCCGGCGTCTTCATCCTGGTGGGACCCGGTCAGGACACCGAAGCGTCACTGCTCGGCGACCTGCTGATGTTCGGCGCCGTCGGCAGCTGGGTCTGTTACTCTTTCCTGGTGGAGCGGACTTCAGGACGCTACCCGGACCTGCAGATCACCCAGATCATCATGCTGATCGGCCTGTTGACCTTTCTGCCCGGTGCCGCGGCGGAAATGACCTGGGCGCCTTATCCCTGGCCATCGGCAGCGGCCTGGGGCGGGGTGGTTTTTCTCGGCGTGCTCTGCTCGGCGGTTGCCTACCATTTCTGGAACCGGGCAATCCCAGCCCTCGGCGTGACCGTGACCTGCAATCTGTTGTATGCCCTGCCGCTGGTCGGCGTGGCCGGCGGCATCATCCTGCTGGATGAACAGTTGACGGCGGGCATCGGCCTGGGGGCCCTGCTGATCGTCGGCGGGGTGGTCTGGGGCCACCGCAGTTCGCGGCGGAGCCGTGCCAGCTCATGACGGGGGGGATCCGACAGGAAGCGGGACCTGCCTTTGTCCGGGAGGGCCTTGCCGCAGCCTGGCCGATCTGCCTCGGCTATTTTCCGATCGGCATGGCCCTGGGCGTACTGGCCCGCCAGGCCGGCCTCTCGCCGCTGGATATCGGCCTGATGTCGTTGCTGGTCTTCGCCGGCAGCGCCCAGTTCATTGCGGTGGCCATGCTGGCGAGCGGCGCCTCGGCTGGGGCGATCGTCGCCACGACCTTCGTGGTCAATTTCCGGCATGTGTTGATGAGTTCGGCGCTGGCCGTTCACCTCCACGGGGTCAGCCGTAAATTCCTGGCCCTGTTCGCCTACGGGGTTACCGATGAGAGCTTTGCGGTCAATATGGCGCGCTTCCGGAGCGGCGGCTGGGACCGCTGGCGGGCTCTGGTGGTGCATCATGCGGCCAACGGCGTCTGGATCGGCGCGACCGTCATCGGCGCGCTGGTCGGCAGCCTGATCCCGCCGGGCGCCTTCGGCATCGACTTCGCCCTGCCCGCCATGTTCCTGGCCCTGCTGGTTCCGCAGTTCCAGAGCCGCATCCATGTGATCACCGCCGTACTGGCCGCCGCCGGCAGCGTCATCTGCTTTCTCACCATCCCCGGCGACAGCAATGCGGCCATCGCCGCCGTGGTTGCCGCCAGCATCGGCTATCTGCTGCAGCGGAGCAGGAGCGGCGCATGAATTATCCCGACTACCTGTTTCTGCTGATCGGTATGGGGCTGGTGACCTATCTGCCCCGCATGCTGCCCCTGGCGGTCCTCGCCAGGCGGCGCCTGCCCCAGGGCCTGATCGACTGGCTGGGATTGATTCCCGTCGCGATCCTTGCCGCCCTGGTGGCGCCGGGGCTGTTTGTCGAGCCCGCCGCGCAAAGCGTCTCCCTGACGCGCCTGGAACTGCTGACAGCGATCCCGACCCTGCTGTTCGCCCTGAAGACCCGTTCCCTCGGCGGCACGGTCTTCGTCGGCATGCTGCTCTATTGGCTGGGCGGCTTGGTCCTCGGCTGAAACTGCGCGTCTCAGAACCGGATCAGCGCGCCGACGAAGGGCCCGTCCAGGGTCGCGTCGATGAGCACATCCTCTTCGTCCACATCGATGTCGACATAGCGGTAGCCGGCAAACACCCCGACCAGCGGCAGGGGTGAGAATTCGACCTGGAGGTCGGCATCCAGAAAGCTGTTTTTGTCGTATTCCAGGTAGCCGGCCCGGGCCGACAGGCCGAAGTAATCGCCCAGGGCGATCCGGACCCGCAGGCCGATGGTGGGGATGGGGACGGCCACCGATTCCGACTCCGACCGACCGGTCAGGTTTTCATCGACGGCCAGGGTGGCGTCGACGTACTTGACGGCCAGTTCCGGCCCCAGCTGAATGCGAGTCGGCAGATCGTCGATATTGATCAGATACCAGGCGAGCCCCGCCTCAAAGACGTCCAGCTCAACCGCGCTGTCCACCCGGGTGCCGATCGTGAAGGTTTCGCCGTTGAAGACGATATCTTCGCTCAAGGTGCCGCTGCCGGTGAATTCCAGCGGCAGGTAGGCGGCAAACAGGCGGAAAGCCCCTAGCTGGAGTGCCGCCTCGGCGTAGAAGTCCTCGCTGTCGTCGAAATTCAGATCTTCGTCCATGTCGATGGGGGTGCCTGAAAACCCACCGGCGGAAACCGCGAACTCGCCGTCCGGCGTCAATTGATGGTAGCCTGCTTTCAGGGAAAAGAGTTCATCGGCGCAGACCGGGGAAACAGTCAGTGCGAGCAGGGTGAACAGTAAGGGGATGCGCTTGAGCGGGTTCATGACTGCCTCCGTGGGTTTACAAAAACAGGGTTTGAGGTTACAAAATGCAAAGGTTGGCGGCCGCCAGGAGAAAGACGGCCTTCTCCTGTGCCAAGCAAGGCCCATGCCGGAGGATCAGAAATGCCTGAATCGGAAAATTTCTTATAAAAACATGATGTTATGGATTTCATCAGGGTGGGTAAGGACTCTGGAGTTCAGCTAAAAAACCACCTTTCTTGACGAAAAGTGGCTGTTCTGTTGCGGAAGGCTCGGTCAGCCGCAGAGATCACTCGGGCTGATCATTCTTTCTCTCGGTCCACATTTCGACCAGCAGCAAAAAGACGCCGACGGTGATGGCGGAATCGGCGACATTGAAAGCCGGCCAGTGATATTGCCGCCAGTAGACGTCGATAAAATCGATCACTTCGCCAAGCCGGATGCGGTCGATCAGATTGCCCAAGGCGCCGGCGAAAACCAACGCCAGCCCGAGATTGCCGGGTTGCTGGCCATTCTCCCGCTGTTTCAGAATCCAGAGAATCCCCAGCATGGCGACCAGGGACACGCTGATGAAAAACGGCAGCCGGAGGCTGCTGTCAGCGAAGATGCCGAACGCGGCTCCCGGATTTCGGATATAGGTCAGGGAAAGCAAACCGGGGATGATCGGCAGCGATTCATAAAGCCGGAAATGATGGTCGATATGCAGCTTGGTGGCCTGGTCGAACACCAGGATGACCAGGCTGACAATGGCAAAGAAACGGTATCGGGACATATTCAACCGATCATTCGCAGTGCGCGGCGCGGGCTGCGGAAAGCTATAAAACCAGGTTGCGGATTCCCGGCCGGGAAGCCGGCCGTCGCGTTTTGACCGGGATTGAGAGACCGGCCGACAGGCATTCTCAATTCCCCTGGAGAGCCTGTGCGCAACGGCCGCAGATTTCCGGGTGGTCGGCATCGGCGCCGAGAGTCGTCGCATAGTTCCAGCAGCGGCTGCATTTCTCCCCGGCAGCCTTGTCGACTTTGATTTTCAGGCCGGGCAGTTTCTCGCCGGGCTGGCCTGCGGTCGGCTCAGTGCTGACATCGACCTGCGACACGATGAACAGGGGGGCCAGTTCGTCCGCCTTCTCTTCGAGCAGGTTTCGCAGATCCCCTTCGGCAGACAGTTCGACGCGGGCATCCAGAGAATGGCCGATCCGTTTTTCGGCACGGGCCTGCTCGAGCACCTTGGCGACATCGCTGCGCAGGGCCAGCAGCCTCTCGTAGCGGGCTTCCAGGTCCGGATCCACCAGGCTTTTTTCGAAGGTCGGGAAGAGCGCCAGATGCACGCTGGGTTCACGCTTGCCCGGCAGAAAACCCCAGATCTCTTCGGCGGTAAACGACAGCACGGGCGCCATCATCCGGGTCAGGGCGTCGAGGATGCGGTACATGGCGGTCTGGGCGCTGCGCCGGGCGCGGCTGCGGGTCGGCGAGGTGTAGAGACGGTCCTTCAGCACGTCCAGGTAGAAGGAACTCATGTCGACCGCGCAGAAGTTGTGGACGGCGTGATACAGGACGTGGAACTCATAGGCGTCGTAGGCCTTGAGGACCCGCTGTCCCAGGCTCTCCAGACGTGACAGGGCCCAGCGGTCGATTTCCAGTAGGTCGCCGTCCGCCAGCTGGTCCGTCTCGGGCGCGAAATCGTGAATATTGCCGAGGATATAGCGCGCGGTGTTGCGGATGCGTCGGTAGGCTTCGGAAACCTGTTTGAGGATCTGCTCGCCGACGCGGGTGTCGTTGCGATAATCCTGGGTGGCGACCCAGAGACGCAGAATTTCGGCGCCGTACTGCTTGATGACCTTCTCCGGCGCGACCACGTTGCCGACCGACTTGGACATGGGCCGGCCTTTCTCGTCGAGCACGAAACCATGGGTCAGAACCGCCCGGTAGGGGGCGGTGTCGCGGGTGCCGACCGCCGCCAGCAGGCTGGAATGGAACCAGCCGCGATGCTGGTCGCTGCCTTCCAGATACATGTCGGCAGGGGTCTGCAGTTGTGGGAGCTGTTCCAGGACCGCTGCGTGGGAGACCCCGGAGTCGAACCAGACGTCGAGGATGTCGGTTTCCTTGCGAAAAGCGGTTGCCCGGCAATGGGGGCAGCTGGTGCCGGAGGGCAGAAGGTCGGCCGCCTCCTTTTCGAACCACAGATCGCTGCCGGTGGTCTCGAACAGGTCGGCGACATGGTGCATGACTTTGCCGTCGGCGAGGGCTTCGCCGCAACTTTCGCAATAGAAAACGGTGATCGGCACCCCCCAGCTGCGTTGACGGCTGATGCACCAGTCGGGACGATTCTCGATCATGTTGTAGATACGTTCCCGCCCCCAGTGCGGAATCCACTGCACGTCGTTGATGTGGTCCAGGGCCTTGGTGCGCAGGTCGTTGGCCGCCATCGAAATGAACCACTGCTCGGTGGCCCGGAAAATGATCGGCTTCTTGCATCGCCAGCAGTGCGGGTAACTGTGTCCGACCTTGCTTTCCTGCAGCAGGTTGCCCCGCTCCCGGAGGACGGCAGTGACCCTGGCATTGGCCTCCCGGACCGGCAGGCCGCCGAACAATTCGAGGTCTTCCCGGTAGCGGCCGTAATCGTCAACCGGATTGTAGATTTCCAGATCGTACTTAAGACCGGTCAGATAGTCGTCCTGGCCGTGGCCGGGGGCGGTGTGCACGCAGCCGGTGCCGGCTTCGAGGGTGACGTACTCGCCGAGCACCAGCAGCGACGAGCGCTCGTAGAAAGGGTGATGACAGACTCGCTTTTCGAAGGCGCCGGCCTGGAAGTTCTTCAGGAGGCGATAGTCCTCGATGCCGAGTGCCGCCATGACCTGTTCATAAAGTCCTTCGGCCATGATCAGGACTTCGCCGCCGGTTTCCACCGCCACATAGGGCAGTTCCGGGTGCAGGCAGACTGCCAGGTTGGCCGGGATGGTCCAGGGTGTGGTCGTCCAGATGACGAAGGAAAGCGGCCGGCCGGCAAGCTCTTCAAAGCCTTCCGGAAGCTCGTCAGCATAAGGAAATTTGACATAAATGGACGGCGAGGTGTGGTCGGCATATTCGACTTCCGCTTCGGCCAGGGCGGTCACGCAGGAGGCACACCAGTGTACCGGCTTCTTGCCCTTGTAGAGGCCCCCGCGCTCGGCGAAACGTGCCAGTTCCCGGGCGGTGGCGGCTTCGTAGGCCGGGTGCATGGTCAGATAAGGATGCTCCCAGTCGCCGAAAATGCCCAGCCGGCGAAATTCCTCGCTTTGCACCCCGACCCATTGATCAGCATAGCTGCGGCAGGTTTTGCGGACCTGGGCCTTGGTCATCTCGCGCTTCCTGTTGCCGAGCTGCTGGTCGACTTTCAGTTCGATCGGCAGGCCGTGGCAGTCCCAGCCGGGGACGTAGGGCGCATAATATCCCTGCATGCGCTTGCTCTTGACCACGATGTCCTTGAGAATCTTGTTCAGGGCATGGCCGATGTGGATATTGCCGTTGGCATAGGGAGGACCATCATGGAGGGTGAAATTGGGCTTTGCGGCGTCAGGTTCGCTGACCCGGCGGTCCAGTTCCATGTCCTGCCAGTGCTGAAGAATTTCCGGTTCGCGCTTCGGCAGGTTGCCGCGCATCGGGAAATCGGTTCGGGGGAGGTTGAGGGTATCCTTGTAGTCCATGGTCCTGCTCCGGGGGGTTGAAGAATTGAATTCCGTAACCTATCAGAACCGCAGAAGAAGTCAAGATTAAAGGCCGGGAGGCGGAACGCGGGACACGGTTTGCCCATGCGGGCAAACCGCCAGCAGTGGACAGGCCTGGCAGTCGGGACGCCGCTTCCGGCAGTAGGTTTTGGCATGTTGGACGATCAGCGCATGGAACTCGTTGAAAAGGGATGCGTCTTTCGGCAGGTTGCGCATGAACAGCAAGCGGACAGCCTGGTAGGATTCATCGCCTAGCAGAATTTGCAGACGGCTGAAGATGCGATAGGTATAGGCATCAACGACGAAAGTCGGCCGGCCGGCGGCATACAGAAGGATGGAGTCGGCGGTTTCCGGACCGATGCCTTTCAGGGCGAGCAGTCGGCGGCGAGCGGTCTCCAGGGGGCCGGTGCAGAGGCGGATCAGGTCGCCGTTCCATTCCCGCAGCAGATAAGTCGTCAGCTCTTCGAGATAACGACTTTTCTGCCGGAAAAAACCGGCTGGCCTGATCAACTCTTCGAGCCGGTTGCGACTCAGGCCGGCCAGGGCATCGGGCGAAAGGTCGACCGCTCCTTTGAGATTGGCAATCGCCTGTTCAACGTTTCTCCAGGCGGTGTTCTGAGTCAGGATGGCGCCGACCGCGACTTCGAAGGCGCTGTCTGCCGGCCACCATCGGCGAGGTCCGAAATGTTCGTGCAGCGCGTTGAAGACAGCGAGCAGGCGGGTGCCTGCTTCGGTCGTGGACGACATCAGGGCAGGATGGCCGTTTCAGTCAGGGCAACCGGTTGATGGGGCAGGCCGAGACAGAAGGTCGCGCCGCCGCCGGGGGTGCCTTCGACCCAGGCCTGACCGCGGCAGCGCATGGCTACCTTGCGGACGATCGCCAGGCCAACCCCGGTACCTCGGCTGCCTTTGGCTGCCAGGCCTCGGGAAAAAATCTCGAAAACCGACTCCCGCTCTTCCGGAGCGATGCCCGGACCATGGTCTCGAACATAGTAAACCAGCCGGGTCTGTTCCTTGCGGCAGCCGATTTCGATCGGCTGCCCGGCCGGCCCTGCGTACTTGATGGCATTGGCGATCAGGTTGACGAAAACCTGGTAAATCATGGCTTGCGGGACCCAGGTCGCCGGCAGGTCCGGAGCGACCCGGATCTGAGTATCCGGAAGCTCCGGTTCCAAAATGTGCTCGCGGGTAATCTCCTCGATGATGCGGCTCACCTGGGTCGGCTTTGCCGAAGCTTCGATACGGCCGACCTGGGCCAGGTCCAGCAGGTCGTTGAGCAGGGCGACGGCCCGCTCGCTCTGGCGCTCGACTTCGCCGAGAACGCTATGCACCTCAGGGTCGAGAACATCGCCATATTCGGTGCGCAAAAAGTCCATGTAGGTGATCACCGGCGAGAGAATCCCCCGCAGGTCATGGGAAATGGAACTGGCGAAAGCATCGAGTTCGAGATTGGCCTCGGTCAGTTCCTGCTCGGCTTGTTTGCGCTGAGTGATGTCACGGCAGACGGCCAATTTCACCGGCCGGCCGTTTTCCCCCGGCAGACAGGAGTGGATGATTTCGTAGGTCCGGTTCAAGCGCTGGAAAGAACGTTCCTGCCGGGCGGTTCCCTGCTGGAATACCTCGGGCATCAGGCAGTCGGGACAGGGTGTTCTCAGCTTATGAAGCGCCAGATGGCAGGGTTCGCCGATACGGTCGCCGAAAAAAGCCATCATGGCCTGGTTCATGAACGCCAGCCGATAGTCCCGCAGGGTGATATAGGCGAAATCGTCCATGTTGTCGAGCACGGACCGAAAACGGGCTTCGCTCTTTTCCAGTTCCGCTGTGCGCACTTTTACTTGTTTTTCAAGGCTAAAAGTGTTGTTGCGCAGATTCCTTTCCAATTGCCGCAGGCGAGTGATGTCATGAAAGGATTCGATGCCGCCGATGGCGTTGCCATCGGCATCGTATAGCATCTCGACGTTTTTCATGATGGTAATGCGTTTGCCGTCCCTGGTCGCGATAGAGCAGGGGACGCCGACGATCGGTTTTGGTGTATCCGGATCCAGCAGACCGCAGCGCCTGCCGCAGGGGATGCCTTTCAAAAATGAACAATGCTTGCCGAGCATCTCTTCGGCCGGGTAGCCGGTGATGCGCTCGGCAGCCGGATTCCAGTAAGCGATGCGCAGTTCCATGTCGACGACGAAAAGGCCGCTGGGGATGGTCCCGAGAGCCTGTTCGAGCTGCAGATGATGTTTGAGAAGCGGATTATTCAGCATCGGATCACTGGACAATGGGAAGCGGAAAAACCTCTCACATTTAGCAGGTTCGACTTTTTAAGCCAAGAAAAAAACATTTTCAGGCCCGACCGAGGACAGCGATGCGAATCCTGCCGGCACCGCCGCGCTTGAGGGCCAGACCGCATTCCCGTGCGGTTGTCCCGGTGGTCATGACATCATCGATGAGCAGGAGGTCCTCGCCGTGGAGGCCTCCGGTCAGGGCAAAAGCATTGCGCAGGTTCGACCGTCTGGCACGGGCATCCAGGTCCTGCTGCGGCAGGGTCGGGCGGATGCGTTCCAGGAGCCGGTTGTCCAAAAGGACCTCCAGTTGTCGGGCCACCGGCTTCGCTAATTCCAGGGCCTGATTATAGCCTCGCTGCCGCAAGCGGCGGGGATGAAGCGGAACCGGAATGACACGTTTTGGCTGGAAGTCTTCAGAAACCTTTTTCAAACTGTCCATCAGCAGATGGCTCAGAGAAGCCGCCAGGGCCGGATCGTCACGATATTTGAAGGTGTGGATGGCTTTTTTCAAGGAGTTCTGGTAGCGGCCGACCGTATGGACTTTTTCGAAAGGCGGCGGCATGCGCAGGCAGACCTCGCAATAATGAGGACTGACTGCCAGGGTCGCGTGCGGTTGCGAGCAGCGGGGGCAGCAGGCCGGACCGCAGTCGATGATCCCGCGCCGGCAGGCCTCGCAAATTGATGTCTGGTCGGTACCCGGTTTTAACAAACGTCCGCACCAGGGACAGGCCGCAGGCAGGAGGGTGTCGAGAAAGGTACCGAGGTCGCGCCGCAGTAATTGCAGTAAAGCCATTCCCCCCTCCCATGAACGGTCCGTACCTGGTGGTCTGAATTTTCAGTCTGCTGCGCTTTTATGAATCAGCAGGCTCTGCCCGGTCATTTCCGGAGGCGAGGGCAGGCCGATCAATTCGAGCAGAGTCGGCGCGACATCCGCCAGAATGCCAGGTTTCAGGGTCATCCCTTCAGCCGGTGGCTCAACCAGAATCAGCGGGACGATATTGGTCGTATGGGCCGTGTGCGGCGAGCCCTCGCCATTTGTCATCTGTTCACAGTTGCCATGGTCTGCAGTGATCAGGGCACATCCCCCTGCGGCCCGGATGGCCTCAGCCACCCGGCCGACGCAATGGTCGACGGTTTCCATGGCGGTTATCGCGGCAGCCAGGACCCCGGTGTGGCCAACCATGTCCGGATTGGCGTAATTGAGGATGATCAGATCATACTTGCGGCTCTCGATGCGGCGGACCACTTCATCGGTGACTTCCGGAGCACTCATCTCAGGCTTATGATCGTAGGTCGGAACCTCCTGCGGGGAAGGAATGAGAATTCGGTCCTCGCCGGTGAATGCCTTTTCCACCCCGCCGTTGAAAAAGAAGGTGACGTGGGCATATTTCTCCGTTTCGGCGATCCGCAGCTGGGTTAAACCTGCGTCGGCGATCACTTCGCCGAGGATCTTGTGATGCTCCTCGGGTTGAAAGGCGACCGGCAAGGCGAAGGTTTTATCGTATTCCATCATGCAGACAAAAGCCGACAGGTCGGGCAATCGGGGCCGTGAAAACCCGGAAAAATCCTTTTGGGTCAGGCTCCTGGTGAGCTGCCGGGCCCGGTCCGAGCGGAAGTTGAAGAAGATCATGCCGTCGCCGTCTTCGACGCCTTCATAGGTCTTCTCCCCGGTCTGAATGACCCGGGGCTCGACGAATTCGTCAGTCTGCTCCTCGCCATAAGCCGTGGCCATCGCTTCCTTGCTGCTGGCAACCTGCTTTCCTTCGCCGAGGACGATGGCGCGCCAGGCTCTTTCCGTTCGCTCCCAGCGGTTGTCCCGGTCCATGGCATAGTAGCGGCCCATGACGGTCGCGACCCGGCCGACGCCGACTTCGCTGAGCTTGTTTTCAAGGACTTCGAGGAAGCCGGCCCCGCTGTCCGGCGGCGTATCGCGGCCGTCCGTGAACGCATGGATCAGGATCTCGTCCAGGCCGACCTGCTTGGCCATATCGATCAGCGCGTGGAGGTGTTCCTGGTGGGAATGAATGCCGCCGTTTGAAACCAGGCCCATAAGATGCAGTTTACCGCCAGCCTGCTTGATATGATGCATGGCTTCGCAAAGCGGACCGTTCGCAAAGAAATCGCCGTTCTCAATCGCTTTATTGATGCGGAACAGGCCATGAAAGATGATGCGCCCGGCACCCAGATTGAGATGACCGATCTCCGAGTTGCCCATCTGTCCCTCCGGCAGGCCGACGCTCTCGCCGGAGGTCTTCAAGATCGTCGTCGGGCAGGCCCGGGCCAGCTCGTCCAGCCGGGGGGTCTTTGCCTGGCAGACGGCATTGTTGTCGCAGTCGGGATTGATGCCCCAGCCGTCCAGGACGACCAGGGCCACCGGTCGTTTGGCTGTCTTGTTCATTCAGCGCTCGCCATGATGAATGACCATTTTATCAATGTCGAGAGGCTTGGCTTCCAGGATGACCTTGCGGTCGGCCAGCGCAATCGAACCCCAGGCGCCGCAGGAGGGACAGCGGCTGACCCATTCGGGCAATTTGGTTCCACAGGGCTCGCAGACGTAGTTGAGCCGCAGCCGCGAGGTGATGCCAAGGGCTTTCTGGTATTCGCTGATCGCTTCATCGGGACGCTTGCGCCGCCGGTGGGCCTCGGCCAGCAGGAGATGGACCTGGGGGATTTCCAGGCCGGAACTTTCGATGGCCTGGAGTTGCTCCAGAGCTTCATCGACCATTTCCAGGCGCAGGCACAGCTTGCCGTAAAACAGGCGCAGCACCAGGTCCTCACCGCGTTTCAGGACGGTATCCCGGAAAAAGCCCAACAGGGAGGAGGGGTCTTCCCGCTCCAGGTAGTAGTCTTCGAGGCGCTCCAGGAAAACGCTTTTGCCCAGTTTGAGATAGCCTTCCTGCCAGGTCTTGACCGCTTCGCTCTCGCGATTCTGGGCGACGTAGGCATCCCCCAGAGTGACCCGGGCCGGCGTGAATTCCGGCATCTGCCGGATGACATCCTTGAGTTCCGACTTGGCGCTGTCGATATCGTCGTTCGCAATCGACCTGCCGGCCATTTCGTAGCGCAAAAACAGCAGCTTTTCTTTTTCTTCCTGCATGCGGTTGGCGCCCGGCCCGGTCTTGAGGATTTTGCGCTGGATCTCCAGAGCTTCCTCCCAGCGCTCCTGATCGATGTAGAGATCACGCAGGTTGCGGAGTGCCTTGCGGTTGTCTTTTTCCAGACGGATCAACTCCTGGTAGGATTCCATGGCTTCTTCGTCGTTGCCCATTTCTTCCTGAAGCGCGGCGGTCTTGAAGAGGACCTCGCGGCTTTTCGGATCCAGGTCCCGGGCCTTGCCCAGCATGACCAGGCCTTCGGCGGGATTGCCTTCCTGACTGTACAGGCTGGCCATCGCGATATAGGTTTCGACGTTGCGCGGATCACGGTCCATCGCCTTCTGCAGCAGCATGCGCGCTTTTTTCAGGTCGCCGGAAAGCAGCCGGCCGACACCTTCACGGTAGACGGCATTGATTTCCCTCTGCTTCTTTTCCTGGCGATCCCGCCGCCATCGGCCCCAGCGGTAGGTCATCGCTGAGTAGAAGTAGGCGCCGATGCCAAGCGCCAGGCCGAACACGATACAGCCAATCACGACAAAGGCGACCGGATAGCTCACACTGTGTTCGGTCATCAGGTAGACGGTGACCATGTGGGGGTTGAGCCCCCAGAAGTAGAGGAAAAACAGGATGAGGAAAATACATAACAGCAGAAAAGCCATGAACGTCATGGAGTCCTCCTTGAGACGTGCAGGATGCCCTCGCCGGGCAAACACTTACATTCCGGATTTCTCGATATCGGTTTTACATTCGATGCAGTAGCGGGAAAACGGGCGCACTTCCATCCGCCGTGGGGCGATTTCCTCGCCGCATTCCTCGCAGATGCCGTATTCGCCCGCGGCCATCCTGTCCAGGGCGGCATCGATGTCGTAAATTCTCTGGCGCTGGGTTTCACTCAGGTTGAACAGAACATCACGATTGTAGGTCATCGCCGACATGTCGCCGATGTCCGGCACGCCGTCCTGTCCCATTTCGCGGCAGGTTTCATAGGAATTATTGACCTCTTTGAGCAGGGCCTGCCGTTCGTTGAGCAGCTGCTTCTTGACCTCCTGAAAATCTTTCACCATGTAGCCAAACCCTCCTGATCGTTATTATGACGTTGTTCTACTGACAATTCTACAATGAAAAAGGATTCTGCGGGGTAATTTTTCCCCGGCGGGGTCTCCCTTCTCTTTCTGCACCCGCTGCGATAGCTCGGCAGAAGGATGAAATCATTTGGAAATTATTTTTACGCAAGCGTCATGATTAATGATGGTACGGCTCATTGCGGATAATTGTACAGCACCGATAGAGCTGTTCGAGCAGCAGCAGTCGGGCCATTTGATGGGTCAGCGTCAAAGGGGTCAGGGACAACAGCAGGTCGGCCCGTTCGCGGACAGTATCACTCAAGCCGTGCGGTCCACCGATGAGTATTACCCAGCCGCTGCAACCTTCAATCATGTGCCGGTTCAAGCGATCGGCCAATTGGTGAGTCTTGAAGGTCCGGCCGCGCTCATCCAGAACGATAACGAATGCCCCCGCCGGGATACGTTCCAGCAGGCGCTGCCCTTCGTTTTCGAGAATTCGCGGCAAGTCGGGTTTGCTGCCGGTTTTGTACTCTTTCTGTTCATCGATGACCAGCGGCAGGTAGCGGTTCAGGCGGGCGGCGAATTCCTGGCAGCCCTCCTTGAGGTAAGCTTCGCTCAGGCGGCCGATGCAGAACAGGTGAAGCTTCACGGCTGCGCCAGGGCGGCAGATTGTTCTTCGTCGGGCAGGGGCACTTCCCGGGCATCACCCCATAAACCGTCCAGGTCGTAAAACTGACGGACCGGCTCATGAAACACGTGGACCATGACATCGCCGTAATCGAGCAGGACCCAACGGCCCTCCTGCATGCCTTCAATCCCCAGGGGCAAAAGGTCGTAATGCTTTTTCAGGCCCTGGTGGACTGCTTCCGCGCAAGCCTGAACCTGGCGGTCGGAGCTTCCTGAAGCAAGGATCAGAAAGTCGGTGAGGGATGAGAGGGAACGAACGTCGAGAACGCGAACCTGGGTCGCTTTCTTGTCGAGAACCTGGGATGCGCAGAAAAGGGCCTTTTCCTTCGTTTGCAAATTATCAGCTCCCTTGCCCTGGTGGTTGGTACAGGGCATGATCAGAAATATAGTCAGCGACGGCGGCGGGGACGAGATGGCCGATCGGCAGGCCGGCGGCGACCCGTTCACGGATCTTCGTCGACGAAATGTCCAAGTGGGTTTCTTCGAGGAAAATCACGGAATTCCCAGATGAATGCTGCATCCTTTTTCGTGCCGAATCATAGCAGAAGTTCCGGTGGACCGCAACGGGCAGGGGGGCGAAGGGATCGTCGACCTCGATGCCGGGCCGGGTCATCACCACCAGGTGGGCGAGTTCGAACAGTTTTTCGCAGGATTTCCAGCTGCCGAGGTCGCGGTAGGAATCCAGGCCGATAATGAAGTACCGCTCACCGGCCGGGTCCATGCGCTTGAGATGGCGCAGGGTATCCACGGAATAGCTCTTGCCGCCCCGCTGCTCTTCCAGGTCGCTGGCCGCAAACGCCGGCTCTCCGGCGATGGCCGCCTGAACCATGGCCATCCGGTGCGGAAATGAAGTGTCAACGGGCTTGTGGGGCGGATCAGCCGAGGGGATGAACAGCACCCGATCGAGGCCGCAGGTCTTCAGGACGTCCTTGGCGATCTGCAGATGCGCCTTGTGGATCGGATTGAATGTGCCGCCGAGGATACCAAGTCTCATGAATTCAGCACCCTGATTTAGTCCCTCACCTGGCCGTCACCGTAAATAATGAATTTGCGGGTGGTCAAATCTTCCAGTCCCATCGGGCCGAAAGAGTGCAGTTTGGTGGTGGAAATGCCGATTTCGGCGCCCAGGCCAAGCTGATGACCGTCCGAGAAGCGCGACGAAGCATTCACCATGACCACGCTGGAGTTGACTTCGTTCAAAAAGCGCTGGGAGTTCTCATAGTCCCGGGTGACGATGACCTCGGTATGCAGGGAGCCGTAGGTGCGAATGTGGTCAATCGCCTCCTCAAGGTTTTCGACAACCCGGACGGCAAGGGTCAGGTCGAGGTACTCGGCGTACCAGTCTTCCTCGCTGGCGGCCTGGATATCGGGAGCGAACTCCCTGGTGACCGGACAGCCGCGCAGTTCGACGCCGTGGCTGCGCATGACCGAAGCAATCCGCGGGATGAAGGTTTCGGCGATGTCCTGGTGAACCAGCAGGGTTTCCATAGCGTTGCAGACACCCGGCCGCTGAACCTTGGCGTTGACGCAGATCTTTTCGGCCTGGGCAAAATCGGCTGAGGCGTCGACGAAGGTATGGCAGACGCCCTTGTAGTGCTTGATCACCGGGATTCGCGAATGCTCGCTGACGAAGCGGATCAGGCCTTCGCCGCCGCGGGGTATGATCAAATCAATCTCGTCCTCTCTTTTCAGCAACTCCAGCATGGCATCGCGGTCGGTGGTCTTGATGACCTGCAGGCAGGCGGCCGGCAGGCCCATGCGCTCCAATTGGTTCTGCAGAATGCCGCCGATGGCCAGGTTGGAATGCAGCGACTCTTTGCCGCCACGCAGAATGACGGCGTTGCCGCTCTTGAGGCAGAGCCCGGCGGCATCCGCAGTTACGTTCGGCCGGGATTCGTAGATAATGCCGATGACGCCCAGGGGAACCCGCATCCGGCCAACCAGCAGTCCATTGGGCCGACGCCGCATGCCAGTCACCTCGCCGACCGGGTCTGGCAGTTCGGCGACTTCCCGAAGCCCGTCGGCCATGCCGCGGATACGGCCGCTGTCCAGGGTCAGGCGGTCGAGCATGGCGGTGGACAGTCCGGCGGCACGGGCGGCCATCAGATCTTTTTCATTTTCCCCGGTGAGCTGTTCCTGGGCATCGAGCAGGCCCTGCGCCATGCGCCGCAGCAGTTCGTTCTTGACGTTGGCAGACAGGCTGCCGAGCCTCCGGGAGGCCTCCCGGGCATTCCTGGCAACGTGGATCATCTGTTCGGTGACGGTCATGGTATCTGATCCTCCCGGATGAGAGTTTGACGGGAAACGGCAAGCACGGCGAAAAGCGGCTTGCTCATAGAATACAACATGCCAAAGGCCCGGGAAAGCTCGCATGGCCTGCAATAGACCGGTTTTTTGTCCGGCAATGCGCTAAAGCTGCAGGACCAGATTATCGCGGTGGACGATTTCATCGCCGTATTGATAACCTAGAATGGCAGCGATTTCACTGGTTTTTCTGCCCTGAATGCGGACCAGTTCCGCCGAAGTGTAATTGGTGACCCCCTTGGCGAACTCCCGACCGTCGATATTGCAGAGGCGCACCGCATCGCCGCGTTCGAAACTGCCCTCGATGTCGCGAACGCCCGAGGGCAGGAGACTTTTGCCTTTTTCGGCCACTGCCCGGTAAGCCCCTTCGTCCAGGAAGAGTTTCCCCCGCGGTTTTTTGGTGAAGGCGATCCAGTGCTTGCGGGCGGCCATGGGATCGCGGGCCGGCAGAAAATAGGTGCCCAGCTCGTGACCGTCAAACAGGTGCAGCAGGTTGTGACCGTTCCGGCCGTTGATGATGGCGGTCCCCGCACCGTAGAGGGTGGCCCGCTTGGCGGCCTTGAGCTTGGTGACCATGCCGCCGGTGCCCAGCAGACCGCTCTCGGTGCCGGCCATCTGTTCGATTTCGGGAGTAATGCGCTCGACCTCGGAAATCAGGCGGGCATCGGCGTGGCGGCGGGGGTCGCGGTCATAGAGTCCGTCGACGTCGGATAGAATAACGAGCAGCTGCGCTTCGACCAGATTGGTCACCATGGAGGACAGGTTGTCGTTGTCGCCGAACCGCAGTTCGTCGACCACAACTGTATCGTTTTCGTTAATGATCGGAATAACGTCGTATTCAAGCAAGGTCATCAGCGTATTGCGGGCATTCAGATAGCGCCGCCGATTGGCCAGGTCATCCCGGGTCAGCAGAACCTGGGCCGCCTGGTGGCCGTGGTGGTGAAGTGCGTCCTTGAAAACCCGCATGAGGCGGCTCTGGCCGATTGCCGCGGCGGCCTGCTTGAGGGGGATTGTCTGCGGGCGTCCCTGGATACCGAGGTCTTTACGACCGGCGGCGATGGCTCCCGAGGAGACCAGGACCACCTCGAACCCTCGCTGGCGCAGCTGATCGACGTCATTGCAGATGTTCTGGATTTTTTCGACATCGAGGCCGTTCTCGTCGGAGATGACTCCGCTGCCGATCTTCACCACCACCCGCTTGACATGAGCCAGAAGTATCGTTCGCATTTGTAAACTTTTGAGAAATGTTTGAAAAAACTCGGGAATTCTACCTGTCGTCATCCGAGGTGTCAAGCGAGCCCCGCCTGGGAGTCCGGATCCGGCCCAGTTCTTTGCTGACCGTCTGGACCAGAACCGGGATACCTTCGCCGGTCACTGCTGAAACAGCCAGGGTGCGCACCCCCTGGCTTGCGAAGACCGGCTCCAGGTCGGCCACCTGCTGGCGAACTTCGGTCATGTCGAGCTTGGTGAAAACCACCAGCATCGGGCGGGCCATCAATTCAGGGTTGTATTGTTCCAGTTCGCGGTTGATCGCCGCGAAGTTTTCCAGGGGGTCTCCCTCCTGCATGCCGGACAGATCAACAAGATGCAGGAACAGGTCGGTGCGTTCGATATGCCGCAGAAAGCGGATACCCAGCCCCTGGCCTTCGCTGGCCCCGGCAATCAGCCCCGGGATGTCAGCCATGACAAAAGAGCCAAAATCACCATGGCGGACGACGCCGAGATTGGGGACCAGGGTGGTAAAAGGATAATCAGCGATTTTGGGGCGGGCTGCCGAAACGCTGGAGATCAGGGTTGACTTGCCTGCATTCGGCAGCCCAACCAGGCCGACGTCGGCCAGCAGTTTCAGCTGCAGGCGCAGGGTCCGTTCCTCGCCCGGCTGGCCGGGCTGGGTGTGCCGCGGCGCACGGTTGGTCGAAGTGGCGAAACGGGCATTGCCCCGGCCGCCCTGGCCACCCCGCAGGAGACGGACCTGCCGGTCGGATTCGGTCAGATCGGCGAGCTGCTCACCGGTTTCTTCGTCATAGACCAGAGTCCCTGGCGGCACCTTGATCACCAGGGGGTCGCCATTTTTGCCGTGCCGGGTCTTACCCATGCCGGGAGCGCCGTTTTGCGCCCGGTACTGGGCTCGGTAACGCAGGTCGAGCAGGGTGTTGAGGCCCGGGTCGACTTCGAACAGGACGTCGCCGCCGTCACCGCCATCGCCGCCGTCCGGTCCGCCGCGCGGGATGAATTTCTCCCTGCGGAACGACAGACAGCCGCGGCCGCCGTCACCGGCCTTGACTTGAAATTTGACTTCGTCAACAAAGTTCATGAGGGAAAAGCTGCCTTGCCGAGCTGTACATAGAAAAAAGCCCGGAACTCTTGAGGAGCCCGGGCTTTTGAAAATTACGCTTGCTGAAGCTCAGGCCGCGTAGACGCTGACCTTCTTCCTGGTCTTGTCCAGGCGTTCGAATTTGACCACTCCGTCAATCAGGGCGAACAGAGTATAATCCTTGCCGCAGCCGACATTGCTGCCGGCGTGAATACTGGTGCCGCGCTGGCGGACCAGGATCGAGCCTGCGGCAACCTGTTGGCCGGCGAACCGCTTGACGCCGAGGCGCTTACCAGCACTGTCGCGACCGTTACGGGTACTGCCAACACCTTTTTTATGAGCCATGGAACTGCCTCCTTGCTGACCTAAACTTTAAGCTTCGATGCCCGTGACCTGCAGGCGGGTAATCGGTTGTCGGTGTCCGTTGAGTTTGCGATAGTTCTTGCGGCGTTTCGATTTGAAGACCAGGATCTTTTTGTCTTTGCCCTGTTCCACAATCTTCGCCGTGACTTTCGCATCGGGCAAGAGAGGTGTTCCGATTTTGACCTCTTCTCCGCCAACCATGAGGACCTCATCCAGCTCGATGGTATCGCCCACCTCGCCAGTCAGTTTCTCGACCTTGAGCAGGTCGCCCTCGGATACTTTGTATTGTTTTCCTCCGGTTTTGATCACCGCGTACATCCAGATCACCTCGCTTTCGGCCTTGAGCGGATTCGGCCTCTGCGGCCTGCTCAGGAACTCTACCTTATAGGCCGGCAAGCGGTTGCCTGTCAAGAGAAAATTGGTCCAAACGAGGGACGCTTCCGAGGGACACTTCCCCGGAAGCGTCCCTGGCGGATAAAGGATTATCAAAGCCGCTCAGGGAGGAGCGTTTATCGGTGGGTGTGGTTTTTACCCGACCAGGATGTTGAACTGTTCGATATGGAAACCGGGACGGGCATGGATGGTGACCTGTTTTTCATAGCGCTCCTCCAGTTCCTCGATGCCCGGGCGTTCCTCGTCGTAGAGCAGGTTGGCGATGTCGGGGTGAACATTCAGGGTCATCCGGTAGCCGGGTGCATTGTGCATCTCTTTCTGCAGCTCGCGAAAGATTTCGTAGACGGTGGTGGTCTTGCTCTTGATGTACCCCTTGCCCTCGCAGTAGGGGCAGGCCTCGCATAGAGTCCGGCCGATGCTTTCCCGGACCCGCTTGCGGGTCATCTCGACCAGGCCCAGTTCGGAAATCTTGAGGATGTTGGTTTTCGATTTGTCCAGCTTGAGCGCTTCCTCGAGGGCGGCGTGAACTTTCTCCCGATGTGCTTCTTTCTCCATGTCGATGAAGTCGATGATGATCAGGCCGCCGATGTTGCGCAGCCGCAGTTGGAAGGCGACTTCCTTGACTGCTTCGAGATTGGTCTTGAGAATCGTGTCTTCCAGGTTGTGCTTGCCGACGAAGCGGCCGGTGTTGACGTCGATGGCCGCCAGGGCCTCGGTCTGCTCGATAATGATATAGCCACCGCTTTTCAGCCAGACCTTGCGGCCCAGGGCGCGGGAGATCTCGACCTCAAGGCCGAAGGCGTCGAAGATAGGTTCGTCTTCCCGGTAGTGTTCGACGGGGAAGCTATGGCCGGGCATGAAAGTGTCCAGGAAGCCGACGATCTTGCGGTGACCTTCCTCGGAATCGACGATAATGCGTGAGACGTCCTCGGTCAGAATGTCGCGCAGCACCTTGCTGGTAACATCCAGGTCGGAATGAATCAGGCATGGCGCGCCCTTGCCGTTGTTGCGCTGACTGATCTGCTCCCAGAGGCCGACCAGGTAGTCCATATCGGCCTTGAGTTCATCGGCGCCTTTGCCTTCCGCGGCCGTGCGGACGATGAACCCGGTTCCTTCGGGGCGCAAGACATCCACCAGGTGGCGCAGGCGGTTCCGTTCTTCTTCATTTTCGATGCGGCGGGAGATGCCGACATGATCGACGGTCGGCATGTAAACCAGGTTGCGCCCCGGCAGGGAGATGTGCGAGGTGATGCGAGCGCCCTTGGTGCCGATCGGTTCCTTCGAGACCTGGACCAGGATCTCCTGCCCTTCCTGCAGAAGGTCCTCGATCGGCGGCAGAGGGGGGCGTTCTTCCGCCGTGTCGTCGCCGGCCTCGCGGGAGGGCTGATTACCTTCGATATAGCGTTCGACCGCCTCGATTTCATCCAGGACATCGGCCACGTAGAGAAAGGCGGCTTTGTCCAGGCCGATATCGACAAAGGCGGCCTGCATGCCGGGCAGAACCCGGATCACCTTGCCGCGATAGATATTGCCGACGATGCCCATCTCCCGGCTGCGTTCGATATAGAGTTCGGCGATGTGACCGCTCTCCAGCAAGGCGACCCGCGTCTCGTGGGAGGTAATGTTGATGACCAGTTCCTTGGTCATGTGTGTCTCCATTGGCTTCCATCCAGCAATTCAGGACAGCTTCCGTGCCGGCCGGGCTGTCGCAGGCGGGGAGTAAAATTCATTGTTCGGGATTAGGCCGCAAGGGGCGAGCCGGTCTGCCGATTGTCTGTCGATTATAAGCCAGATGCTTAAAATTCCAAGTCATTTCTGTGCCTTGCCGCAGCGAAACCGACGATTTTTGCAGGTTTCTGCCCCTCATTCCTCCTTGAGCCTGACCGCCAATTTGCAGATTCCGAGCCGGCGGACAGCTTCGGCAGGCAATTCGAGCAGATGTCCGGCCAGCACGATCGGGCTGCCCGAATGCATTTCCATGATGAGTTCGCCGGGGCAACAGGACAGGTCGGCGACCCAGGGTCGTAAGTCGACCGTTTCGGCGCGGCCCTTTTTGGAGCGCAGGGCCATGACATTGCTGGCCGCCAGAAAGTCCTGAAGCTTTTGTTCGAGATTGACGGGACCATGCTCCGGCAGAGGCACGCGGTAAGTGGCCGAAGCCAGGCTCGCTCCCGGCGAGGGGCCGTTGCGGGGCCAGAGCCGGGCCTGCAGGACCCGAATGTCTTCGGGCAAGTGCTGATTCAGCAGGCACAGAACATCCCCGGGATCGCGGGGTTCGGTCAGTTCGAGGTCGACAAGTTCGGCCTCGCTGGCCACTCCGATCGGCAGGGCATCGCCGAAACTGACCCGCGGCGCCGGGTGGAAACCAGCCGAATAACGGACCGGCAGGCGGGCGCGGCGCAGGGCGCGGTGCATCACCGTCATGAATTCGAGATGGCTGATGGCGGTCGTCCGGCCGGTTTTGCGCAGAGTCAGGCGGATTTTGCTGAAATCGTCGCTGGCTGCCTGGGACTTGAGCTCCGCATCGGCCGGCGCCTCATGCCGTACTTCGGGCGGGGCTTCGCGCGGGCGAATCGTGTCCAGGTCGCAGAGTCCGCATAAGATGCAGCGGCCATGGCGGCAGTCGGGAGTTTGCCGGCCAAGCAGGGCTGCCTGTTTTTCCCGCAACAGGAAGTCCTTGGACACCCCGGCGTCGATGTGGTCCCAGGGCAGGGTTTCATCCTCCTCGCGGCGGCGCAGATACCATTCGGGGCGCCGCTCCGCAGCCGCGAAGCCCTCCATCCAGGCCTCCCAGTTGAAATGTTCCCGCCAACCGTCGAAGCGACAGCCGCGGCGAACAGCCTCTTCCAGCACCCGACCCAGCCGCCGGTCGCCGCGGGCCAGAACGCCTTCCAGAAACGACGTCCGGGCATCGTGCCATTTCAGCTTGAGACGTTTTTTTGCCAGAGCTTCGCGCAGCTCGCTTTGACGGCGCAGGGTTTCTTCCACGCCGATCTGTTCTTCCCACTGAAAAGGGGTGTGCGGTTTCGGCACGAAGGTGGAGACGGAAACATTGACGGCATTACCGCCCTCGGTGCCGCGACCGGCAGCCTTGACGCTTGCCGACAGGTCGACCAGGGCGGCCAGGTCCGCGTCGGTTTCCGTGGGCAGGCCGATCATGAAATAGAGTTTAATGACGCGCCAGCCGAGGGTAAAGGCCTGGTGGGCGGCAGCCAGCAGATCCTGCTCGGCGATGCCTTTGTTGATGACCTTGCGCAGCCGCTCGCTGCCCGCTTCGGGGGCCAGCGTAAAGCCGGTTTTGCGAACCTTTTTGATCTCCTGCATCAATTCCGGGGTCAGCGAGCCGACCCGCAAACTGGGCAGCGACAGGGCAATCCGCTGATCGCCATAGCAGCTCATCAGACTTTGCACCAGAGCCTCGATGGCGCTGTAATCGCCGGTCGACAGGGAAAGCAGGGACACTTCGTCATAGCCTGAACAGGCCAGGCTTTCGGCGATCAGGCTGCGGACGGTTTCGGGCCGGCGCTCACGGACGGGACGATAAATATAGCCGGCCTGACAGAAGCGGCAGCCGCGTGTGCAGCCGCGGGCCACTTCCACCGCGACCCGGTCATGGATGGCCTGGAGAAAGGGAACGATCGGCGCAGTCGGGTAGGGGGCGGTGTCCAGGTCGGGCAGGACGCGGCGACGCACAACCGGTCGTTCGGGGTTGAGCGCTTCGATCCGTTCGATGCGGCCATCCGCATGATAAACGGGCTGAAAATGGGCGGGAACATAGAGTCCGTCAATTCGGGCCAGGCGGATCAGCAGTTCGGCGCGGTCTTCTCCGGCCCGGCGGCTGTCGCGGACGGCAGCGCAGAGTTCCACGACCGCCTCCTCGGCATCGCCGATGATGGCACAATCAATGAAATCAGCCAGGGGTTCCGGGTTGAAAGCGCAGGGTCCACCAACCACCACCAGCGGCGCCGGAAGGTCGCGCTCGGCGGCATGCCAGGGGATGCCGGCCAGGTCGAGCATGTTCAGGACATTGGTGCAGCTGAGCTCATACTGCAGGGAAAAGCCGACAATATCGAAGTCGGCCAGCGGGCGGCCCGTTTCCAGGGATGTCAGTGGTTCGCCGCCGGCGCGCAGTTGCGCCTCGCGGTCGGGCCAGGGGGCATAGCTGCGTTCGGCGGCGATCCAGGGCGTATCATTGAGAATCTTGTAAAGGATGCCCGAGCCGAGGTGGCTCATCCCCACTTCGTAAACGTCGGGAAAGGCAAGGGCAAACGTGACATCAACCTCGTCCCAGTTCTTGCTGACGCTGCCCAGTTCCCCGCCCAGGTAACGGCCCGGCTTGTCCAGCTGCAGCAGGTCGGCGACAGGGGGATGCAGTCCCGGATTTTTATCATAACTCGGCATAACTTGCTAAATTACCACGACCGGAAAATTTGAGCAATTTTGTTTGCTTTTCCGGGGTCTTTTTTTTAACGCAGGGTCGCAGAGGTCGCAGAGAAAACCCAAACAAGACTTTTTAGAAAACCAAAAACCATGGCTCGTCTGGCAAGTCACCCCTGCCGGCCCTTTGAAAATCCCCGTTGCAATGAAAAACCCGGCCAGGGAATTTCTCTGCGTCCTGGTTTGCGCCTCAGCGTTAAAACGCAAAAAAA
>DATFJP010000306.1:0-2995 GCA_035269105.1 Desulfuromonadales bacterium
ACCTCATTGACCTTGTCCACAACCAGACCGACGGTTTTTTCCGCGACATTGACGACCACGATGCAGGTGCGCTCGTCGTAATCCCGATGTTGCATGCGGAACCGCGTCCGGACATCCATCACCGGAATCACCTGGCCGCGGAGGTTGATCACGCCGCGCACGAAATCCGGCATGTCCGGAACCTCAGTGATCTTCTGGATGCCGATGATTTCCGTGACGTGACGGATCTCGATACCGAAATCCTCTTTCCCCAAATGGAAGGTCAAATACTTGCCCTTCTGGGTATCTTCGTCACCCTCGTAGAACTCGTCCACGGCCAGGTTGGAATTCTCTTTACTCATGCCTTCCTCCTTGAGGTTGTTTCTCTATCTAGAGCTGAATTCTCGAAAAGTTGGGCAGGGGGCCAGCCTTGCAACTGGCCCCCTCAGCCCGTTCCTAGTAGCGGCCAAATTCCGCGTCATCCAGGGAGATGCTCGGTTCCGCGCTCGGCAGGGAGAAGCCCTTCTTTTTCTCCGCCTGCTCCGCCTTGGCCGGCTTTTCGGCCTTCTCCGCCACCTGCGCCACCACCGGCGCCGGCTGAACGGCGCTGCCATGCCCTTGCACCTTGAGTCGGAACCGTCCCAGCATCTGCCGCAGCTGCGCCGCCTGGCTCGACAATTCCTCGGCCGCCGCCGCGCTCTCCTCGGCGTTCGCCGTGTTCTGCTGTGTCACCTGGTCGATCTGGCCCAGACCCTGGTTCACCTGCGAGATGCCCGCCGCCTGCTCGTTGCTCGCCGCCGCGATCTCGCCCACCAGGTCCGAAACCTTGGTGATACCCGTGACGATCTCGCCCAGCGCCGCTGCGGTCTGATCGGCGATCTGCGCGCCGTTCTCCGCCTTCTCCACCGAGCCTTCGATCAGCTCCGCCGTCTCGCTCGCCGCCTTGGCGCTGCGCGCCGCCAGGTTGCGCACCTCTTCGGCCACCACCGCGAAGCCCTTACCGTGCTGGCCGGCCCGGGCCGCCTCCACCGCCGCGTTCAAAGCCAGCAGGTTGGTCTGGAAGGCGATCTCGTCGATCACCTTGATGATCTTCGAGATATTCTGCCCGCTCAGGTTGATCTCCTCCATGGCCTTGACCATCTGCTGCATCTGCGTGTTGCCCTTCTCGGCAGCCTGCTTGGCCTCCACCGACAGCTGGTTGGCCTGCCCGGCGTTCTCGGCGTTCTGGCCGGTCTGGCTGCCCATCTCGGTCATCGAGCTGGTGATCTCTTCCAGGGAAGAGGCCTGCTCGGTGGCACCCTGCGAGAGAGACTGGCTCGAGTCAGCCACCTGGGAACTGCCCGAGGCGATCTGCTCACCGGCGGTCTGCATCTGAGACAGCAGCTCATTGAGATTGGCCGTCATTTTCTGCAGGGCGTGGCCCAGCCGGTCCTGGTCCGAAGAGAGTTTGACGTTGACATCCAGATTGCCGCCGGCGATCTCCTCGGCCAATTCTGCCCGCTGCTCAAGTCCATCGGCCATCTCATCAAGCGCACTGGAGAGAACGCCGATCTCGTCACTTCGCTTTAATTTTAAGCGTTGCGAAACATAACCCCGTCGGATCGCACCGGCGAAATCCACCCCCAGGCGCAAGGCTTTGACGATCGGATTGACGAGGACGAAGACCATGAGACCCATGCCAAGGACGAGAATGATGGACAATACTGTGGTGGTATTGCGCATACTCCGGATGGATGCCAGCAGGTCATCCTCGGTTGCGGCGACGCCGATAAACCATCCCGTCTCAGGTTCCTGGCGGGAAGCCATAATCTTTTGCTCCCCCTCCCATTCGTAGGTCAGGATCACTTTATTTGCCGCCATGATCTTTTGCCCGAACTCGAACTGGCTCAAATCGGTTTTAAAGATCATGTCCTTGTTCCGGTGAGCGATGATGATCCCTTCCGGGTTGAGGATAAAGGCATAGCCCTCCTCGCCAATGGTAATCGGGTCGATATAGGTCCGGGAAAACATCGAGAGATCAACCGCGGCAAAAAGCACGCCCTGAATCCTGTCGGCCGTTCGCACCGGGGCCGCCATGACCACCACAGGCTGGCCGCTGACTTTGCTGATAATGACTTCGGAAAGAAATGTTTCCCCTTTCAGGGCTCGCCTGAAATACTCCCGGTCGTGAATGGAAAGGGTGCCGATGTGAGACGCTTCGGTACCGGATATGACCAAACCCTCTTGATCGGCCAGGCCGAGGATCTCGAAAACCTCATATTCCCGCTTGATCCTTAACAGGTCCGAGGCGACCTCGGTTTGAGCCGCGCTTGACGCAAAGGCCCGGGAGAAGTGTTCAAAACGCGTCCACACCTGCAGATCATCCTGCAAGCCTTCAACCCACTGGTTCACCTCCCGGGCGTTCATCTCGGTCACTTGGTTCATCTGCGCAAAAATCGCTTCCTGCAGGGCGTCCCGAGACGAAAGGTAGGAATAACCGGTGGCGCCGATCATCCCCAAGGCAACCAGGAGCAGAATCGGGACCAGCAATCGCGCGCGTAAATTCCAGTTGAACATGCTCAAAACTCCATTTTTTAAAAGGTTTCCTAGGTACTTAAAACAAAAAACCCGTCTTTAAGGGAAAGACGGGTGCGGAAAAAACGATGGTCTCGTCACTTCGGCAACCCGGCTATCCATGTCGCCGATGGCGGCAACCGAGGACCTGTGGCTTTGCGTCCCCGGATTTCTCCGGGTTTGCCTTTTACATAAACAGTGGATTCGCTGAAAACGTTTGAATACCTTCCTTATCGACTCATGCCGGAAGAAAGTTTAGAACTTCATGCACACCTTTTTGCTTGACCGTCCTGCTTTTCAGCAAGGGTCTGCCTGGGCAGCACAACGAGCGACGCGGCTTCGCTGTCGCCCTGCGGTCGGGCCTTGAGCCGGAACCGCCCCAGCATCTGCCGCAGCTGCGCCGCCTGGCTCGACAATTCCTCGGCCGCCGCCGCGCTCTCCTCGGCGTTCGCCGTGTTCTGCT